>NZ_PSVF01000007.1:0-129503 GCF_002931975.1 Rathayibacter sp. AY1F3 | reverse complement strand
CCCGGGAGCGGAGGGGCGGCGGGGCGGACGGGCCATGGGCGGGTGCCTCCTCGATCGCGGCGGGGGAAGTGGAGCGGCCCCGGCGCCCGCACCGAGGTGCTGGGCTCCGGGGCCGGTCCGGCGTGCCGAGACTACGCGGAGAAGCGCGGGAAGGCGGAGCGACCCGCGTAGGTCGCCGCACCTCCCAGGATCTCCTCGATGCGCAGCAGCTGGTTGTACTTCGCGACGCGGTCCGAGCGGGCCGGGGCGCCGGTCTTGATCTGGCCGCCGTCCACCGCGACCGCGAGGTCGGCGATGGTGGTGTCCTCGGTCTCGCCGGAGCGGTGCGAGAGGATCGCGGTCATGCCGTTGCGCTGGGCGAGGGCCACGGCGTCGAGCGTCTCGGTGAGCGTGCCGATCTGGTTCACCTTGACCAGGATCGAGTTGCCGGCCTTCTCGGCGATGCCGCGGGCGAGGCGCACCGGGTTGGTGACGTACAGGTCGTCTCCGACGAGCTGCACCTTGTCGCCGATGGCCGCGGTGAGGTGGGTCCAGCCGGCCCAGTCGTCTTCGTCCAGCGGGTCCTCGATCGAGACCAGCGGGTAGTTGGCGACGAGGTCGGCGTAGTAGGAGGAGAGCTCCTCGGCCGAGAGCTTCTTGCCCTCGAACGTGTAGGCGCCGTCCTCGTAGAACTCCGAGGAGGCGACGTCGAGCGCGAGCCCGATGTCCTTGCCGGGGGTGAAGCCGGCGGCCTCGACGGCCTTGAGGATGAAGTCGAGCGCCTCGCGGTTGGTGGGCAGGTCGGGGGCGAAGCCGCCCTCGTCGCCGAGGCCGGTGGCGAAGCCGGCCTTCTTCAGCTGCGCCTTGAGCGCGTGGTAGATCTCGACGCCCCAGCGCAGGCCCTCGGAGAAGGACTCGGCGCCCAGCGGGACGGCCATGAACTCCTGGATGTCGACGCCGGTGTCGGCGTGCGCGCCTCCGTTGATGATGTTCATCAGCGGCACGGGCAGGGTGTGCGCGTTCGGGCCGCCGACGTAGCGGAACAGGTCGAGGTCCGACGACTGCGCGGCGGCCTTGGCTACGGCGAGGCTGACGCCGAGGATCGCGTTCGCGCCCAGGCGGGACTTGTTCTCGGTGCCGTCGAGCTCGATCAGCTCGGCGTCGACGAGGCGCTGGTCGGTGGCGTCGAAGCCCTCGATGGCCGGGCCGATCTCGTCGATGACGGCGTCGACGGCCTTCTGCACGCCCTTGCCGAGGTAGCGGTCGGAGTCGCCGTCGCGGAGCTCGTACGCCTCGAACGCGCCCGTGGAGGCGCCGGACGGGACGGCCGCTCGCGAGGACGCGCCGTCCTCGAGCAGGACCTCGACCTCGACCGTGGGGTTGCCACGGGAGTCCAGAATTTCTCGGGCGACGACTGCCTCGATAAGGGCCACAACTATCTCCTCTTGACGGGTGGGCTCCCGGAGACGGGAGCGGTCGGGAAGGAGTCTACTGACCGCCTCCGAAGCGCAGGAGACCGCGGCCGGTCGTAGACTCCCAGGGCCCGATCGCCGGACGGCCCGGGCGCACCCGCCGACCCGGAGGTTCCCCGTGACCACGACCGCCGCCGACCACGTCGACCGTCTCACCGCCGTCGTCCCGGACTTCCCGAGCCCGGGCATCCTGTTCCGCGACCTCACGCCGGTCTTCGGCGACGGCGAGGCCCTGCGGGCGGTGGCCGACGCGCTGATCGAGCCCTACCGCGGCCGGATCGACGCGATCGCGGGCGTGGAGGCGCGCGGCTTCCTGCTCGCCGCAGCGGCCGCCTACTCGGCCGGTCTCGGCGTCGTCACCGTCCGCAAGCCCGGCAAGCTCCCGCGGGCCGTGCTGCGCGAGCAGGCGACCCTCGAGTACGGCGAGACGATGCTGGAGGTGCACGAGGACGCGGCGCCCCGCGGCTCGCGGCTGCTGCTGGTCGACGACGTGCTGGCGACCGGGGGCACGCTCGACGCGAGCCGCCGCCTGATCGAGCGCGCAGGGTGGAGCCTCGAGGGGATCGCGGTGGTCATGGAGCTCGACGGGCTCGGCGGCCGCGAGGTGCTGGCCGGCCACCGCGTCGACGCGATCGTCACCGTCTGACCGGGCCCCGTCGCTCCGCTCCCCCTGCCCTCCCCTTCCCGCGAGACGCCACCCGGGTATGCGACCCACCGGGCGAGCCGCACTCGAGTGGCGTCCCGCGGAAGGGGGAAAGCGACGGGGTCACGTGAGGGAGAGGGACATCCGGGAGAGGACGAAGGTCTCGAGCACCTGCACGAGCATGTAGAGCACGAGCGAGACGCCGGTCACGAGCACGACCGCCGACCAGACGTCCGCGAACCGGGCCTGGGCGGACCAGGCGTTGATCGCCCCGCCGATGCCCGCACCGGTGGAGAGCCACTCGGCGAGCAGCGCGCCCGTGATCGCTCCGGGCACCGAGATGCGGATCGCGGCGAAGAGCGAGGGCAGCGAGCCGGGGATGGCCACCTTGCGGATCGCGGTGAGAGTGCTGCCGCCGTAGACCGCGACCACGTCGAGCATCTGCGGGGAGGCGTTGTTGAGGCCGAAGGCGATCGTCACCAGCGCGGGGAACAGGACGACGATCCCGCCGATGACCGCGACCGAGGCGATCGAGCCGGTCCCGAAGACCAGGATGATCAGCGGCGCCATCGCGATCAGCGGCACCGAGCGCAGCAGCATCGCGAACGGCATCAGCGCGTGCTCGATGCCCTTCGACAGGCGGAACAGGATCGCGCCGAGGATCGCCACGACCAGGCCGGCCGCGAAGCCGATCAGCGCGTCGCCCATGGTCACGGCGAAGAGGCCGCCCAGCTCGGCGCGGTGCTCCGCGGCCTTCGCATCGGTCACCAGGTGCTGCCAGACGTCCCACGGGCCCTTGACCACGTAGGGCGAGACCCCGCTGAAGAGGACCACGCCGATCCAGATCGCCAGCACGATCACGATCGTCGACAGGGCGACGAGCAGGCTCTTGCGCAGGCTCTTGAGAGTCGCGCCGAGGGCGGCCGTGCGCAGCTGGCGCCGCAGCTCGTCGACCGCGAGGATCGACGTGGCCGTGGACTGCTCCGTGCGGTCGGGGACGGTGGTCGTCATGGTCATGCCCGCTTTCCGGAGGACCAGGGCGCGATGAGGCGCCCGATCAGTCCGACGATGCCGTAGCCGAGGAGCGCGACGCCCGCGCAGAGGAGGAAGAGCGCCCAGACGCGGGGCGAGTTCAGCGAGACCTGCGCCGCGACCAGGATCGGGCCCACGCCCGTCTCGATCTTGCCGAAGTACTCGCCGAGGATCGCGCCGAGGAAGGCCGCGGGCACCGCGATCTGCAGCGCCGACAGGATGTTGGGCAGCGCCGCGATCAGTCGCACCTTGCGCAGCTGGGTGAACCGCGAGCCCCCGTAGACCGTGACGACGTCGAGCGCCGCCTTGTCGGCCGCCTTCAGCCCGAGCAGGCTGCCGACGACCGTGGTGAAGAACACCGAGAGGCCGGCCAGGAAGATCGCCGTCGCGCTCGCCTTCCCGGGAGCGTCCGCACCACCGAGGATCAGCAGCACGATCGCTCCGATGGCGACGATCGGCACGCAGTAGGTGATGACCGCGAGCTGCGAGACGACCCCCTCCAGCCAGGGCAGGACCAGCACGAGCGCCGAGAGCACCAGCGCGAGGAGGTTGCCCCAGAAGTAGCCGACGGCCGCCTCGCCGATCGTGACGGAGAAGTTGCGCCAGTAGAAGCCGGCGCCGTCCTCCATCGCGGTCTGCACGACCTGCACGGGAGTGGGGACGGGCGCGTAGGTCGCGGCGCCGGTGGGCGCGGTGACGAGCGCCACGATCCACCAGACGGCGACGATCGCGGCGACGCCGATCAGCCCGGTGAGCCACGGAGGCAGGGACAGGGCGCGGCGCGGGGCCGCGGGGAGCGTAGTGGCCACGATGCCTCCTAGACGCGGTCGTCCGCGGCCGCGCCGCCGTCGCCGAACAGCAGCTCGGAGGCCTGGTCGACGTAGGCGTGGAACTCAGGGGTGCGCTGCATCTCGGGGGTGCGCGGGCGGGGCAGGTCGATGTCGATGATCTCCTTCACCCGTCCCGGGCGCGGGCTCATCACCGCGACGCGGTCCGAGAGGAAGATCGCCTCCGAGATGCCGTGCGTGACGAGGAGCGTCGTGGCGGGCTTCTCCGTCCAGATCCGCAGCAGCTCGAGGTTGAGCTTCTGCCGCGTCATGTCGTCGAGGGCGCCGAACGGCTCGTCGAGCAGCAGGACCTCGGGCTTGAGGATCAGGCACCGCGCGATCGACACGCGCTGGCGCATGCCGCCCGAGAGCTGGGCCGGCTTGGCCTTCTCGAAGCCGCGGAGGCCGACGAGGTCGATCAGCTCGTCGATGTAGGACTGGTCGACGCTCTTGCCCGCGATCTCGAACGGCAGGCGGATGTTCGCCATGACGCTGCGCCACGGCAGGAGCGCGTGGTCCTGGAAGGCGATCCCGAGCTTGTTGTCGCGGCGCAGCTCCTGGGGAGTGCGGCCGTCGACCCGGATGGAGCCGGACGTCGGCTCCTCCAGCCCCGCGAGGATGCGCAGGATGGTCGACTTGCCGCACCCCGACGGGCCGAGCAGGGCGAGGAAGCTGCCCTGGTCGGTGTGGAGATCGGTGTCCTGCAGCGCCGCGACGCTGCGCGAGCCCATCCGGAACGTCTTCGACAGGCCGTGGATCTGGATGCCGGTGCCGCCGGCACCCTGGTCGCGCAGGGTGCCGGCGTCGGTCGTGTCGGTCACGAGTGGTGCCCTTCGTGGATCAGGATCAGGCCGCGTACTTCAGCAGCTCGGGGTTCGCCTCGTAGACCTCGTCGAGGAGGGTCAGATCGAAGAGGTCCTCGGCCGTGACGTCGATCCCGGCGCCCGCGAGGGACGCGATGGTCTCGGACTGCAGCGTCTCGGAGATGGTGAAGAGGCCGTTCGAGACCGTCTCGTCCGAGACGACCAGCTCCTCGGCCTGGATGGTGGCGCCCTTCTTGGAGGACTCCTCGTTGAGGCCGAGGTCCTTGCCGTAGTTCTCGACGGCGAGCATCGCGCCCGCCTCCGGGTCGTTGACCGCGTCGGTCCAGCCCTTGATCTCGGCGACGAGGAACGCCTTCAGCGCGTCGCGCTTCTCGGCGATCGCCTGCTCCGACACCGAGAAGGTCTCGGCGACGAAGGGGAGGCCGTTGTCGGCGAAGGGCAGGTTGACGACCTCGTAGCCCTCGGCCGCGACCGTGATGGCCTCGTTCGTCAGGTAGGCGATGAAGCCGTCGACGGTGCCGTTGACGAGGACGGAGGGGTCGTACTCGACGGGGACGACCGTGAGGTCGGACTCGGAGAGGCCGTTCGCGGCGAGCAGCGCCTGGAACAGGGAGGTGTTCGAGGCCTGGACGCCGATCTTCTTCCCGGCGAGGTCGGCCGGAGTGGCGATGTTCCCGGCGGTCTTGATCGAGAGGACCGTGAAGGGGTTCTTCTGGTAGGTCGCGCCGATGATCTTGAGCGGGGCCTCCTGCTGGGCGATCGCGGTGCCGATCGAGACGGCGTCGCTGAGCGCGACGTCCGCGCTGCCCGAGAGGAGCTCGGCCACGCCCGTCGAGGGGCCGGGGGTGAGCGTCACTCCCGCCAGGCCGGCCTCGGTGAAGTAGCCCTTCGAGTCGGCGAAGAACTCGCCCGCGAACTCCTCGTTCTTGATCCAGGAGAGCTGGACCTTGAGGGTGCCGAGGTCGCCGCCGTCCGCGGCGGACGCGCCGGAGGAGTCGGAGGCGCAGGAGGCGAGGACGGAGGCGCCGCCGATCGCGAGGCCGGCGACACCCGCCAGGCGGAGGAGGCTGCGGCGGTCGAAGGCCGGGAGGGAGCGGAGGGGCGACAGGGTCAAGGGGACTCCTCGGGTGGGGATCGTCAGGGCTGCTGCGGTGCGGTGCGCGGGGTCGCGACGGGGTGCCCGTGCAGGCGCGCCAAGCCGCGCCGATCGGGTGCCTCGACGCTATCCGGGGGAGATTTCTCGGGTGTGTCCGCAGATTTCGCGGGTATTAAGGCTCTCACGGATCCGACAAGGATCCGACCAGATCGGCATGATCCTCTGACGGATCGTCTGAGACCCTGTTCAGGCCTCACAGGACGGCCCCGGCCCGTCCCACGGGCGCGGCTCAGCGCAGGCAGCCGGCGTCGCTCACCCGGCGCCGCCGGCGCGGATCAGCCGAGGTCCTTGAAGGAGAGGTCGGCGGCGGAGGCGGCGTCCCGCGGAACGAGCGCGAAGCGCGTGAAGCCCGCGGCGGCCGCGCGGTCCAGCAGCGGGGTGAGGTTCTTCGCCCGGCGCTCGAGGCGCACGCGCGAGCCCCGGGCGATCAGCTCCTGCTTGAGCGCGAGCAGCAGCTCGGGCGCCGCGTCGCGCTCGTGGACGAGGACGACGGCGTCGGGACGCTCGACGACGGCACCGCCGATCAGCTCGACGATCCGCTCGAAGCCGATCGAGAAGCCGCAGGCCGGCACGTCCTGACCGAGGAAGCGGCCGATCATCCCGTCGTACCGCCCGCCTCCGCCGACCGAGGAGCCCGAGGACGGGTGCGCGATCTCGAAGATCGTGCCGGTGTAGTAGCCCATGCCCCGCACGAGCGTCGGGTCGAAGCGGAGCGAGACGCCGGCGGGCAGCGAGCGCAGCGACCGGGCCAGGGTCTCGAGCGCGAGCACCGCCTCCGGGTCGATGCCCTCGGGCAGCACGTCGAGGATCGCGGACTGCTCGAGCGCCACTCCCCCGGCGGCGACCGCCTCCTCGATCCGCGCGAGGTAGCCCCCGAGGACCGCGGCCGCGTCCGGCCCGTCGGCCTCCAGCTCGGCGACGACCCCGGCGGCGCCGATCTTGTCGAGCTTGTCGATCGAGATCAGCGCAGGGCCGAAGCGCTCGGGGGCGAAGCCGCAGTGCTCGAGGATTCCGGTGAGGATGCGGCGGTCGTTGATCCGGATGGTGCAGTCCTCGAGGCCCAGGGCGTCGAGTGCCGCCGCGGTCGCCGTGATGAGCTCGACCTCGGCCAGCTGCCCGGGCTCGCCGATGATGTCGATGTCGCACTGCACGAACTGGCGGTACCGCCCCTTCTGCGGGCGCTCGGCGCGCCACACCGGCGCGATCTGCACCGAGCGGAAGACGGCCGGCAGCTCGGCGCGGTGCGAGGCGTAGAAGCGGGCGAGCGGCACCGTGAGGTCGAAGCGCAGGCCGAGGTCGGCGAGGGCGGACGCGTCGTCGACCGCCGCGAGGTCGTCGCGGGTGAGCCCGCGGCGCAGGACGCTGAAGGCGAGCTTCTCGTTGTCGCCGCCGAGCCCGGAGTGGAGGCGGTCGAAGTCCTCGACCACGGGCGTCTCGATCTCGTCGAACCCGTGGGAGGCGTACACGCGGCGGATGACGCCGAGCGCGTGCTCGCGCTTCGCCTTGTCGGCGGGGAGGAAGTCGCGCATGCCGCGGGGCGGGGTGATCGGGGAGGCCATGACGGCGATTCTCCCAGATCGGCCGGGGCGGGCCGGCGGGCGCCTCAGTCCGCGCGCCGCTCCTGCTCCACCGCGCGGATCTCGTCCTGCAGGTCGCGCGTCGCGGTGCGGAGCGCACGCTCGGCGTCGAGCCCCTGGGCGCGGGCGGAGGCGACGATGGCCAGCAGCAGCGGGCCGAGGTCCTCCTCCGACTCGATGGGAAGCGGGCCCTGGCCGGCGTCCACGACGCCCAGCGAGGTCGCCTTGCCGATCACCTTGTCGGCGAGCGCGAGAGCCGGCATGCCCTGCGGGATCCCGTCGAGCACGCTCGTGCGGTGCGGCTTCTCGGTGCGCTTGAGCTCGTCCCACACCGCGATGACGTCGTCGGCCGTCTCGGCCGTGGCGTCGCCGAACACATGCGGGTGGCGGCCGATCATCTTGGCGTTCATGTGCGCCGCGACGTCCTCGATGGTGAAGGGCTCGGCGCTCTCGGCCGCCAGGTCGGCGTGGAAGAGCACCTGGTAGAGGACGTCGCCGAGCTCCTCGATCAGGTCGGCCCGGTCCCCCGCCTCGATGGCGTCGACGAGCTCGTGCGACTCCTCGATCAGGTAGCGCACGAGCGACTCGTGGGTCTGCTCGGCGTCCCACGGGCAGCCGCCCGGGGCGCGGAGGACGTGGACGGTGCGGATGAGCTCGTCGAGCCGGGGATGCGCGGTCACCCCGCCATCCTCGCATCCGGTCCGGCCGCCTCCGCGGACATCCGGGCGGCGCGGGCGCCCGGGAGCCTCAGGCCCGCGCGAGACGCCGCCGCGCGACGAGGAGGCAGCCGCCTGCGACGAGCGGCACCGCGGCGAGGAGCCCGGGTGACGCCGCGACGGACACCGCGGTCGAGGCGCTGACCAGTGCACCCGCCAGGTTCCAGAGGACCACCGCGACTCCCGCGCCGTCCCCGATCGGGAGCGGCACCGGGCTGAGCAGCTGCGGCGGCAGCGGACCCCGGGTCGCATCCATCGCCCGCGCGGCGACGGCGGCGACGGCGGTCGCGGCGGCCACCGGCACCGCCGCGCCCGGGAGCAGCAGCGAGGCGGCGAGGGCGCCGAGCATCGCGACTCCGACCGCGAGCACCAGCGGGAGGACGGCGTGCAGGAGGAGCAGCTCGAACGGACCGGGGGCGAGGAGCGCCGGCTGCCCCGCTGTCGCGGCGGCGTGACGGAAGCCGTCGCTCCAGACGCCGGCGCCGAGGTAGGCGAGCACGCCCGCCGCGGCGGCCGGGAGCGCGAGGAGGGAGGACGGCGCGACCGCGGCGAGCACGGCGGCGGCGCCGGCGGCGGCCAGCGCGACGACCGCGACCGCCGAGCGTCCGGGAGTGCGCAGCGCGCCGATCGCGTCGCGCACCGGCACCGAGAGGGCGAACGGGGAGAGGCGGACCGCTCGGAGCCCCCGCCCGATCGCCGGGAGGGCGCGGTACCCGTCGAGCGACTCGGCGAGATCGCCCGTCGCTCCGAGCCGGGCGGTCGCCGACCACTGCCGGGCCTGGGCGAGGAGCCGAGGTCCGCGCGCGGCGTCGAGCAGCCGGGGCGCCGCGGCCAGGAGGACCGCGGCCGACGCGAGCAGCACGAACGCGGCGCGCACCTCCTCCGCTCCGCTCACGGCTGAGGCGAGGAGGCCGCCCGGCGTGGGCGCACCGGGCAGGAGGGCCCCGAGGACCGCGAGGGAGGCGAGGAGGCCCGCCGCGAGCGCGGGGAGGCGCGAGGGGAGGCACTGACCGGCGAGCCAGGCGACGGCGAGGAGGCCGGCGAACGCGGCGCCGCCGGCGACGGCCGCGAGGAGCGGCGCGGAGGCGGCGAGGGCGAGGAGCGACGCGACGGCGGAGCAGCACGCCACGAGACCGGCCGACGCCCGGACCACGGGTCGGCGGAGCACCGACCAGCGGCGCAGATCGGTCGCGAGCAGCACGGCCGTGGTGTGCGGCTCGCCCACCGCGGGTCCGCGCACCCGGCCCAGGAGCACGGCGGCGGGCAGGGCGAGACCCGCGGCGAGGGCGATCAGCGGCTCCGGCACGGCTCCCGCCTCGGCAGCGAGGAGCGCGAGGGCCCGGGCGACGGGGAGGACGACGACGAGCACGGTCATCGCGGCGAGGTAGCCCGCGTAGGCGCGCGGACTCGGCGGAGCCGCGGCGCGGTGCCGGTGCAGAGCCCGCACCTCGGCGACGCGAGCCCTCTCCGCGCGCGTCACGCCCGCTCCAGCTCGACGACCCGCGCGCCCAGACCCTGGATCAGCACAGGGCTGTGGGTCGCGACGACGAGTGCCCGGGACGCGGCTGCGCGCCGCAGGACTTCCGCCACCAGCGGCACCCGCTCGACGTCGAGCCGCTGCTCCGGCTCGTCGAGCAGCAGCACCGCCGAGGGCCGGGCCAGCACGAGCGCGAGGGAGAACAGCTGCGTCTGCCCGGAGGAGAGCTCGTGCGGGAAGCGGCGGGCGAGCGGAGCGAGCGCGAGCGCGTCGAGACCTGCCGCGGCCTCGCGGCGGGCGTCGGCGACCGGCGCGCCCCAGGAGACGGCGACCATCGCGAGGTGCTCCTCGAGGGTCAGGTCCCGCTCGAAGGGCGGGGTGCCGATCAGAGCGGCGACGGCGCGGCGGTGGGCGGCGGAGCGCTCCTCCGGGGCGCGCCCGGCCACCGCCACGACTCCCTCGCTCGGAGCGGTGAGGCCGGCGATCACCCGCAGGAGCGTGGTCTTGCCGGTGCCGTTGCGGCCCGTCACCGCGACGCGCTCCCCCGCCTCCACCTCGAGCGAGCACGGCGCGAGCAGCTCGACGCCCGAGGCGCGCACCGCGACCCCGCGGACGGCGACCAGCGGGCCGGCGAGCGGCTCCGGCTCGCGGGGGCGTCGGGCGGCGAGGAGCGGCATGCCCTCCATCCTGCCAGCGGGCCCTCCCGCAGCGGCGACGGCCGCCGGAGCGGGACGGCGCTCCACCGGGGAGCGCCGCCCCGTGGACCTCAGACGGTGACCGGCTCCGGGAACAGCGCGTCCAAAAGCGACGCCACCCACTGGATCAGCGCCCGGTCGCCGAGCGGGACGCCGTCGAGCACGGGCATCGGCACGACGACCGCGTCGGCCTGCTGCAGGTACTTCGCGGTCGGGTACATCCGGCGCAGGCGCACCTGGATCGAGTCGGGCAGGTGAGCGGGAGCCACGCGGACGTTCGAGCCCATCGCGACCACGTCGCTGAGGCCCGCCTTCTGCGCGCGCATGCGCAGCCTCGACACCAGGATGAGGTTCTCGACCGCCTCGGGCAGCTCGCCGTAGCGGTCGGTCAGCTCCTCGACCACGAGGTCGATGCTCCCCTCCTTCGCCGTCGGCGACGACGCGGCCGACAGCTTCTGGTACGCCTCCAGGCGCAGCCGCTCGCTGTCGACGTACTCCTCCGGGATGCGGGCGTCGACGGGCAGCTCGAGCCGCAGCTCGGTCTGCCCCTCGGCGACCTCGCCGCGGAAGGTGTCGACGGCCTCGCCGATCATCCGCAGGTAGAGGTCGAAGCCCACGCCCTGGATGTGCCCGGACTGCTCGCCGCCGAGGAGGTTGCCCGCACCGCGGATCTCGAGGTCCTTCAGCGCGATCTGCATGCCGCCGCCGAGGTCCGAGTTGGCGGCCAGGGTCTGCAGCCGGTCGTGCGCGGTCTCGCTCAGCGGCTTCGTCTCGTCGTAGAGGAGGTAGGCGTAGGCGCGCTCGCGGCCGCGGCCGACGCGCCCGCGCAGCTGGTGCAGCTGCGAGAGACCGTACTTGTCGGCGCGGTCGACGATCAGCGTGTTGGCGTTCGGGATGTCGAGGCCGGTCTCGACGATCGTCGTCGACACCAGGACGTCGAACTTGCGCTCCCAGAAGTCGACGATGATCCGCTCGAGCTGCGACTCGCTGAGCTTGCCGTGCGCGACCGCGATCCGCGCCTCGGGCACCAGCTCGGCGAGCTGCGAGGCGACGCGGTTGATCGTCGAGACGCGGTTGTGCACGAAGAACACCTGGCCCTCGCGCAGGAGCTCCCGGCGGATCGCGGCCGATACCTGCTTCTCGGAGTAGGGGCCGACGAAGGTGAGGATCGGGTGGCGCTCCTCCGGCGGGGTCGCGAGGGTCGACATCTCCCGGATGCCGGTCACCGCCATCTCGAGAGTCCGCGGGATGGGCGTGGCGCTCATCGAGAGGATGTCGACGTTCTTCTTCAGCGCCTTGAGCTTGTCCTTGTGCTCGACGCCGAAGCGCTGCTCCTCGTCGATCACGAGCAGGCCGAGGTCCTTGAAGACGATGTTGTCGCTGAGGAGCCGGTGGGTCGCGATGACCATGTCGACGGTGCCGTCGGCCAGGCCCTCGATCGTCTCCTTCGACTCCTTCGCGCTCTGGAACCGGCTGAGCGCCCGCAGGTGGACGGGGAAGCCGGCGAAGCGCTCCTGGAACGTCTCGAGGTGCTGGCGGACGAGCAGCGTGGTCGGCACGAGCATCGCGACCTGCTTCCCGTCCTGGATCGCCTTGAACGCGGCGCGCACGGCGACCTCGGTCTTGCCGAAGCCGACGTCGCCCGAGAGCAGGCGGTCCATCGGGATCGGCCGCTCCATGTCGGCCTTGACCTCGTCGATGACGGTGAGCTGGTCGGGGGTCTCGGCGAACGGGAACGCCTCCTCCAGCTCGCGCTGCCAGGGGGTGTCCGGCGGGAACGCGTGCCCGCGGGAGGCCATCCGGGCGGAGTAGAGCTTCACGAGCTCGACCGCGATGTCGCGGACCGCGCGGCGGGCCTTGCTCTTGGCCTGCGCCCAGTCGCTCCCGCCCATCTTGCTCAGCGCCGGAGCCTCGCCGCCGACGTAGCGTGAGAGCAGGTCGAGCTGGTCCGTGGGGACGAGCAGCTTGTCGCCGGGGAAGCCGCGCTTGCTGGGGGCGTACTCGAGCACCAGGTACTCGCGGCGCGTCTTGATCGCGTTGCGGCCCCCGCTGGAGACCTCGCGCTGCGAGAGCTCCACGAACCGGCCGATGCCGTGGGTGGCGTGCACCACGAAGTCGCCGGGCGTGAGCTGCAGCGGGTCGACGACGTTCTTGCGACGCGACGCGAGCTTCTTCACCGCGCGGGAGTCGTAGCCGACGGTGCGGCCGTAGAACTCCGTGTCGGTGAGCAGGGCGAGCTTCGCCTCCTCCACCTCGAAGCCGTGATCGACGGAGGCCTGGACCACGTAGGCCAGGCCCGTCTCGAGCCCGGCGGGGAGGTCGGCGACGATGCGGGCGGCGACCTCGTGCTCGGCGAGGACCTGGTCGGTGCGCTCGACCGTGCCGGTGCCGGGCGCGGTCAGGACCACGGTCCAGCCGTCGGCCAGGCGCGCGCGGACGTGGGCGAGGGCGCCCTCGACGCTCGCTCCGAAGCCGGGGACCGGCTCGCCCTCGACCCGGACGGCGAGGATCTCGTCGATCCCGAGCTCCTCCGGCAGCACCTCGGCCTCGCCCGCGGCGGGGCCCTGGCGGAACGTGCTCATCGTCCACCACGGATGGTCGGGAGCGTCGGCGCCCGGGGCGCTGAGCTTCACGGAGTCGCGGAGCGCGCCGAGCGAGATGAACTCGCCCGAGGCGAGGTCGATGGGGGCCTCGGCGCCGGCGGTCGCCGCGCTCCAGGCCGCCTGCAGGAACTCGCGGTTCGTCTCGGCGAGGCTGATCGCCCGCGTCGCCACGCGCTCGGGGGCGAGGACCGCGACGGCCGCCCCCTCGGGGAGGTAGTGCGAGATCGGGACCAGCCGCTCCAGCAACGCGGGGGCGAGCGACTCCATCCCCTCGACCGGGATGCCCTCGGCGATCTTCGCGAGCATCGCCGACAGGCTCGGGAACTCGTGCAGCATCTCGCGGGCCCGCTGCCTCACCGCGGGCACCAGCAGCAGCTCGCGGCTCGGCGGGAGGACCACCGAGTCGGCCTCGCCCGGAAGCGAGCGCTGATCGGCCACGGAGAAGCCGCGGATGGAGTCGACCTCGTCGCCGAAGAAGTCCACTCGGCTCGGATGCTCGGCCACCGCGGGGAAGACGTCGAGGATGCCGCCGCGCACGGCGAACTCGCCGCGGCGCGTGACCATGTCGACCCGGGCGTAGGCCAGGTCGACCAGCTCGGCCGAGATGCGGCCGAGGTCGTAGCCGCGGGCGCCCTTCACGAGTCGGATCGGCTCGATGTCGGCGAGGTTGTCGGCGACCGGCTGCAGCGCCGCGCGCACGGAGGCGACCACCACGAGGGGCCGCTCGCCGGACCACTGCTTCATCCGCCGCAGCGCGTCCAGGCGCCGCCCCACGATCTCGGCGCTCGGGCTGAGGCGCTCGTGCGGCAGCGTCTCCCACGCGGGGAACTCGACGACGTCCGCGTCCGGCAGCATGAAGCCGAGGGAGGCGCGCACGTTCTCGGAGTCGCGGCCCGTGGCCGTGACCACCAGCGCCGCCTGCGGGCGTCCCGCCTCCGCGCGCCTCTCGATCAGGCCCGCGAGCAGGGGGACCCGGAGGCCGTCGGCCACCGAGAAGTCGGCGTCCCGCACCGCGTACGCGAGAGCATCGTCGAACGTGGAGGCGCGCGACAGCGCCGAGATGATCTCGTTGAGGGGCACGGATCCAGTTTACGGCCGCCCCGCGGGCCGACCGCCGAGGGAACCCCGAACCGTCGAGGGAGCCCGGGGCTGCGGTCTCCCTCGCCGTCCGGGGTCCCCTCGGCGAAGGGCGGGTCAGGCGCTGGTGTGGAACTTCAGCTGGGCGGCGGAGAGGCCGGAGTCGGCGATGAGCTCGACGGCGTCGGCGGCGTCCGAGACCAGGATCGGGAGCGCCTCGCGCTCCGGGCCGGCGAAGTCCTTCAGCACGAAGTCGGCGGCCTGCTGGCGGCCCGGCGGGCGGCCGATGCCGACCCGCACGCGCAGGAACTCGGCTCCTCCGGTCGCCGCGAGGATGTCGCGGATGCCGTTGTGCCCTCCGTGACCGCCGCCCTGCTTGAGGCGCAGGGTGTCGAAGGGGATGTCGAGCTCGTCGTGCACGACGATCAGGTGCGCCGGGTCGACCGAGTAGAAGTCGAGCAGCTGCGCCGTCGGCCCGCCGGAGAGGTTCATGAAGCTGTTGGGCTTGCCCAGCACGAGCTTCGGTCCGCCCGGGCGGAGGAAGCCCTCGGCGACCACGGCGTTGGCGCGGTTGTGCCGGCGGAACGAGCCGCCGATCCGCGTCGCGAGCTCGTCGAGCACCATCTGGCCGACGTTGTGCCGGTTGCGCGCGTACTGCGCGCCCGGGTTGCCCAGTCCGACGACCAGCCAGGTGTCACCCATGTCGTTCCTCTTCCTCGGGGGCGGCGGAGGGACTCCCCCGCCGGACGCGGAACGGGCCCGCCGCGGCTGCGAGCGGGCCCGTTCCCGGGGTGGTGCGGACTACTCCGCGGTCTCGGCGACGACGTCGCCCGAGGCCGGGGTCTCGTCGTCCTCGCCCAGGTCCTGCTCGACCTCGGCGGTGACGTTGACGATGAGGATCTCGGCGTCGGTGACCAGCGTGGCGCCCTCGGGGAGCGTGACGTCGGCGGCGGTGATCTGCGTGCCGGCCTCGAGGCCCTCGACGGAGACGACGATGTTCTGCGGGATGCGCGTGGCGTCGACCTCGAGCGAGAGGGTGTTCGACTCGATCGAGACGAGGGTGCCGGGAGCGGCGTCGCCCTCGACGTGCACGGGGATGTCCACCTCGACCTTCTCGCCCTTGTTGATGACGACGAGGTCGATGTGCTCGATGATCTGGCGCACCGGGTCGCGCTGGATGTCCTTCACCAGGGTGGTCTGCGCGGCGCCCTCGATGTCGAGCTCGAGGATCGCGTTCGCCTTGCGGGTGAGCAGGAGCACCTGGTGGCCCGGGAGGGTGAGGTGCTGGGGCTCGGTGCCGTGACCGTAGAGGACCGCGGGGATCTTGTCCTGCGCGCGGATCTTGCGGGCGGCGCCCTTGCCGAACGAGGTGCGGACCTCGACGACGACCTTGTTGGTCAGTTCAGCCATGATGTTCTCCTTGGGCGGCGCGCACGCCACCGGATCGGGTCGTGGCCTGCGGCCACGGACGGTTTGTCGACTCGAACGCATGTCAGCGTGAGGAGAAGTCCGTGGCGCCCCGTGGGGGCCTCGCCTGCTTCCACCGCGTCGATCACGGATGCACGTGCATCCCTCGCCGAAGTTCAGCTGCCGATCCTACCCGGCATCGCGGCCGCCCGCCAGCAGGCGGTCGCCGCCGGACTCGGAGCCGGACGTCCAGGCGGACCGCCTACCGTGCGGGTATGACGAGCGACGACTTCGGCTCCTACGTCGAGAAGAACGGCTTCCACCGCGACACGAACTACATCCCGACGCGGATCACCGCCGACGGCCGCGACGGGTACCCGGTGGAGGCCGGGCGCTACCGCCTCGTCGTCTCCCGCGCCTGCCCGTGGGCGAACCGCGCCGTGATCGTGCGGCGCCTGCTCGGGCTCGAGGACGCCCTCTCGATGGGCATCTGCGGGCCCACCCACGACAAGCGCAGCTGGACCTTCGACCTCGATCCGGGCGGGGTCGACCCGGTGCTGGGCATCCCCCGCCTCCAGGACGCGTTCTTCGCCCGCTTCCCCGACTACCCGCGCGGGATCACCGTCCCGGCCCTCGTGGACATCCCGAGCGGCCAGGTCGTCACCAACGACTACCCGGTGATGACGCTCGACTTCTCCACCGAGTGGACCGCGTTCCACCGCGACGGCGCCCCCGACCTCTACCCCGAGGAGCACCGCGAGGAGATCGACGAGATCGCCGAGCTGGTCTTCCACGACGTGAACAACGGCGTCTACAAGTGCGGCTTCGCCGGGTCGCAGCGCTCCTACGACCGGGCCTACGACCGCCTCTGGGCGCGGCTGGACTGGCTGGAGGAGCGGCTGAGCACCCGCCGCTACCTGGTCGGCGACACCATCACCGAGGCGGACGTGCGGCTCTTCACGACGCTCGCCCGCTTCGACGCCGTCTACTACAGCCACTTCAAGGCCAACCGGAACCTGCTGTCGGCGATGCCCGCGCTCTGGGGCTACGCCCGGGATCTGTTCGCCACTCCGGGGTTCGGCGACACGATCGACTTCACCCACATCAAGTCGCACTACTACGAGGTGCAGCGGGACATCAATCCGACCGGCGTCGTCCCCAAGGGCCCGGACCTCTCCGGCTGGCTCGTCCCCTCGCGCCGCGAGGAGCTCGGCGGCCGCCCGTTCGGCGACGGCACTCCCCCGCCGCCGCCGATCCCGTCGGAGCGCGTCCCCCTCGGCCACGGCGCCTGACCGGTTCCGGTCGCGGTCGTCGCGGCGCGCGCAAGACCGTGCGCGCGCCGCACGACCGATGTGCAGCCGGGAGACGGCTCGGACCCGGGCTCCCCGGAGCGACCCGGGGCTAGCCTGGGCTCGCCCCTGAACGCGAACGTCGAGGAGAACCGTGTCTGACAAGCCCACCGCCACAGCCAACATCGGAGTCGTCGGTCTGGCGGTGATGGGCTCGAACCTCGCCCGCAACCTCGCCAGCCGCGAGGGCAACACGGTCGCGGTGTTCAACCGCTCCTACGGCCGCACCGAGACCCTCATCACGGAGCACCCGGAGGCGGGCTTCGTCGCGTCCGAGACCATCGAGGACTTCGCCGCCTCGCTCGCCACCCCGCGCACCGCGATCATCATGGTCCAGGCCGGCCGCGGCACCGACGCCGTGATCGAGCAGCTGACGAAGGTCTTCGAGCCCGGCGACATCATCGTCGACGGCGGCAACGCGCTCTTCACCGACACCATCCGCCGCGAGAAGGCCGTCCGCGAGACCGGCATCCACTTCGTCGGCACCGGCATCTCCGGCGGCGAGGAGGGCGCGCTCAAGGGCCCGTCGATCATGCCCGGCGGCTCGGTCGAGTCCTACAGGACCCTCGGCCCGATCCTCTCGTCGATCGCCGCGGTCGCCGAGGGCGAGCCCTGCGTCACCCACATCGGCACGGACGGCGCCGGCCACTTCGTCAAGATGATCCACAACGGCATCGAGTACGCCGACATGCAGCTCATCGCCGAGGCGTACGACCTGCTCCGCACCGTCGGCGGACACGAGCCCGCCGCCATCGCCGAGGTCTTCGACGCCTGGAACAAGGGCGACCTCGAGTCGTACCTCATCGAGATCACCGCCGAGGTGCTCCGCCAGGTCGACGCCGACACCGGCAACCCCTTCATCGACGTCGTCCTCGACCAGGCCGGCTCGAAGGGCACCGGCGTCTGGACCGTGCAGAACGCGCTCGACCTCGGCGTCCCCGTCGGCGGCATCGCCGAGGCCGTCTTCGCCCGTGCCGTGTCCTCCCACCCCGAGCAGCGCGAGGCCGTGCAGGCCCGCGTCACCTCGCGCCCGACCCCGGTCGAGAAGTACGAGGGCTTCGAGGACGACGTGCGCGCCGCGCTCTACGCCTCCAAGGTCGTCGCCTACTCGCAGGGCTTCGACGCGATCATCGCCGGGGCCGAGAAGTACGGCTGGGAGATCGACAAGGGCGCGGTCGCCAAGATCTGGCGCGCGGGCTGCATCATCCGCGCCCAGTTCCTCAACCGCATCGTCGACGCCTACGACGAGAACGCCGGCATCACGACCCTCCTCGAGGACCCGTACTTCGCCGAGGCCGTCGCGAACGGCGAGGCCGCCTGGCGCCGCATCGTCTCGACCGCCGCGCTCTCGGGCGTGCCGATCCCCGGCTTCGGCGCCGCGCTGTCGTACTACGACTCGCTCGCCTCCAAGCGCCTCCCGGCCGCTCTCGTGCAGGGCCAGCGCGACTTCTTCGGAGCGCACACCTACAAGCGCGTCGACAAGGAGGGCACCTTCCACACGCTGTGGTCGGGCGACCGCACCGAGGTCGAGCAGGACCCCTCCACGCACTGACCCGCGTCGCACGGGAAGGCGCCCCCGCCTGCAGGATCCTCGGATCCTCGGGCGGGGGCGCCTTCCGCGTTGGGGAGGGAGCTCCCCTGTCGTCCGCGGAGCCGGGCGGTGGCGTCCGGCTCCCCGAGCGGGCGCTCGACGCCCGGGCCGGCTGACCCCTCAGGTCCGGAACGCCCGCGCGATCAGGAGCGCCGCCAGGAGCACCGCTGCGGCGGCCGCCGTGGCAGCCGGGAGGGCGAGCAGGAGCAGCAGCGAGACCGCGGCCGACGCGAGGGCCGGGCCGCTCGCCCCGGCAGCTCCGTGGTCGAGGCGCCGCACGATGGTCGCCACCAGCAGGGCGGCCACGGCGAAGGCGAGCAGCGCGTCGGCGTCGAGGATCACGACCGCGAGCACGGCGACCAGGCAGAGGACCAGCTGGGCCGCCGCGGGCACGCCGGTCCTGCGGTTCCTGGCGGCGAGCACCGCCGGGATCTCCCCCGCGTCGGCGAGACGGACGAGGGCGCGCGCATCCCTCCTCCCGAGGTCGAGGAGCGCGAGCAGGACCGCGATCACCGCGGCGGCCCCGACGAGCCCGGACGCGGGCGTGCCCCGGGTGACAGCGCTCAGGGGGGTCTCCGAGGACGCGAGGACCTCGGGACCGGCCGCCAGGAGCAGACCGGTGCCGAGCGCGGCGGCGGCCGCCGTGGCGATCCCGATGCGCAGCAGGGCGGGGCGGAGAGCCGTCACCGCGCCGGAGCGGGACGTCGGCAGGAGGATCAGGAGCAGCGCCGCGGCGGTGCCGGCTCCCAGCGGCCCTCCGTCGCGCAGCGGGTCGAGCGGCGCGGGGTCGGGAGGGGATACCAGCACGAGCACGGCGGCGGCGGCCAGCAGGACGACGACCGCACCGACGAGGAGCAGGACCGGGCGGGCGGGGAGGCGCCCGCCGCGCAGACCGAAGAGCGCGACGGCCACGAGCAGCAGGACGGCCAGGGGCCGGGCCGCTCCCCCGAGGACCGACTGGGCCGCGGTCAGTGCCAGCGCGGCCGAGGCGAAGGCGCGCCCGACGATCCCGAGCCACTCGGAGGAGGGGCCGTCGTGGACGGTGCGCCCGGCGTCGGCGACGGCGCTCAGAGCCGCGGCGGCCGCCGCGACGGCGAGCCCGAGGAGCAGCCACCAGCCCGCCGCCGCGGCGGCCGGCGACCAGACCAGGAAGACCGCCGCCAGGGCGAGGGTCGCATCCGAACGCTGGGGCACGGCCTCACCCTAGGCGGTGGAGCCGGGGCGGGACCCGGGTGCGCTGTGCAGGGCGCACCCGGGGCGCGGGGTCCTACGCGTCGCCGTCGAACATCGACGTCACGGAGCCGTCGTCGAAGACCTCGTGGATGGCGCGGGCCAGCAGCGGAGCGATGGGCAGGATCGTCAGGCGGTCCCACGTCTTCTCCGCCGGCAGCGGCAGGGTGTCGGTGACGACGACCGAGTCGATGAACTCGGAGCTCAGGAGCTCGACCGCCGGGTCCGAGAAGACGGCGTGGGTGGCCGCGACGACCACGCCGATCGCGCCCGCCTTCTTCAGCGCCTCGGCCGCCTTCGCGATGGTGCGCCCGGTGTCGATGAGGTCGTCGACGAGGAGGCAGACGCGGCCCTTCACCTCGCCGACGATCTCGTGGACGGAGACCTGGTTGGCGACCTTCGGGTCGCGGCGCTTGTGGATGATCGCCAGCGGGACGCCGAGCTTGTCGCTCCAGATGTCGGCGACGCGGACGCGGCCCATGTCGGGCGAGACGATGGTGAGGGTCGAGGGGTCGAGCTTCTCGCGGAAGTGCTCGAGCAGCACCGGCATCGCGAAGAGGTGGTCGACGGGGCCGTCGAAGAAGCCCTGGATCTGCGCCGCGTGCAGGTCGACCGACATGATCCGGTCGGCTCCCGCCGCCTTGAAGAGGTCCGCGACGAGGCGGGCCGAGATCGGCTCGCGGCCGCGGCCCTTCTTGTCCTGGCGCGCGTAGGGGTAGAAGGGGGCGACCACGGTGATCCGCTTGGCGGAGGCGCGCTTGAGCGCGTCGACCATGATCAGCTGCTCCATCAGCCACTCGTTGATCGGGGACGTGTGCGACTGGAGGACGAACACGTCGCCTCCGCGGACCGACTCGCCGTAGCGGACGTAGAGCTCGCCGTTGGCGAAGGTGCGCCCCTCGGTCGTGACGAGCTCGGTCCCGAGCTCGGCGGCGACCGCCTCCGCCAGTGCCGGATGCGCCCTCCCCGAGACGAGGACCAGGCTCTTCTTGTTGCTGGCGGTGATGCCGGTCACTGTGCTCCGCTTCCTCCGGTGGGCGCCTGGTCGGATCCGGTGGGATCCGACGCCAGGGCCGCCTCGGCGGCGTCGGCCGCTGCGGTGCCCGGACGGTGGGTCTGCACCCACCCGGCCATGTTGCGCTGCGGAGCGACGGTGATCCCGAGGGCTCCGGCGGGGATGTCCTTGCGGATGACCGTGCCGGCGCCCGTGTACGCTCCGTCACCGATTCTAACGGGGGCGACGAAGACGTTGTGCGACCCCGCACGCACGTGCGAGCCCACCACGGAGGACGCCTTGCTCACCCCGTCGTAGTTGGCGAAGATCGAGCCGGCGCCGATGTTCGACTCCTCGCCGATGACCGCGTCGCCGACGTAGGAGAGGTGCGGGACCTTCGATCCCTCGCCGATGACGGCGTTCTTGGTCTCGACGTAGGTGCCGATCTTGCCGCGGGCGCCGAGCACGGTGCCGGGGCGGAGGAACGAGAACGGGCCGACCTGGGCCTTCGCGCCGATCACGGCGAGCGTGGCGTCGGAGCGCTTCACGACCGCGTCCTCGCCGACCTCGCAGGAGTCGAGCGTGGTGTCCGGGCCGATGACCGCACCGGTGGCGATGACGGTCGGCCCCTTGATCTGCGTGCCCGGGAGGATCTCGACGTCCGGGGCGAGGACCGCGTCCACGTCGATCCAGGTCGTCGCCGGGTCCTGGATCGTGACGCCCTCGAGCTGCCAGCGGCGCACGATGCGCGCGTTGAGCTCGAGCGCCGCGGCGGCGAGCTGGGCGCGGTCGTTGATCCCGGCCACGAGCCAGCGGTCCTGCACGGGGACGGCCTCGATCGCGCGGCCGGCGGCCTTGAGCGCGGCGGCGGCGTCGGTGAGGTACTTCTCCCGCTGGGCGTTCTCGGTGCCGATCGCGCCGATGACCGAGCGGAGCGCGGCGGCGTCGAAGGCGTAGACGCCGGCGTTGATCTCGGTGAGGTCGAGCTCGTCGGGGCTGGCGTCCTTCTGCTCCACGATGGAGGCGAAGGCGCCGTCGCCGCCGCGGACGATCCGGCCGAAGCCGGTCGGGTCCTCAAGCACGCAGGAGAGCATGGTGAGCGCGTTCGCCGCGGCGAGGTGCTCGTCGACCAGGCGGCGGAGGGTCGGCGCGTCCAGCAGCGGGACGTCGGCGCTCAGCACGACGACCGTGCCGGCGAAGGACTCCGGGAGCGCCGCGAGGCCCTGCTCGACCGCGCGGCCGGTGCCGGGCGTCTCGTCCTGATCCACCACCAGCGCGGAGGGGGTGTGCTCGAGGACGGCCTCGGCGACCCGGTCGCGCTCGTGGCGCACCACGGTGACGACGTGCGCCGCGTCGAGCGAGGCGGCCGTGTCGAGCACGTGCCCGAGCAGCGGCCTCCCGGCGAGGCGGTGCAGGACCTTCGGGGTGCGGGACTTCATGCGGGTGCCCTGGCCTGCCGCCAGGATCACGACGGCGAGCGTGCTGTCTGCCATGTTCTTCGCGTTCTCCTCCGTGAGCGCACCGTCCTGGTGCCGCTCCGCCACCAGGATTCGAACCTGGACCGGACAGCTCCAAAGGCTGCCGTGCTGCCGTTACACCATGGCGGACCGCGCGATCGCGCGCCGTCCATCCTGCCACCCCCGCGCCCCCGGCCCCGCCTCGGGCGCGGGCGGCCGTCGCTCGGGCGGACGACGGCGGCCCGGGAGGTCCCCGCCTCCCGGCCCGTCCGCCTCCCGGCGTCCCCCGAGCCGCCCAGCCGCCACAATGGACGGGTGAGTGCGAATGACGAGGTCGACGGGATCGTCGACGCCTGGGTCCGGGAGCGGCCCGATCTCGACTTCACGCCGCTCCAGGTCTTCTCGCGGATGCGCCGGCTGGCCAAGCAGCTCGAGCGGGCGCGCGGGAGCGCCTTCGGCCGCTCGGAGCTCGAGACGTGGGAGTTCGACGTGCTCTCCGCGCTGCGGCGCGCGGGCGCGCCCTACCGGATGAGCCCCAAGCAGCTCCTCCAGGCCACCATGGTCACCAGCGGCACCATGACGAACCGCATCGACCGCCTGGTCGAGCGCGACCTGGTCGAGCGCCTCGACGACCCGAACGACGGGCGCGGCGTGCTGGTGCAGATGACGCCGTCCGGGCTCGCGCGGGTCGACGCGGCGATCACCCGCCTGGTCGACGCGGAGCAGGAGCTGCTCGGTGCGCTCACGCACGCGCAGCAGGAGCGGCTGGCGCAGCTCCTCCGCAAGCTCTCCCTCGACTTCGGCTGAGCCGGTCGGCCCGGGCCCGCGACAGCGTCCCGCCCTCGCGGTACGGGACAGCTGCCGGTGCCGCGGAGGAGAGCGGCGTCAGCCCTCGAGCTGCTCCGAGAGCTCCAGCCAGCGCAGCTCGAGCTCGGCCGTCTCGTCCTCGTAGGCTCGGAGCGAGGCGTTGAGCGCCAGGATGCCGTCGTAGTCGTCCTGGTCGTGCGTCGCCATCTTCTCGTGCACGGTCTTCGTCAGCTGCGTGAGCTTGTGCAGGCGCCGGTCGATCGCCGACACCTCCTTCTCGGCGGTGCGGCGCTCGGCCCCCGCGAGTCCGCTCGACGCCGGCGCGGCGGAGGAGGAGCCCGACGACGCCGCCGCGGGCGCACCCTTCTCGAGCGCGCGGCGCAGGTCGAGGTACTGCTCGACACCGCCGGGCAGGTGGCGGAACGCGCCGTCCATCACGGCGTACTGCTGGTCGGTGACGCGCTCGAGCAGGTACCGGTCGTGCGAGACGACGAGGAGGGTGCCCGGCCAGGAGTCGAGCAGGTCCTCGATCGCGGCGAGCATGTCGGTGTCGAGGTCGTTGGTCGGCTCGTCGAGGATCAGCACGTTGGGCTCGCTGAGCAGGATGAGCAGGAGCTGGAGCCTCCGGCGCTGACCGCCCGAGAGGTCCTTCACCGGCGTCGAGAGCTGCGCGCTCGAGAAGCCGAGCCGCTCGAGCAGCTGGCCCGGAGTCATCTCCTTGCCGCCGATGGAGTAGCTGGTGCGCTGCTCCGCGATGATCTCGCGGACGGGCCGGTGCTGGACACCGCTCAGCTCGCGCAGCTGCTGGTCGAGGATCGCGACGCGCACGGTGGTGCCGCGCTTCACCCGGCCGCTCGTCGGCTGCACGCTGCCCGCGACCAGGCCGAGGAGGGTCGATTTGCCGGCGCCGTTCACGCCCAGGATGCCGGTGCGCTCGCCGGGCGCGATCCGCCACTCGATGCGGTTGAGGACGGTCCGCTCGCCGTAGCGGACGGTGACGTCGAGCAGGTCGACGACGTCCTTGCCCAGGCGGGAGACGGCGAGCTGCGAGAGCGAGACCGAGTCGCGCACCGGGGGCTCGTCCTCGATCAGCTGGTTCGCGGCGTCGATCCGGAACTTGGGCTTGGCCGTGCGGGCGGGGGCGCCGCGCCGGAGCCAGGCGAGCTCCTTCTTCATCAGGTTCTGGCGCTTGGCCTCCATGGTCGACGCCATCCGGTCGCGCTCGACGCGCTGCAGGATGTACGCCGCGTACCCGCCCTCGAACGGCTCGACGAGGCGGTCGTGCACCTCCCAGGTGGCGGTGCAGATCTCGTCGAGGAACCACCGGTCGTGGGTGACGACCGCGAGCCCGCCCGACGACGCCGCCCAGCGGCGCTTGAGGTGCTCGGCGAGCCAGGCGATGCCCTCGACGTCGAGGTGGTTGGTGGGCTCGTCGAGGAAGACGACGTCCCAGTCGCCGACGAGCAGCTTCGCGAGGGCTACCCGGCGCCGCTGGCCGCCCGAGAGGGAGCCGACCACTCCGTCCCAGGGGACGTCGCGCAGCAGGCCCGCGATCACGTCTCGGGTGCGCGCATCGCCCGCCCATTCGTGCTCCTGGAGCCCGCCGACGACGGCCTGGGCGACGGTGAGGTCCTCGTCGACCGTGTCGGCCTGGTCGAGCATCCCGAGCGTGACGCCGCGGCGGTGCGTGACGCGGCCGCTGTCCGGCTCGATGCGCTGCGCGAGCAGGCGCAGGAGGGTCGACTTGCCGTCGCCGTTGCGTCCGACGATCCCGATGCGGTCGCCCTCCTCGATCCCCAGGGAGACGTCGTCGAAGATCACGCGTGTGGGGTACTCGAGTCGCAGCGCCTCGGCGCCCAGCAGATGTGCCATAGGGATCCAGCCTAGGCGGTGCCGCCTGAGCGGTCCGCCGCGGGTCGATCACAGTGCGGCCGGGTCGCGGCCCCCGGACCTCAGCCCGCGGGTGCAGGCTCCGAGACGGACACCGAGCGGCGGTGCAGTCCCGTGGCGCCGTCGGGGGCGGGCGGGCGCTCGACCGTGGTCTGCACCGTGCCGTCCGCGTCGGTGGCGCGCACGGTCACGACGTGGTCGCCGACCGTCGCGTCCCACTCGAGGACCCACTGGATCCACGTGTCCGCGGTGACCTGCTCGGCGAGGCGCGCCTCCTGCCAGGCGCCGCCGTCGATCTGCACCTCCACCTTCGCGATGCCGGTGTGCGGCGCCCAGGCGACTCCCGCCACGGCGACCGTCCCCGCCTCGACGGGCTGGCCCTGGCGCGGCACATCGATCCGCGACTCGATCTTGATCGGCCCGCGCTCGGTCCAGCCGCGCGTCGACCAGTAGGCCAGGTCCTCCGCGAAGGTCGTGACCTTCAGCTCGACGACCCACTTCGTCGCCGAGACGTAGCCGTAGAGGCCGGGGACGACCATCCGGACGGGGAAGCCGTGCTCGACCGGGAGCGGCTCGCCGTTCATCCCGACGGCGAGCAGGCTCGCGCGGTCCTCGTCCTGCAGCACGTCGAGCGGGCTGGAGGCGGTGAAGCCGTCGATGCTCCGCGAGAGCACCATGTCGGCGCCGGCGGTCGGCCGGGCCCGGGCCAGCAGCTCGCGGATCGGGTAGCCCAGCCAGAGGGCGGTGCCGATCAGGTCGCCGCCGACCTCGTTGGACACGCAGGACAGGGTGACCAGGTGCTCCTCGAGCGGCAGTGCGAGCAGCTCGTCCCAGGTGATCTCGATCTCCTCCTCCACCATGCCGGTGATCTTCAGCGACCAGTCGGCGGGCTCGACCGACGGCACCGAGAGCGCGGTGTCGATCCGGTAGAACGAGGAGTTGGGAGTGACGTAGGAGCTGATGCCGTCGATGTCGTCGAGCACGGCGCCCGCCGGGACGGGCGCGGCGGCCGAGGCGGGAGCCGGCAGGGACACGGCCTCGCGCACGGCGGTGACGGCGGCGGAGGCGGACGTGAGGAAGCGGGCGCCGATGCCGGCGGCGACCGCGGCGACTCCGGCGATCCCGACCAGGCGGAGGAACGACCGGCGGTCCGGGGAGTCGCTCTCGCGCTCCTCCTGCCATCCGCGGAGGCGGACGGAGGCCGAGCGGAGCACCGCGGCACCGGCCACCATGCCCACGACGCTCGGCGCCGCGTCGATCCCGGACGCGCCCTCGCGGCTGACGGCGGCGAGCGCACCGGCGCCCGCGACGACGGCCAGCAGCAGCACGCCGAACGGCGGGCGGCGGTACTCGAGGACCCCGGCGCCGACGGCCAGCAGCGCGATCGCGAGGCCGATCGAGACCAGCAGCACGAGCTTGTCGCCGGTGCCGAAGAGCGCGATGACCGTGTCCTTCACGCCCGGGGGCACGATGTCGATGACGAAGCCGCCGACCGCGACCAGCGGACTGCCGCCCGCTCCGGTGAAGACCGCGACGACCTCGGCGGCCGCGAGGGCGACGACGGCGGCCACGATCCCGGAGAGGATCGCGAAGAGGGTGGCTCGGCGGGACATGAGCGGCACTCTAAGCCACGAGGTCGGAACTTCTCTGCGGACCGTCTGTGGAGGGCGCCGGGCGCGGGGCTCGCGCGCCCCGCTCCGGAGGCACCGCCTCCGCGACTAGGTCGAGAGCAGGCGAGCCCCGTGGACCGGGCCGGACACCCGCACGGCGCTCAGCCGCGCGGAGCTCAGCTCGCGCTGCAGGTCGGCCGCCGCATCGGCGTCCGGAGCGAGGAACGCGACGGTCGGGCCGGACCCCGAGACGAGGCCGCCGAGCGCTCCGCGGCCCTCGCCGAGCTCGAGGATGCGGGCGAGCCCGGGCTGCAGGTGCAGCGCCGGCGCCTGCAGGTCGTTGTGCATCGCGTCGGCGAGCATGGCGGCATCGCCGGCGCGGAGGGCCTGCAGCACGTTGGGATCGACGGCGGGGGTCGCCGAGATCGGGCGGAAGTCGTGCAGGTGGCGCTCGCGGTGCCGGTCGAGCTCGCTGTAGACCTCGGGGGTCGACAGGCCCTCCTCCGAGAGGACCAGCACCCACTCGAAGCGGCCCTTGGCGAGCGCCGGGCTCAGCTCATCGCCGCGGCCGACCCCGATCGCGGTGCCGCCGGTGAAGGAGAAGGGGACGTCGGCGCCGAGGCTCGCGGCGATGCCGAGCAGCTGCTCCCTCGTGCAGGCCGTGCCCCAGAGCGCGTCGCAGGCGAGGAGGGTCGCGGCAGCGTCGGCCGAGCCGCCGCCCATGCCGCCGGCGATGGGGACGTTCTTCTCGATCTCGAGGTGCACGCCGCCGCGGTAGCCGGTCGCCCGGGCGAGCGCCCGAGCCGCCTTGATCGCGAGGTTGGAGCCGTCGACGGCCAGGCGGGAGGTGTCGATCGCGCCCGAGAAGGAGACCGAGAAGTCGGCCGCCTCCTCCGCGAACACGTCCTCGTAGAGGGAGAGCGACTGGAACGCGGTGGCCAGCTCGTGGTACCCGTCGTCGCGCACGGCGCCGACCTTGAGGAACACGTTGATCTTGCCGGGCGCCCGCGCGTGGACCCGGTTCGACGTCGCGCGGTGGGCCATGCATCCACGCTACAGGGTGGCGGAGGCGCCCTCGTCCGCACCCGGGGCGGGCTCCCCGTCGCCGTCCGCGTCGTCCCCGTCGGTCTCCGCCAGCGACCCGTCGGGCACCGCCGCGCCGCGCACGGGGACCCGCGCCGGATCGAGCTCGCGGCCCAGGCGGACGAAGGCGGCGACGTCCAGCTCCTCGCCGCGCGCGGTCTGCGGGACGCCGGCGCGCTCGAGCGCGACGATCGCCGCGGCGCTGTCGCCGAAGAGGGTCGCGAGCGACTGGCGGAGCATCTTCCTCCGCTGCGCGAACGCCGCGTCGACGACCGCGAAGACGGCGCGGCGCAGGGTCTCGTCGCCCGGCTCCTCGCCGCGGTCGAACGCGACGAGCACGCTGTCGACGTTCGGCACCGGCCAGAAGATCTGACGCGAGACCGCGCCGCCCGTCGTCCAGGAGCCGAACCACGCCGCCTTGACGCTCGGGCCGCCGTAGACCTTGGAGCCGGGACCGGCGGCGAGCCGGTGCCCGACCTCGGACTGCACCATCACCACTCCGGACCGGATGCTGGCGAAGTGCTCGAGGAAGTGCAGGAGCACCGGCACCGAGATGTTGTACGGGAGGTTGGCGACGAGCCGGACCGGCTCCCCCGGCAGGTCGAGCACCTTCATCGCGTCGGCGTGCACGACCGCGAGATCGGCGCCCGGCGCCATCAGCTCGACGGTGCGCGGCAGCTGCTCGGCGAGGCGCCCGTCGATCTCGACGGCCACGACCTGCGCGCCCGCCTCGAGCAGGCCGAGGGTCAGCGATCCGAGGCCGGGGCCGATCTCGACGACGGTCTCCCCCGGGCGCACCCGAGCGAGCTTGACGATGCGGCGGACCGTGTTGGCGTCGTGCACGAAGTTCTGGCCGAGCTTCTTGGTCGGCGTGACGTCGAGGAGGCCGGCGAGGTCGCGGATCTCGGCCGGGCCCAGCAGGCGCGGGATCGCGGCGGCCGTCGGCTCGGCGGCGTGGCGGCCGCTCATGCGAGGGGTCCGACCGGCTCCGTCGGCTCGGAGCCGACCTCGCCGCCCCACTCGCCGTACACGGCCTCCGTGTTCGAGGCGATCGTCGCGGCCAGGTGGCCGACGTCGGTCTCGAGGGTCGCGGCCATCGAGCGCAGGGTGTGCGGGAGGAGGTAGGGCGCGTTCGGGCGGCCGCGGAAGGGCGACGGAGTGAGGTACGGCGCGTCGGTCTCGACCAGGATGAGGTGCCGAGGAGTCGCGACGAGCGCCTCCCGCAGCGGCTCGGCGTTCTTGAACGTCACGGTGCCGGCGAAGGAGAGGTACCAGCCCTCGTCCGTGCACATCCGCGCCATCTCCGCGTCCCCGGAGAAGCAGTGGAAGACGGTGCGCTCGGGGGCGCCGACGCGGCGCAGGGTCTCGATGACCTCGCGGTGCGCGTCGCGGTCGTGGATCTGCAGCGCGAGGTCGTGCTCCTTCGCGATGCGGATGTGCTCCTCGAAGGAGCGGAACTGCGCGGCGCGGCCGCTCTCGCCGGTGCGGAAGAAGTCGAGCCCGGTCTCGCCGATGGCGCGCACCCGCGGCTGCTCCGCCAGCTCGGCGATCACGGCGAGGGCGGCGTCGAGCTCGCCGCGCTGCTCCAGCTCGGGCGCCTCGTTGGGGTGGATCGCGACGGCGGCCAGCATGCGCGGCTCGCTCGCCGCCTGCTCGGCCGACCAGCGGCTCGTCTCGACGTCCGTGCCGACCTGGACGACGCCGCGGACGCCGACGGTGGAGGCCCGGTCGAGCTGCTCGCGGTGGTCGAGCGGCTCGAGGCCGTCGGCGATCTCGAGGTGCGTGTGGTTGTCGTAGACGGGGACGACGAGCGCCTCGGGCAGCGGCGGGTACGTCAGGTCGCGGCCGGACGAGGCCTCGCGGGAGCGGACGTGCTGGCTGTCGGTCATGCGCTCCAGGCTACCGGGAGGGCTCGCGGGGGCCGGAGTCCCGGGCGGACGCGGGCCGAGAGGCGGCCGCCGAGGCGCCCTGAGCGGATCGGGTCAGCACCCGATCGGATCGGGACAGCCCGCCTCCCGCGCCGCAGGGAGGCTGGAGCCATGACAGACACCGAGCTCCTCGCCCACTCCGCACCCGGCTCCCTCGCCGGGCGCCATGCCCTCGTCACCGGATCCTCGAGCGGGATCGGCGCGGCCATCGCCCGCCGGCTCGCCGGGGCCGGCGCTCACGTCCTCGTGCACGGACGCGACCCCGAGCGGGTCGGGTCCGTCGTCCGCGGCATCCGCGCCGACGGGGGCACCGCCTCCGCGCTCGTCGCCGACCTCGCGGGCACGCCGGAGGAGACCCGCACCGTCGCCGCCCGGGCGCTGACCCTCCTCGACGGGCGGATCGACGTCCTCGTCAACAACGCCGGAGTGTTCCCGGTGGGGCCGACCGCCGACCTCAGCGACGCCGACGTCGAGTCCCTCCTCACCACGAACATCCGCGTGCCGCACCAGCTCGTCGCGGCGATCGCCCCGGCCATGGCCGAGCGCGGGAGCGGAGTGGTCGTCAACATCACCTCGTGGATGGGACGGGTGGGAACGCCCGGGACCGCGCTCTACCCCGCGACCAAGGCGGCGCTGGAGCACCTCACGCGGGCGTGGGCGGCCGAGTACGGCCCGAGCGGCGTGCGCGTGGTCGCCGTCGCGCCCGGCGCGACTCTCACGCCCGGCAATGAGCACGCCGCCGCGATCCTGGAGCAGATGACCGCGTCCGCCCCCGCCGGCCGGCCCGGACGTCCGGACGAGATCGCCCTGGCCGTGCGCTGGCTCGTCTCGGACGAGGCCTCGTACGTCCACGGCACGACGCTCGACGTCGACGGAGGCATCGTCGGCGCCCGCGTCTGACGCCGCGGTACGCGCCGCTCGGAGTCCCCGCGACAGCGCCCGCCGCTCAGTGGATCTGGACGAGCGGCCCGGGGTGGAGCGCAGCGTCGGCCGCGGGGGTCGTCTCGTAGGCGCGGCGGTAGTCGCGCCCGAAGTGCGACGCGCTCGCGTAGCCGACCGCGGCCGCGGCCTGCGCGGCGGTGTCGCCCCGGACCAGGAGCAGCCTCCTGGCCTCCCCCAGGCGGAGCCGCCGCAGGTAGCCCAGCGGCGACATCCCGGTCAGCTCGCGGAAGCGGCGGGTGAGCGTGGGCACGCTGGTGCCCGCCTCCGCGGCGAGCGCGCCGAGGGTCCAGCCGCGCGAGAGCGACGCGCTCATCGCCTCGACCGCACGGGAGACGGCCTCCGAGCGGACGGTGCTGGACGCGGCCAGCAGCCGGGGCGCCTGGTCCGTCTGCAGCAGCCGCAGCACGAGCTCGCGCGTGATCGCGGGGGCGAGCACCGGGATGTCGGCGGGGGCGTCGAGCAGACGGAAGAGTCGGCGCAGCGAGTCGGCCATCTCCTCCGTGACCGTGCCGATCCGCGGGGCGGGAGCCCGCGGGGCCGTCCGGGGGGCGAGCGCCGCGATCTCGGCCACCACGAGCGGGTCGAGATGCCAGTTGGCCGACAGGAAGTCGCCGCGGTCGCCGGTCTCCACGACGGCCGCGACCACCGGCAGGTCGACGGGGGTGATCAGGAAGCGGCCGGCGCCCCACCGCTCGTCGGAGTCGCCGACCACCGAGCGCTTCCGGCCGGCCAGAACCAGGCTGAGGGTCGGCGGGAACCGGGTGTAGACGAGCTCGGTCGGAGCGGTCACCCGGTGCAGGCGCAGGGCGAGCGCGGCGGCACGCTCGGGGTGCCCGACGTGGCGCCGGGTGAGCTCGGCCGCCTGCTCGAGAGCGTCCAAGACCTCGCGCGTCATCAGCGCACCGCCGTCCACGGAGCGGAGGACCGCTCGCACCCGGCCCCTCGCGTTCGGATCACGGTCATCGGGCACTCTCCTGCGGATCCTCCGTCGGCGACTCCAGGCCGCGCGACTGCTCCGTCCACGGGTCGAGGCGCGGCCGTCAGGACGCGGGAGCCTCGATGCGCGGGAAGAGCGCGGCGAGCGTCCCGACGGTCGTGCCGACGGGGAGGACCCCCCACCGGCCCGCCTCGCGGATCGGCTGCGCGGTGAGGGCGCCGAGCGACTCCGTCACGCCGAGCGCCTCCCAGAGGGACGCCGTCGCGCGCGGCACGACCGGCGAGAGCAGCACGGCCAGGGCGCGGAGCCCCTCCGTCGCGGTGTAGAGCACCGTGCCGAGGCGCTCGCGCTCCTCGCGCTTGGCGAGTGCCCACGGCTCCTGCTCGGTGATGTAGCCGTTGAGCTCCTCGACGATGCTCCACACGGCGGTGATCGCGTCGTGGATCGCGAGCGCGTCGATCGACCGGTCGGCCGACGCGGCGGCCTCGGCGACGATGCGCTGCACGCGCTCCTCCGCCTCGGTCGGCTCCCCCGGCGCGGGCACGACGCCGTCGTAGTAGCGGTGCAGCATCGCGACGACCCTCGAGGCGAGGTTGCCGAAGCCGTTCGCGAGCTCGGACTGGTAGCGCGCCGACAGGTCCTCCCACGAGAACGAGCCGTCCTGGCCGAAGGTGATGGCCCGGAGGAAGTAGTAGCGGAAGGCGTCGGAGCCGAAGGTGTCGGTGATCTGCTCGGGCGCGATGCCGGTGAGCTTCGACTTCGACATCTTCTCGCCGCCGACCAGCAGCCAGCCGTGGCCGAACACCTGCCGGGGGACCTCGAGGCCCGCGGCCATGAGCATGGCGGGCCAGATCACCGCGTGGAAGCGCAGGATGTCCTTGCCGACGATGTGGGTCGCGGGCCAGCGGCGCTCGAACTCCGCCTCGTCCTGGCCGTAGCCGACCGCGGTGATGTAGTTGAGCAGCGCGTCGAACCAGACGTAGACCACGTGCGAGTCGTCCCACGGGACCTTCACGCCCCAGTCGAAGCTGGAGCGGGAGATCGACAGATCGGCCAGGCCCTGGCGGACGAAGCTGACGACCTCGTTGCGCGCCGACTCGGGCTGGACGAAGTCGGGACGCTCCTCGTAGAGCGCGAGCAGCCGCTCGGTGTACTCGCTCATCTTGAAGAAGTAGTTCTTCTCCTTCAGCAGCTCGACCGGCTTCGAGTGGATCTTGCAGACGTACTGGCCGGCGTAGTCGCCGGTGCCCTCCTCGAGGTCGGACAGCTGCTTGTACTCCTCGCAGCCCACGCAGTAGTAGCCCTCGTACTCGCCGGTGTAGATCGCGTCCTCGTCGTACAGCTTCTGCAGGAACTTCTGGACGTTGACCTCGTGCCGCGCGTCCGTGGTGCGGATGAAGTCGTCGTTGGCGATGTCGATGGTCTCGAGCAGCGGCTGCCAGGCGGTCCTCACGAGGCGGTCGGCCCACTCCTGGGGGGTCGTGCCGTTGGCGGTGGCGGTGCGGAGGATCTTCTGGCCGTGCTCGTCGGTGCCGGTCAGCAGCCAGGTGTCGTCGCCCGCCTGGCGGTGCCAGCGGGTGAGCACGTCGGCGGCGACCTCGGTGTACGCGTGCCCGATGTGCGGGACGTCGTTCACGTAGAAGATCGGGGTCGTGAGGTAGAAGGAGGCGCCGTCGGACATGGCGACCATCCTATTCACCGCGGGGCACCGCTCCCGGCGTGTGACGGAGGCCGTGGACGACCGGCCGCGGGCGCCGTCTGGGAGGGAGCTCTCAGCCGCGGCGGGAGGCGAGCGCCGCCTCGTAGAGAGCGCGGCGCGAGAGCCCCGTGATCTCGGCGACCTCGGCCGACGCCTCCTTGAGCCGCGATCCGGCCTCGACGCGGGCCAGCACGTCGGCCAGCGCGTCCTCGAGCGACGCCTCCCTCGCGGGGGCTCCCTCGACGACCAGGCAGATCTCGCCGCGCAGGCCGTCGGCCGCCCACTCGGCCAGCTCGGCCGCCGTGCCGCGCCGGACCTCCTCGAACATCTTGGTGAGCTCGCGGCAGACGACGACGCGCCGCTCCGGGCCCATCGCCTCGACCAGGTCGGCGAGCGCGTCGCCGATCCGGTGCGGGGACTCGAAGAAGACCATGGTGCGCCGCTCGTCGACGAGCGCCCGGAAGGTCGAGACCCGCTCGCCGTGCCGGCGGGGCAGGAACCCCTCGAAGCTGAAGCGGTCCGTCGGGAGCCCGGACACGGCGAGCGCCATGAGCACCGCCGAGGGACCGGGCAGCGCGGTGACCGCGACTCCCGCCGCCACCGCCGCCTCGACCAGGTGGTAGCCCGGGTCCGAGACCGTGGGCATGCCAGCATCGCTCAGCACGAGCAGGTCCTCCTCGCGGGCCAGCTCCACCAGCTCGGCGGCGCGCTCGCGCTCGTTGTGGTCGTGCAGGGCGTAGAGGGCGGGCCGGTTCTCGACGCCCAGGGCGCGCATCAGCTGGATGGTCACGCGCGTGTCCTCGGCGGCGACGTGGCGGGCGGAGCCCAGCGCCTCCACGAGCCGGCGGGAGGCGTCGCCGAGGTTTCCGATGGGAGTGCCGGCGAGGATGATCATGCCGCCAGTCTCCCAGGCCGGGTCCGGGGCCTCCCGCCGCGGATCGCCGCCGTCCCGGGAGGAGGCGCCCCGTTAGCATGGCCGGGTGACGGACCGACCGCAGCGCGACTTCGACGACCTGCTCCTGGACGCGGCGGGATCGGCGCGCTCGGTCCCGGTGGAGCCCGCCGAGGCGTCCGCACCGCGGGAGCGCACCCCGCTCCCGGACGTGCCGCGGGGCTCCTGGTTCGACGACCTGCACACCCGGCTCGTCGCCTCCCCCGCGCGCCGCCGGCTGTACGAGCTCGGACTGCCGCTGCTGGTGGTCGCACTGGCCGCGGTGCTGCGGCTGTGGAACCTCGGCCACCCGCGCTCGCTCGTGTTCGACGAGACCTTCTACGTGAAGGACGCCTGGACCCTCTGGAACCTCGGGTTCGAGGGCGCCTGGCCCGAGAACCCGGACCCCGGCTTCGCGGCCGGCGACGTGGACACCTTCACGGGGGCGCCGTCCTTCGTGGTGCATCCGCCGCTGGGCAAGTGGATCATCGGGCTCGGGATGGGCGTGTTCGGCGCGGACGACAGCGTCGGCTGGCGCGTCGCGACCGCCGTCGTGGGGATCCTCGCCGTCGCGCTGGTGATCGTGATCGGCCGCCTCCTGTTCCGCTCCACCCTCCTCTCCTCCTTCGCGGGGCTGATGCTCGCGCTCGACGGCCACGCGATCGTGATGTCGCGGGTGTCGCTCCTGGACGGGATCCTGATGTTCGTCGCGCTCTGCGGGGTCGCGGCGGTGCTGCTGGACCGGCGCTGGGCCGAACTGCAGCTGGCGCGGAAGGTGGCGGCGGGAGCGCTGCCGAGCTGGGGGCCGGTCCTGTGGTGGCGGCCCTGGCTGCTCGCGGCCGGCGTGCTCTTCGGCCTGGCCGCGGGCGTGAAGTGGACGGGCGTCTACTTCCTCGCGGCGTACGGCGTGTACGCGGTGGTCGTCGACGCGCTGATGCGGCGCCGCGCGGGCGTGCCGTTCTGGGGCAGCGGCGCGATCCTCAAGCAGGGTCCGGTCACCTTCCTCCTGGTCGTGCCGATCGCCCTGATCGCCTACCTCGTCACCTGGACGGGCTGGCTGCGCACCTCCGGCGGATGGGCCCGGCAGTGGGCGTCGGAGGCCCCCGGCAACGCCTGGACCGGGGCTCTGGCGTGGGTGCCGGACTGGGCGCAGAGCCTCTGGCACTACCACGTGCAGATGTACGACTACTCGATCAACCTGCGGGCCTCGCACCCCTACGAGGCGAACCCGCTCACCTGGCTCCTCATGCTCCGGCCGACCAGCATGTACTTCGTCGACCAGGCGACGGGCGTCGACGGCTGCACCGCCGCACGCTGCGACGAGGCGATCACCTCGGTCGCCAATCCGCTCATCTGGTACGCCGGGGTCCTGGCGCTGGTGTACCTCCTCTACCGGCTCGCGCGGTACCGGGAGTGGCGCGCCGGCTTCGTGCTGATGGGGATCGTCGCGGGCTACCTGCCGTGGCTGCTCTACCTCGACCGCACGGTGTTCCAGTTCTACTGCGTCGTCTTCGAGCCCTACATGATGCTGGCGCTGGCGCTGACGGCCGGGATCGTGATCGGGAGTCCGGGCGACGAGCGGAGGCGGCGCACCCGGGGCGTCCTCGTGGTGCTCGTCTTCGCGGTGGCGGCGGCGGCGCTGACGGCCTACTTCCTGCCGCTCTGGATCGGCGCGCAGACGTCCTTCCCCTTCTGGCAGGCCCACATGTGGCTGCCCTCGTGGGTCTGATCCGGCGGCTGGGCCCGGGAGTCGCGGCCTGCGCCGTCGCGGCGGTGATCGCGGCCCTGCTGCACGCGACGGTGCCGGCAGTGCCGATGCTGACCGCGGCGGTCGCGCTCGGGATCCTCGTGGCGCAGCTGCCCGCGGCGCGCCCCCTGCTGAGTGGGGCGCTGGCGCCGGGCCTGAAGTTCTCGTCCCGCTCGCTGATGCGCGCCGGCATCGTCCTGCTCGGGCTGAAGCTCTCGCTGATCGACATCGCTGCGCTGGGCTGGGGCGCGATCCTGGTCGTCGTCGGGATCGTCCTGGTCACCTTCGGCCTGACCTGGGCGCTGGGCCGGGCGCTCCGGCTGCCCGGGCAGGAGCCGCTGCTGCTCGCGGCGGGCTTCTCGATCTGCGGGGCCTCGGCGATCGGCGCGATGGCCGGAGCGACCCGGGCGAAGGAGCAGGAGCAGGCGACGCCGGTCGCGCTGGTGACGCTCTGCGGCACGCTCGCGATCGCGGTGCTCCCCGCCCTGCAGCAGCCGCTCGGGCTCTCCGACGTGCAGTTCGGGCACTGGGTCGGCGCCTCGGTCCACGACGTGGGCCAGGTGGTGGCGACGGCCCAGGTGGCGGGTGCGTCGGCGCTGGCCGTGGCGGTCGTGGTGAAGCTGACCCGCGTGGTCATGCTGGCGCCGATGGTCGCGGTGGCGGCGGCGGTCACGAGGCGCGGCGGCGGGACCGGCGGGACGCGCCCGGCGATCGTGCCGCTGTTCGTGGTCGGGTTCCTCGCCGCGGTGCTGCTGCGCACGCTCCTCCCCCTGCCGGAGGGACTGCTCGCCGCCGCCGACACCGCGCAGACCTGGCTCCTCGCCGCGGCGCTCTTCGCGCTCGGCAGTGCCGTCCGGGTGCGCGCGCTCGTGACGACGGGGTGGCGTGCTCTGCTCGTCGCCCTGGTGTCGTGGGCGGCGATCGCGGCGATGGGACTGGCCGCGGTGCAGCTGGCGCTCTGATCGGCGCTCCGATCCGCTCGACCGCTCTGTCGCGCACGGTCGCTCTGCACTGCGGGGCCGCTCTGTTACGCGATGCGTCGCTCCGGCGCGGCGGTGTCGGCGGCTCCCGCTAGCGTCGATCGCATGGCAGATCGTGAGTACGGCTTCAAGACGCGTGCGATCCACGCGGGCAACATCCCCGACGCGGTGACGGGCGCCCGCGCTCTGCCGATCTACCAGACCAGCGCCTTCGTCTTCGACGACACCTCCGACGCCGCGGCCCGCTTCGCGCTGCAGAAGTACGGCAACGTCTACTCGCGCCTGTCGAACCCCACGGTCGCCTCCTTCGAGGAGCGCGTCGCGAGCCTCGAGGGCGGCCTCGGCGCCGTCGCCACGGCCTCCGGGCTCTCGGCGCAGTTCATCACCTTCGCGGCGCTCGTCGGCGCGGGCGACCACGTGGTGTCCTCCGCCAACCTCTACGGCGGATCGATCACCCAGCTCGACGTCACGCTCCGCCGCTTCGGAGTGGACACCACCTTCGTCCGCTCGAGCGACCCGGCCGACTACGCGGCGGCGATCACCGAGAAGACCAAGGTGCTCTACGCCGAGACGATCGCGAACCCCTCCGGCGAGATCGCCGACATCGAGGGCCTCGCCGCGGTCGCGCACGCCGCCGGCATCCCGCTGATCATCGACTCCACGGTCGCCACGCCGTACCTCGTCCGCCCGATCGAGTGGGGCGCCGACATCGTCATCCACTCGGCCACGAAGTTCCTCGGAGGGCACGGCACCACGCTCGGCGGCGTCGTCGTCGAGTCGGGGCGCTTCCACTACTCCCCCGAGAAGTTCCCGCTGCTGCACGACCCGGTCGCCTCCTACGGAGACCTGTCGTGGGACGGCAACTTCGGGGAGTACGGCTTCCTCACGCGCCTGCGCGCGGAGCAGCTGCGCGACATCGGGCCGGTCCTCGCTCCGCACTCCGCGTTCCTGCTCGCCCAGGGCGTCGAGACGCTGCCGTACCGGATCCAGGCGCACGTCGACAACGCGCGTCGCGTCGCCGAATGGCTCGACGCCGACCCCCGGATCGAGGCCGTCTACTGGGCCGGGCTCCCCGCGCACCCGCACCACGACCGCGCGCAGAAGTACCTGCCGAAGGGACCGGGCTCGGTCTTCAGCTTCGTGGTCAAGGGCGGCCGCGCCGTCGGCCAGACCTTCATCGAATCGGTCGACCTCGCCAGCCACCTCGCCAACATCGGCGACGCGAAGACGCTGGTGATCCACCCCGCCTCAACCACCCACGCCCAGCTCACCGAGGACCAGCTCCTCCACGCGGGCGTCCTCCCCGGACTCGTCCGCCTCTCCGTCGGCATCGAGGACGCGGACGACATCATCTACGATCTCGACCAGGCGCTCGCCCGCGCGGTCGAGGAGCACGGCACCCCCGACGCTCCGACCGAGCTCCCCGAGGACACGACCACCACCCTGCACACCCCGGCCGTGGAGGTCTGAGCATGAGCACCACCGACACCGCCGACACGGTCGTCCAGCTGTCCAACGGGCTGAGCTGCTCGGTCCCGGCGAACTCGCCGCTGGCGAAGATGCTCCGCTCGCAGCGCACCTGGGTGGGCCCCGACGCCCGCAGGCGACTCGACATCCTCCGCCGCGCGAAGACCGTGGCGATCGTCGGCGCCTCGCCGAACCCGGCCCGCTCCTCCTACTTCGTCGCCACCTACCTGCAGCAGTCGAGCGACTACGAGCTCTACTTCGTGAACCCGAACGCCACCGAGATCCTGGGGCAGCCGGTCTACCGCAGTCTCGCCGAGCTCCCGGTCGTGCCCGACATCGTCGACGTGTTCCGCAAGGCGAGCGACATCCCCGCCGTGATCGACGACGTCCTCGCCGTCGGCGCGCCCACGGTCTGGGTGCAGCTGGGGATCTGGAACCAGGAGGCGGCCGAGTACGGCGAGTCGAAGGGCCTGACCGTCGTGATGGACCGCTGCATCAAGGTCGAGCACGCCCGCTTCCACGGCGGCCTGCACCTGCTCGGCTTCGACACCGGCCAGATCTCGGCGCGCAAGACGCTGCGCTGACCCGCCGCAGACCCTCGTCGACGCCGGATCTCCGTGACTCTTCGTCGCGGGCGCGGCTCGGGCGGCGCACTCCGCCGGCCCCGGCGTAGTCTCGGTGGATGAGCGCCTACGTCTCCGTCCTCGACCTGTTCAGCGTGGGGATCGGCCCGTCCAGCTCGCACACCGTCGGGCCGATGCGCGCCGCCCTCGCCCTCGCCGAGCAGATCCGCGACGCCGGGCTCCTCGGCCGTGTGAGCCGGGTGGGCTGCACCCTCTACGGCTCGCTCGGCTCCACCGGGATCGGCCACGGCACCCCCGACGCGGTGGTCGCCGGTCTCGCCGGCCTGGACCCCGAGACGTGCGACCCGGCGCTGGTGCGCGGGGCCTGGCAGCGCCTCGACGCGGAGGGGACGATCCTCCTGGCCGGCGAGCAGCGCCTCGCGATGACGCGCGACGACGTCGTCTTCGAGCCGCGCACGAGGCTGCCGGAGCACCCGAACGCCCTCACCTTCAGCGTCTGGGTCGGAGACGACCCGCTGCCGGTGTGGGAGGAGACCTACTACTCGATCGGCGGCGGCTTCATCCGGCGCGCGGGCGAGCGCGCCGAGCTGGCTGCGCTGGCCCCGCACCCCTACCCCTTCGTCTCCGGGCTCGACCTGCTGGCGACCTGCGACCGGACCCGCTCCGGCATCGCCGAGATCGCCGCCGCGAACGAGCGCGCTCTGCACCCCGGGGTCGACATCGACGCCCGCCTCGACGCGATCTGGGACGCCATGGCCGCCTGCGTCGAGCACGGCCTGGCGACCGACGGCGTGCTGCCGGGCGGCCTGGGCGTCCGCCGCCGCGCCTCGGTGCTGCGCGAGCGCCTCGAGGCCTTCGAGGAGGATCCGCTCGACCGCGCCCGCGCGACCTCGGTGGAGTGGCTCCACGCCTTCGCCCTCGCGGTGAACGAGGAGAACGCCGCAGGCGGGCGCGTCGTGACGGCTCCGACGAACGGAGCGGCGGGCATCATCCCCGCCGTCGGGCACTACTACCTCCGCTTCGTCCCGGGGGCCGATCGCGCGGGGCTGCGCCGCTTCCTACTCACCGCCACCGCGATCGGCTCGCTCTGCAAGACGAACGCCTCGATCTCCGGTGCGGAGGCGGGCTGCCAGGGCGAGGTCGGCTCGGCCTGCGCGATGGCCGCCGGAGCGCTCTGCGCGGTGCTCGGCGGCACTCCGCGCCAGGTCGAGAACGCGGCCGAGATCGCGATGGAGCACCACCTCGGACTGACCTGCGACCCGGTCGGCGGCCTCGTGCAGATCCCCTGCATCGAGCGGAACGCGATCGCCTCCTCCACCGCCGTGAGCGCGGCCCGCCTCGCGCTGCACGGCGACGGCGACCACCGCGTGTCGCTCGACGCGGTCATCGAGACGATGCGCCAGACCGGCATCGACATGTCGTCGAAGTACAAGGAGACGAGCGAGGGCGGCCTCGCGGTCAACGTCATCGAGTGCTGAGCGCCCGGCGGCGTCCGTGACCGTGCGTGACGCACGGGGGCGCGCCTGTCGGCGGTCGCGCCTACCGTGGGGCGGGTGAGCACCTCCTCCGCCCCGTACCTCGCCCGGCCGATCGTCTCGACCCAGTGGCTCGCCGACCAGCTCGGCCGCGAGCACCTCGTCGTCGTCGACGCCAGCGTGCTGCTCGTGCCCGGCTTCGACGGGCGGCCCGGCTACCTGAGCGGCGACGAGCAGTACCTCCTCGAGGGGCATGTCCCCGGCGCCGTGTTCGGCGACCTGCTCGAGCAGCTGTCGGATCCGGCGGCTCCCCTGCCCTTCACCCGGCTCGACCCGGAGCGCTTCGCCGCCGCGACCGCCGCGCTCGGCATCGACGACGACTCGGTGGTCGTCGTGTACGACTCCGCGGTCGGCCAGTGGGCCTCGCGCGTGTGGTGGCTGCTGCGCTCGGCCGGGCACGACGCCGTCGCGGTGCTCGACGGCGGGCTCCCGGCCTGGCGGCGGGAGGAGCGCCCGATCGAGACGGGGCACGTCGAGCCCGCCGTGGGCGGAGGCATCAGCGTGCGCGAGGAGCGGCCGCTCTGGATCGACAAGGCCGGCGTCGAGAGGGTCGTGCGCGGCGAGGCTCCCGGGGCGCTGGTCTGCGCGGTCCCGCCGAAGGAGTTCACCGGGGAGGAGGGGCGCCGCCCCCGCCTCGGACACCTGCCGGGCTCGCGGAGCGTCCCCGCCGGGCGGCTCGTCGACCGCGCCGACAACACGCTCCTGCCGCCGGAGCGGCTGCGGTCGCTGTTCGGAGACGCTCTCCAGGCCGAGCGGATCGTCCTCTACTGCGGGGGCGGGATCGCCGCGACGGCCGATGCACTCGCACTGGCGGTGCTCGGAGTCCACACGGCGGTCGTCTACGACGGCTCGCTCAACGAGTGGGCCGCCGACCCCGCGGCGCCGCTGGTGGTCACGGCCGCGTGAGCAGCTCCTCCGGGAGGCGGGTCGTCGGCAGGGCGCAGACGAAGGCCTCGCAGGAGTAGGCGGTCGGCAGCCCCTCCCGCGAGATCCGCCCCTCGAACAGCTCGAAGCCCGCGTCCGCCCAGTCCCGGGCGCCCTCGTCGGACACGCCGACCAGCACGCCGATCCCGGCGGACCGCGCGCCCTGCACCGCCTCCGCCGCGCCGGGGCCCACGACGACCAGCTGCCGCACCGGGCGAGCCAGCCGCGAAGCGAGCCCGAGCACGGCGCCGAAGCCCATCGGCCGGCGGACCGCGCCCGGAGCGATCGAGGCGACGACCGCCTCGGCCGCCTCCCGGTAGCGCTGCGATCCGGTGAGCAGGTACAGCTCGTGCGCCGCGTCCGCCGTCGCCGACAGGCCGGAGGGGTAGGCGCCCTCGGAGGGATCGGCCGCGAGCAGGAGTCCCCGCGCGGTCAGCGCCGGGTCCCCTCCCCCGGGCAGCGCGAACGGCAGCGGGCCGTCGGCCGCGTCGAGCGCGCCGTCGATCAGGGTGCGCGCCGCGACCGCGTAGCGCGGACGTCCCTCCGCCAGGGCGAGCTCGAGGAGCCCGCCGGCCAGCATCCCGAGGTCCTCCAGCGCCGGGCGGGCCGCGGAGACGGCACCGTCGAGGGAGGCGCGCACCGCGACGCGGCCGTCGACGAGGTGCCGCTGCAGCACCGCGTCCGCCGCGCGCCGGGCGGCGTCGATCCACTCCTCCCGTCCGAGCACGCGTCCGGCGCGGGCGAGCGCGCGGATCGCCAGGCCGTTCCAGCCGGTGACGACCTTCTCATCGAGAGCGGGAGGCGCGAGGCGGGACCGGTCCTCGGCGAGGTAGTAGCCGCCCTCCGAGCGCTGACCGTCGACGATGCTCTCCGAGTCCTGCGCCGATGCGAAGCCGCCGCCCGGCCGCTCGAGAGTGGTCAGGAGGAACGCGGCGACGCCCTCCGCGATCCCGGTCAGCTCCTCCACCCGGGCGCCGTCGTGCCCGAGCAGGACGGCAGCGACGTCGAGCAGCTGCGCGTTGTCGTACAGCATCCGCTCGTAGTGCGGATCGCTCCAGTCGGCCTGCGTCGCGTAGCGGAAGAAGCCCCCGTCGCGGTCGCGGAGCGGGGACGCGGCCAGCGCGAGCAGCGTGCGCTCGGCGAGCGCCGCTCCCGAGGGCCGCGAAGCCAGGAACCCGAGCACGGGGGCGACCGGGAACTTCGGGGCGCCGCCGAAGCCGCCGTGCACCCGGTCCTCCTCGTCCGCGAGTGCGCGGACGGCGCCGTCGAGCTCGGCGTCGCCGGGCAGCGCGGAATCGGCGGGCAGCGCCGCGGTCGCCTCGCGCAGAGCCGCGGCCAGGCCGCCCGCCGTCGCCTGCACCTCGTCGCGCCGCAGCCGCCACGCCTCCGAGACCGCGTCGAGGACGTCGGAGAAGGCGGGCACGCCGCCGACGGCGCGCGGCGGGAAGTAGGTGCCGGCGAAGAAGGTCTCGCCGGCGGGGGTGGCGAAGGCCGTCAGCGGCCAGCCGAGCTGCCGGGTGAACGCGCTCGCGGCCGTCAGGTAGGCCGTGTCGACGTCCGGATGCTCCTCGCGGTCGACCTTCACCGCGACGAAGTCCGCGTTCAGCCGAGCGGCGAGCACCGGATCCGAGAACGACTCCCGCGCCATCACGTGGCACCAGTGGCAGGTGGAGTAGCCGATCGACACCATCACCGGGACGTCGCGGCGCACCGCCTCGGCGAACGCCTCCTCGCCCCAGGGGAACCAGTCGACCGGATTGTCCGCGTGCGAGCGGAGGTAGGGGCTGACACTGGAGCGCAGACGATCGGCCATGCGCTCCACGCTAGACGCGGGCGGAGCCTGCGGTCAGGGGGTTGCCGCGGGACGGAGGGTCAGGAGGTCCGCGGGGCGCCGACGTCCGCGGGTCTCCCCCGCCGCCGGGACGCCCGCCCGCTCAGCGCTCGAAGAACCAGCCCGACGGCCGCTCCGTGCCGCGCACGACCGTGCCGCCTCCGCCGCTCCCGCCGCGACGGCCCACCGCCAGGTAGGCGAGGCTGCCGATGAACGGCGCGATCACGATGAACGCCACCCAGGAGACCTTCGCGACCTTCGAGAGCCTCGGGTTGGACAGCACGCCCCGGATCGCGAAGAGCAGCAGCACGATGTTCAGCACGACCAGCAGGGACTGCGGATTCATCGGGGTGCTCCACGGGATCGTGCGCCGCGGTCGACCGGCGCCGGAGCGCCCGACCGGGCAGGGTGGCCCGCGATGTTTCACGAGACAGGGCATTGTCGCACGCGGCGTAGGATGGAGGGCTCATGTCAGACGTGCTCAGCATCCGCTACCCGCCCGAACTCCCCGTGTCGGCGCGGCGCGAGGACATCGCCGCCGCGATCCGCGACCACCAGGTGGTCATCGTCGCCGGCGCGACCGGATCGGGCAAGACGACCCAGCTGCCGAAGATCTGCCTGGAGCTCGGCCGCGAGAGCATCGCGCACACGCAGCCCCGGCGCATCGCCGCGCGCACCATCGCCGAGCGCATCGCGGAGGAGCTCGACGACGAGGTCGGCGGGCTGGTCGGCTACCAGGTCCGGTTCACCGACAAGGCGTCCGCCTCGACGCGGATCAAGCTGATGACCGACGGCATCCTGCTCAACGAGATGAACCACGACCGGATGCTCAGCCGGTACGACACGATCATCATCGACGAGGCTCACGAGCGCAGCCTCAACATCGACTTCCTCCTGGGCTACCTGCACCGCCTGCTGCCGCAGCGCCCCGACCTGAAGGTGATCATCACCTCGGCGACGATCGACCCGCAGAGCTTCGCGGCCCACTTCGCCGACACCGCCGGCGAGCCCGCGCCGATCATCGAGGTCTCCGGCCGCACCTACCCGGTCGAGATCCGCTACCGCCCGCTGGTCGCCGAGGAGCCGGAGGAGGACGACGACACCGACGTCCCCGACGCGACGAGCGGCAGCCGCGACCTGATGACCGGCATAGCCGACGCCCTGGCCGAGCTGGCGCGCGAGGATCCGGGCGACGTCCTGGTGTTCCTCTCGGGCGAGAACGAGATCCGCGACGCCGAGGACGCCATCCGCGGTCGGAACCTGCCGGGCACCGAGGTGCTCCCCCTCTACGGGCGCCTGTCGGCGGCCGATCAGCACCGCGTCTTCGAGAAGGGGCGCACCCCCGGCGTCCGCCGCCGCGTCGTGCTCGCGACCAACGTGGCGGAGACGAGCCTCACCGTCCCCGGGATCCGCTACGTGATCGACGGCGGCACGGCCCGCATCTCGCGCTACAGCGCCCGCTCGAAGGTGCAGCGGCTGCCGATCGAGGCGGTGTCGCAGGCCTCCGCGAATCAGCGCTCCGGCCGCTCGGGCCGCACGAGCGCGGGCATCGCGATCCGCCTCTACTCCGAGGAGGACTACCTCCGCCGCCCCGAGTACACCGATCCCGAGATCCTGCGCACGGGCCTGGCCGCGGTGATCCTGCAGATGATCTCGCTCGGACTGGGCGACATCGCGTCGTTCCCGTTCCTCACTCCGCCCGACTCCCGCGGCATCAAGGACGGCCTCGACCTGCTCACGGAGCTCGGCGCCCTCCGCGTCCCCGGCTCCCCCTCCGCCGCCTCCGCTGCTCCACGGGATGCCGCTCCGGTGCGCGGCACGCCGCCGAGCGCGCACTCGAGCGGCATCCCGCGCAAGGGGGCGGAGGCCGCACCGCAGCTCACGCGCATCGGGCGCGACCTCGCGCGGCTCCCCATCGATCCGCGCTTCGGCCGGATGGTGATCGAGTCGCGCCGCCACGGCGTCAGCCGCGAGGTGATGGCGATCGTCGCGGGCCTCACGATCCAGGACGTCCGCGAGCGCCCGCTCGAGCGCCGCGCGCAGGCCGACCAGCAGCACGCGCGCTTCGTCGACCCCACCAGCGACTTCCTCACCCTGCTGAACCTCTGGAACTACGTGGAGGAGAAGCAGGAGGAGCTCTCCTCGAGCGCCTTCCGGCGCCTGTGCAAGGCCGAGTACCTCAACTACCTGCGCGTGCGCGAGTGGCAGGACGTGTTCCGCCAGCTGCGCCAGCTCGCGCGCCCCCTCAAGCTCGAGCTGGGCGAGCCGAAGGTCGACCCCGACGGGATCCACCGGAGCCTCCTGGCCGGCCTGCTCTCGCACCTGGGCATCAAGGACACCACCTCGCAGCAGGCGCAGCGCGCGGCGAAGAGCCGCGAGCGCCAGAACGTGCAGTACATCGGCGCCCGCAACGCGAAGTTCTCGATCTTCCCCGGCAGCGCCCTGGCCAAGAAGCTCCCCGACGCGGTGATGAGCGCCGAGCTGGTCGAGACCAGCCGCCTCTTCGCCCGCTCGAACGCCGCGATCGATCCGGCCTGGGCCGAGGCGATCGCGGGCGACCTCGTGAAGCGGCAGTTCAGCGAGCCGCACTGGGAGAAGTCGCAGGGCGCGGCCGTCGCCTACGAGAAGGTCACGCTCTACGGCGTGCCGATCATCGCCCGCCGCCGCGTCCAGTTCTCGCGGATCGACGCCTCGTACGCCCGCGAGCTGTTCATCCGGCACGCCCTCGTCGAGGGCGAGTGGGAGTCGCGCCACGCCTTCGACCGCAAGAACCGGGCCCTGCGGGCCGAGCTCGAGCGGCTGGAGGAGCGCACGCGCCGCCGCGACCTGCTCGTCGACGACGAGGCCGTGTTCGACTTCTACGACCGCCGACTCCCCCGCGAGATCACCTCGGTGCGCTCGTTCGACTCCTGGTGGCGGACGACCCAGCACGACGAGCCCGACCTGCTGACGATGACGCAGGAGACGCTCCTCCCCGAGGACGCGGAGCAGATCGACGAGACCGCGTTCCCCACGCAGTGGCGCCAGGCCGACCAGCGCTTCCGCCTCTCGTACCGGTTCGAGCCGGGGACGGAGGAGGACGGAGTGACGGTGCACGTGCCGCTCGCCCTCCTGCCCCGCGTGACGCCCCTCGGCTTCGACTGGCTGGTGCCGGGACTCCGGGCCGAGCTGGTCACCGCGATGATCAAGGCGCTGCCCAAGCACCTGCGCCGGAACGTGGTGCCCGCGAACGACTGGGCGCGCAAGCTCACCGCGGCCCTGCCGCACGACGTGCCGAACCCGCCGACGGAGTCGTTCGCGGCGACCCTGGCCGGAGCGATCCGCCGCGAGGCCGGCGTGGTGGTGCAGCCCGAGGACTTCGACCTCGAGCGCATCCCCTCGCACCTGCGGGTCACCTTCGCCGTCGCCGACGAGCGGGGGCGCACGATCGCCGCCGGCAAGGAGCTCGCCCCGCTGGCCGAGCGCCTGCGCGGCCGGGTCCGCGACGAGGTCGCCCGCGTGGTCGAGGCCCGGGTCCCCGACGCGCTCGAGCGCCGGGACCTGAAGACCTGGGACATGCCGGAGCTGCCCCGCGTCACCGACACCCGGCAGGGCGGGAACACCATCCGCGCCTACCCCGCCCTGATCGACGACGGCGACTCGGTCTCGATCCGCCTGCTCGCCACGGCCGAGGACCAGGCGCGCGAGCACCCGCGAGGCGTCCGCCGCCTCCTCCTGCTCGCGACGCCGAGCCCCGTCGCCTACGTGCAGCAGCACCTCACCTCGAACGAGAAGCTCGTGCTCGCGCAGAGCCCGTACCAGAACACGACCGCGCTCTTCACCGACTGCCTGCTCGCCTGCGTCGACGCGGTCCTCTGGCGGATGAAGCCCGACGGGATGCTCTTCCTCCGCGCCGAGTTCGACGCCGTGCGCGACCGGGTCTCCGCGAGCGTCATGGACGCGATGTTCGAGACCGTGAAGACGGTCACGACGATCCTCACCACCGCCCGGGGCGTCGAGAAGGCGCTCAAGGCCTCGACGAGCATGGCGCTCCTGCCCGCCCTCACGGATGCGCGGGAGCAGCTCTCCGGCCTGGTCTACCCGGGCTTCGTCTCGGCGACCGGAGTGGAGCGGCTGCGGCACCTCCCGCGCTACCTCGGCGGGATCACCGAGCGCTTCGGAAAGATCGCCGAGAACGTCGGGCGCGACCGCGTCTGGCTGAACGAGGTGCAGGCGGCCCAGGAGCTCTACCGCTCGGCAGGCGGCGTCGTGCCGCTGCCCGCGCACGCCCCGGAGCGGATCGCGCGCGCCCGCTGGATGATCGAGGAGCTGCGGGTGAGCTTCTTCGCGCAGTCGCTCGGCACCGCCGAGAGCGTGTCGCTGCAGCGGATCCGCAAGGTGCTGGCCGGCTGACGCGCCCCTCCGCCGAGGGAACCGCGACCCGTCGAGGGGCCCTCGGGCAGCGGTCTCCCTCGACGAACCGCAGTCCCCTCCGGAGCGCTAGTGTCGTCCGGTGGGCAGCTACACCGATCTCCTGAAGACCCCCGGGGTGGGGCGCATCATCCTCGCGCAGCTGACCGCGCGCTTCCCGTTCGGGATGCTCTCGCTGGCGTTCCTCCTGCACGTGGAGCGGGTGCACCACTCCTACGCCGCCGCCGGCCTGGTGCTCGGCTCGATGTCGATCGGGCAGGCCATCGCCGGGCCGCTGACCAGCCGCCTGATGGGGCGGCTCGGGATGCGCCGCGTGCTGACGATCACCCTCGTGGTCTGCGCGGGCGCGATCATCGCGATGGCCGTGCTCCCGCTCGAGGTGTGGCAGTTCGTCGTGATCGGGTTCATCGCCGGCCTGAGCATGCCGCCGGTGCAGCCGGCCGTGCGGACCATCTACCCCAAGATGGTCACCAGCTCGCAGCTGACCCCGCTCTTCTCGCTCGACGCCTCCGCGCAGGAGATCATCTGGGTGCTCGGCCCGGTGCTGGCGACGCTCGTGTCGATCCAGGTGTCGACGGTCGCGGGCATCCTGACCGCCGCCGCGTTCCTGATCGGCGGCGGGATCTGGTTCATCGCCTCGCCCGAGGTGGGCCGCGTCCGCATCCCGCGCTCGAAGCGCCGCCTCGGCGTGGTGCTCACGAAGCCCCCGGTGCTGCTGGCCACGGTCGTCGGCTTCCTCCTGATCGGCGCCTGCTCGGCGGTCGAGGCGGGCGTGGTCGCGGTGTTCGGCGAGGGCGGAGTCGAGTCGGGCGTCGTGCTCGCCGTGTTCGCGGCGGGGTCCCTGGTCGGCGGCCTCGCCCTCGGCCACATCCCGATCAGCCGGTGGGCGACCGCGCGGCGGATGCTGATCGTCACGGTCGGCATGGGCCTGGCGGCGGTCTCGACCGACTTCTGGTGGCTGTGCGTCACGCTGTTCCTCGCCGGCATCGGCATCGCCCCCGCTCTCGCGGCGCTGTTCGCGATCACCGCCTCGAGCGTGCGCTTCTCGGACACGGCGGAGGCCTACGGCTGGGTCGGCACTGGTCAGCTGATCGGCGCGGCGCTGGGCTCCGCGATCGCCGGCGTGCAGATCGACCAGGCCGGGCCGACCGCCGCCATCGTCGTCGCCGCGGCCTTCGCCCTGGTCGGCTTCCTGGTGCCCCTGCTCGGCCGCCGGTACCACCCGGATCTCCGCGGGCGCGACGCCAGCCCGCTTCCCGACACCGAGCCGGTCACGCTGCCCTCCTAGGCCGCCACCCCGGTTGTCCGGCGCCTGTCGGGCACCCTAGGGTGAAGGCCCACGACGGCGAGGGGGCGGCATGGGACTGCGGGAGGACGCGGAGGAGCTGGTGCGCGAGCACCGGCGCGCCGCCGCCCGGACCGACCTCCTCGACCCCTGGTCCGATCCGGAGACCCCGGAGTGGTGCACCGAGCTCGCCGCCGCGCTCTGGCAGGGGTCCTTCCGCCCGAGTCCCGTCTACTTCCGCCGCGAGGAGTCCTCCCACGCCTGGCGCGGCCCGCACTCGACCCGCCTGCACCACCTCGGCTACGGGTGGCAGCTCACCGCGCACCGCGAGCAGCACGGGGTCGTCGCCTCCGAGACGGCGGTGGTCCTCGAGACGGGCTCCCTCTGGCGGGGTCTCGGCATCGGCCGGCGCCCCGTGCGTGCGCTCCGCGGCCGGCTCGGCGTCGAGGGCCTGCAGGCGGGCCACGACGTGCACTTCGCCGTGCGCGGCATCGACGAGCGCAGCGACGCGGAGCGCGCCGAGCGGCGCCTCCTCTTCGGGGTGGCCGGTCTCGCGGCGCTGATCGAGGACGACGTGCACGTGGGACCGCACGGCGAGCTCGACTGGAGCGTCTGAGGCGCATGCCAGCATGGGAGGCATGAGCGTCCCCCTGATCCCCCTCAACGACGGCCGCGCGATCCCCCAGCTCGGGCTCGGCGTCTACAAGATCGGCGACGAGGAGGCGGCCCGCACGGTCGCCGTCGCCCTGGAGGCCGGCTACCGGCACGTCGACACCGCCACCCTCTACGGCAACGAGCGCGGAGTCGGCGAGGGGATCCGCGCGAGCGGCCTCCCCCGCGAGCAGGTCTTCGTGACGACCAAGGTCTGGAACGACGACCACGGCTTCGACGAGACCCTCGCCGCCTTCGACCGGAGCCTCGAGCTGCTCGGCACCGACTACGTCGACCTCTACCTCGTGCACTGGCCGATCCCCTCGCGCGACCGCTACGTCGACACCTACCGTGCCCTCGAGCGCCTGCAGAGCGAGGGGCGGGCCCGCTCGATCGGCGTCTCGAACTTCGCCGAGGAGCACGTGCAGCGCCTGCTCGACGAGACGGGAGTGGTGCCCGCGATCAACCAGGTCGAGCTGCACCCGCGGCTGCCCCAGGAGGAGCTGCGCGCCTTCGACGCCGCCCACGGGATCGTCACCGAGGCCTGGTCGCCGCTGGCCCGCGGGCGCCTCCTCGACGAGCCGGCCCTGGCCCGCATCGCCGCGAAGCACGGCGTCTCGCCGGCGCAGGCGGTGCTGCGCTGGCACGTGCAGCTCGGCGTCGTCGTGATCCCGAAGTCGGTGACGCCGGAGCGGATCCGCGAGAACCTGGACGTCTTCGGCTTCGCCCTCGACGACGAGGACCTCGCCGCGATCGCCGGGCTCGCTACCGGTGAGCGCACCGGCCGCGACCCGCGCTTCGACTGAGGCTCCGGCGATGACGGCGGGCAGGGTCCTGCTCCTGCACGGCCTGGGTGGCTCGGGCCGCACCTGGTGGCGGCTGAGCCGCGAGCTGACCGCGGCGGGCTGGAGCGTCTCCGCTCCCGACCTGCGCGGACACGGCGACGGGCCGCGCGGCGGCTCCTCCCGCCACGACGCCTACGCCGACGACGCCCTCGCGCGGGGACCGTTCGACCTCGTCGTCGGGCACTCGCTCGGCGGAGCGGTCGCGGTGCGCGCCGCCGCCCGCGACTCCGGCTGGGCGGGGCGCCTGGCGCTGCTGGACCCGGTGCTCCGGCTCGCCCCGGAGCAGCGGGCCGCCGTCCGCGCGGGCGAGCTCGCCGGTCTCTCGGTCTCGGCCGAGGAGCTCGCGGTCGCGCAGCCGCTCTGGGACGAGCGGGACCGGGCCGAGAAGCTCGCCGCGGTGCGGGCCGCCGATCCGGCCGCGGTCGCCGCGACGATCGACGACAACGACCCGTGGGACCTGCTGGCGGACCTGCCGGGCCTCCGCCCGCCGGTCCTCGTGCTGGCCGGCGATCCGCAGGTCGAGACGCTGCTCCCTCCCTCCCTCGCCGCCCTGGTGCTGCGCGCTAATCCGCGCATCCGGTACGCGGTCGTGGCCGGCGCAGGTCACAGCCCCCACCGCGACCGTCCGGAGGAGACGCTCGCGATGCTCCGCGAGTGGGCCGAGAGCCCGGCGACAGCCTGACCGACCCGCCGGCCCGGTCCGTGTTTCGTCCGGATGAAATCTGGCAGGGGGGACTGGGCCGCACCGTTTCCTGTGAATAACCTCGCAGAGGACGCGATCCCCTCCCAGTCTTCGGGAGGTGCGCGTCGGGGCCGCCGACGCGGCGGCCCGTTCTCGAGGAGAGGGAGCCCCAGTGGCGCGAACCACCACGAACACCCCGAGCGGCCGCCGACGCCGCTCGCTGATCGGCTCGAGCGCGATGATCGGAGCGGGCGCCCTCGTCGCCGGCTTCGCCTTCGCGCCGACGGCGAGCGCCGTCGAGCCGGTCGACTTCGCCGACACCGTCACGGTCGACGGCATCATGACCCACCTGGAGGCGCTCCAGGCGATCGCGGACGCCAACGGCGGCACCCGCGCGATCGGCACCCCGGGCTACGAGCTGAGCGGCGCGTACGTCGAGAAGGTCCTCGCGGACGCCGGCTACACGACGCAGCGCCAGGAGTTCACCACCGCGACGCAGACGATCGACGCGTTCACGCTGACCACCGGGACCGGCGCCGTCGGCACCCCGATGGAGTTCACTCCGTCGACGCCCGAGGGCGGCGTGACAGGCGAGCTCATCGCCCCCGTCGATCCGCTCGGCTGCACCACGGATGCCTGGACCGGCCTCGACGCCACCGGGAAGGTCGCGCTCGTCAGCCGCGGCTCCTGCAGCTTCCTCGAGAAGTCGGTCGCCGCCGGTGCCGCCGGCGCCGCCGCGATCATCATCTACGACAACGCGCCGAGCGACGCCCTCAACGGGACGTTCGGCGGACAGGACGAGGCCGCCGTCCCCGGCGTCGGCGTCACGCAGGCCGAGGGTCAGGCGCTGCTGGCGTCATTCCCCGCGAGCGTCTCGGTCCTCATCGACCAGACGACGACCGAGGTGGAGACCTTCAACATCGTCACGGAGACCCCGGGCGGCGACCACGACAACGTGGTCATGCTCGGCGCGCACCTCGACAGCGTGCCCGCCGGCCCCGGCATCAACGACAACGGCTCCGGATCCGCGACGCTGCTCGAGACGGCCGTGCAGCTGGCCGCCGCGGGCGACACGACCAACGCGGTCCGCTTCGCCTGGTGGGGCGCCGAGGAGGTGGGCCTGGTCGGCTCCTACACCTACGTCGACTCCCTGACGGAGGAGGACGCCTCGAAGATCGCGACCTACATGAACTTCGACATGGTCGCCTCGCCGAACTACGTGATCTCCGTCTACGACGCGGACCAGTCCACCTACGAGGCCCCCGTGGACGTGCCCGCCGGCTCGATCGCGACCGAGAAGGCGTTCACCGATTACTTCGACTCGATCGACCAGCCCTGGATCGACACCGCGTTCGACGGCCGCAGCGACTACGACGGCTTCATCTCGGTCGGCATCCCGTCCTCGGGCGTCTTCACCGGCGCCGACGACGTCAAGACGGAGGAGGAGGTCGCGCTGTTCGGCGGCACCGCCGGCATCACGCACGACCCGAACTACCACTCCGCCGCCGACGACATCGACAACATCAACCAGGAGGCGCTCGGCATCACGTCGAAGGCCATCGCCTTCGTGACCGCCTCGTTCGCCGCGGACACCTCCGCGATCGACGCCGAGAAGGACCCGACCACGCCGACCCCGACGCCGGAGCCCACCGTGGCCCCGACCGCCGAGCCGACCGTCGCTCCGACCGCGCAGCCGACCGTCGCCCCAACGACCGCGCCCACCACCGCGCCGACGGCCGCTCCCACCCCGAGCAGCACGCCGACCGCCGTGGCGCCGCACCCCGGCGGCCGCCCGCCCCTGGCCTCGACGGGAGCCGACATCGGCCTGCCGCTGGGCCTCGGCGGACTGCTGATCGCGGGCGGCGTCGGCGGGCTCCTGCTCGCCGCGCTGCGCCGCCGGAGCGCCGAGCGCGGCTAGCAGCCACCGCCCCGGAGCCGTCCGGGCGTCGCTCCGCGCGACGACCGGGCGGCTCCGTCGTTCCGCCCTGAGGGGACCCCGGACCGTCGAGACCGCCCGCTGCGGCGGGTCCCTTCGACGGTCGGGGGCTCCCTCACGCCCGACAGGGCTTCCGGCGGCCGGGGGACACGGTGTTCACTGGGCGCATGCGAGCCATCTGGAAGGGCGCGATCACCTTCGGCCTGGTCAACGTGCCGGTGAAGATCTACAGCGCGACCGAGGACCACGACATCCCGCTGCACCAGGTCCACGACAAGGACGGCGGACGGATCCGGTATCAGCGCAAGTGCGAGATCTGCGGCGAGGTCGTCACCTTCGACCACATCGACAAGGCCTACGACGACGGCGAGCGCACCGTGGTCCTGTCCAAGGACGAGCTCAAGGCGCTGCCGGAGGAGCGCGACCGTGAGATCGACGTCGTGCAGTTCGTGCCCAGCGAGCAGGTCGACCCGATCATGTTCGACCGCGCCTACATCCTGGAGCCCGACTCCTCCTCCCCCAAGGCCTACGTCCTGCTGCGCCGCACCCTCGAGCAGACGGACCGCACCGCGATCGTCGAGTTCGCGCTGCGGCAGAAGACCCGCCTCGCCGCGCTGCGCGTGCGCGGCAAGCTCCTGATGCTGCAGACCCTGCTCTGGGCGGACGAGGTGCGGGAGGTCGAGTTCCCGTCGCTGGAGGGCACCACTCGGATCGCGGCGCGCGAGCTCGAGATGTCGGCGCACCTGGTCGACTCCTACTCCGAGGACTTCGACGCCGCGAAGTTCCACGACGCGTACCAGGAGGAGCTGCGCACGCTGATCGACGCCAAGATCGAGCAGGGCGACGCCCTCGACACCGCCGCGACCTTCGGCGAGGCGCCGGAGGAGGAGGGCGGCGGCGGCGAGGTGCTCGACCTGATGGAGGCGCTCAAGCGCTCGGTCGAGCGCAGCCGCGGGGCGAAGGACGCGCTGGCGGAGGAGGCTCCCGCCGAGAAGAAGGCCGCGACGAAGCCCGCCCCGAAGAAGGCGGCGAAGGCTCCGGCGACGACCGCCGCGAAGAAGAAGCCCGCGGCGAAGAAGGCCGACACGGAGAAGGGCGCCGACGCGCCTGCGAAGAAGCGGACCCCGAAGAAGACCGCGGCGGCGGAGAAGGCGGCGTCCTAGCCCCGCCGGATGCGGCGGGTCGGGGTCGGACGGAGCCTCAGGCCCGCTCGGCCGCCCGGTCGGGCTCGTCGGCCGCGTCCAGCTCGTCCACGTCGTCGAGGTCGACCGCGACCGAGCTGACCAGCGCGAGCAGCGCCTCCGCGTAGGCGTTCTCGGCCGCCGCGTCCTCGAAGGTCCGCGCCCGGCCGCCGAGCTCGACCTCGACGGCGAACCGCGTCTCCGGCTCGGCGAGGCGACGGAGGGAGCGGAAGGTCCCGCGGAGGAGCTCGCGCAGCTGGTCCTCCCGCGGCAGCCAGAGCGAGTCCTCCAGGGAGACGGAGTCGAGCGCCCATTCCGTGGTGCCGTTGAAGCCGAGGACGGTCCCGCTCGGGTACTCGTGCGCCTCGATGGTCATGTCGCTGACGGTGAAGACGTCGCCGTCGAAGCCCTCCCGCTCGATGCGGAAGCGGTCACCGGTGCGGGGCGTCCAGCGCACGCCCGCCGTGCGCAGGGCACGGGCCAGCTCGAAGGAGATCATCCGACGAGTGTGGCCCGCGAAGCCGCGAACGCGCCGCGAGCGGCACCCGCGCGCCCCGATGTCGGTGGATGAGTTTACGTTCATGAAACGTCCGGTTCACAGGCCGGGCACCCGCACTGCATAGCGTGACCATGCGTGCCCCTTCCGGGGGTGCGCTGGCCGCGCCGCGCGGCGACGACGCTGCGACCGCTCTTCCGAGCGGCGATCGAGAGGACCACCATGCCCGACTCTCCCACCCCGCCCGACCGCCGCCGGAGGCGCGGGCTCGGCCTGGCGGCCCTGACCGGACTGGCCCTGGCGGCCGCTCCGCTGGTCGCGACCTCCGCCGCGGCCGTGCCCTCGGGCGACGAGCTCGTCATCAGCGAGGTCTTCGCCCGCGGAGGCTCCGCCGGTGCCGCGTTCAGCAACCGCTACGTGGAGCTCTACAACCCCACCGCCGCCGAGATCGCCCTCGGCGGCCTCTCGATCCAGTACCGCTCGGCGACCGGCACCGCGAACCCCACCACGACCGTGCCGCTCACCGGCTCGGTGCCCGCCGGCGGCCACTTCCTGCTCGCCGGCGCCAGCAACGGCACCAACGGCGCGGCCCTGCCGACGCCCGACCAGAGCGCGAACGGCCTCAACATGGCCGCCGCGGGCGGCACCCTCTTCCTCGTCGACGGGACCTCGGCGCTCGTGGCGCCGCCCACCGGCGCCGCCGCCCAGCCGGACGCGGTGATCGACCTCGTCGGCTACGGCACCTCGAACACCTTCGAGTCGTCCGTCGCCACGGTGCCCTCCCTCACTCAGACGATCGCCCGCGCGGACACCGCCACCGGCGACACCGACGTCAACTCGGCCGACTTCGCGCTCGGCGCACCGACCCCGCAGGCCGCGGGCGGAGGATCCGAGCCCGAGCCCACGACGCCGCCGACGACGACCCCGCCGACCACTCCCCCGACGACCCCTCCGGCCGAGATCCCGGCCGTCTCCATCGCGGAGATCCAGGGCACCGGCGACGCGTCGCCGCTCGTCGGCAGCACCGTCACCACCTCCGGCGTCGTCACCGCGCGCTACCCGTCCGGCGGCTACAACGGCTACGTCATCCAGACCCCCGGCACCGGCGGCGAGAGCTCGCGCACGGCCTCCGACGCCGTCTTCGTCTTCCCCTCCGCCTCCGTCGGGTCGGTCGCGATCGGCGACCACCTGCGCATCACCGGCGAGGTGAGCGAGTACAACGGCCTGACCGAGCTCACCCCGACCTCGGCCGCGACCGTCGTGAAGCTCGACGGCGCCGCCGCAGCGCCGGTCCCGGCCGCTGTCGCGCTCCCCCGCACCGCCGCCGAACGCGAGGTGCTCGAGAGCATGCTGATCGCTCCGCAGGGCGCCTACACGGTCACCGACACCTTCGACCTGAACAGCTTCGGCTCGGTCGGCCTCGCCGCCGGCACGTCCCCGCTGCTCACGCCGACCGAGGTCGCCCGCCCCGGCTCGCCGGAGCTCGCGGCCGTCGTCGCCGACAACGCCGCCCGCGCGATCACCCTCGACGACGGCGCCTCGATCAACTTCCTCGGCGCCGCCGCGAACAAGGCGATCCCGCTGCCCTACCTCACCACCACCGCGCCGATCCGCGTGGGTGCTCCGGCGACCTTCACCCGCCCCGTCGTCCTCGACTACCGCAACGGCGGCTGGGCCTTCCAGCCCACCACGCAGCTGACCGTCGAGAACGCCGGCGACGTGCAGCCCGCGACCTTCGCGAACACCCGGACCGCGAAGCCCGAGGCCGTCGGCGGCGACCTCTCGATCGCGTCCTTCAACGTGCTCAACTACTTCTCCACCACCGGCGACTCGATCACCGGCTGCACCTTCTACACCGACCGCGACGGCGACCCCGTCACGGTCAACAGCGGCTGCGACGCCCGCGGAGCGGCGAACGCCGATGACCTCGAGCGCCAGCAGGCCAAGATCGTGACCGCGATCAACACCCTCGGCGCGGGCGTCGTCTCGCTCGAGGAGATCGAGAACTCGGCCAAGTTCGGCAAGCCGCGCGACGAGGCCCTCGCCACCCTGACCGCCGCGCTGAACACGGCGGCCGGCTCCGAGGTCTGGGCCTACGTACCCTCCCCCGCAGCGCTCCCCGCGCTCGCGGACGAGGACGTCATCCGCACCGCCTTCATCTACAAGAAGGCCGTCATCGAGCCGGTCGGCGAGTCCGTCGTGCTCAACGACACGGTGAACTTCTCGAACGCCCGCAAGCCCCTCGCCCAGGAGTTCCGCCTCCTCGGCGACAGCGCCAGCGAGTTCGTCGCGATCGTGAACCACTTCAAGTCGAAGGGCTCCGGATCCGGCGCCGACGCCGACCAGGGCGACGGCCAGGGCGCCTCGAACGCCTCGCGCGTGAAGCAGGCGACCGCCCTCGTCGCCTTCGCCGACCGCCTCCGCACCGAGAAGGCCACCGAGCTCGTCTACCTGCTGGGCGACTTCAACGCCTACTCGAAGGAGGACCCGGTGAAGGTGATCACCGACGCCGGCTACATCGACCAGGGTGCGAAGGACGGCAAGTACTCGTACTCGTTCGACGGCGCGGTCGGCTCGCTGGACCACGTCTTCGCCTCGCCCGCGGCCGACAGGACGGTCACCGGGGTCGACACCTGGAACATCAACAGCGGCGAGTCCGTGGCACTGGAGTACAGCCGCTACGACTACAACGCGACGATCTTCTACGACACCTCGGCGTACCGCTCCAGCGACCACGACCCGGTCGTCGTCGGCCTCGACCTGCCCGAGACCCAGACGGACCCGGAGCCCGAGCCCGTCACGGTCATCGACGTCGCGACCACCGCCTCCACAAGGCGCCTCGCCGTCGTGCGGACGCTGACGGTGTCGGCGGTGAACAACGGCGACGAGACGGTCTCGATCGAGATCACGACGGCGTACGGCAGCAAGACGAAGAAGACGGTCAAGCCCGGCCAGTCGTTCACGGTGAAGACCGTGACCGTCTTCAAGCCCATCAAGGCCGGCACGGCGACCATCGAGGTCACCGCGCCCGACGGCACCGAGCGCGTCTACAAGCAGGCGTACCGCGGCGCCTGATCCCGCGCGACCCCTGATCTCGGCGAGCTCCGGCTCCTAGAGTTCGGGGATGCCCGAGGGAGACAGTGTGCACCGTCTCGCCGCCCGCCTCAGGCGGGCGGCGGACGGCCGCACCGTCCTCGAGGGCGAGCTGCGCTCCGGGGACGCGGCCGGCGACTCCCTCGCCGGGCTGAGGATCCTCGAGCACGACACCCACGGCAAGCACCTCCTCACCCGCTTCTCCGGCGGAACGACCCTGCACACCCACCTGCGGATGCAGGGCTCCTGGAGCGTGACCGCTCCAGGCCGAGCGGTCCCCCGCTCGGTGCAGAAGGACGTCCGTGTCCGCCTCCGCCTCGACGACGGCTCGACCGTGTGGGGCATCGACCTCCCGGTCGTCGAGCTCCTCGCCACCCGCGACGAGCCGCGCGCCGTCGGGCACCTCGGGCCCGACCCGCTCCGCGCGGACTGGGACGCCGACGAGGCCGTCCGGCGCCTCTCCCGCCTCCCGGACCGGCCCGTCGTCGCCGCACTCCTCGACCAGCGCTGCCTCGCGGGTCTCGGCAACCTCTGGGCCAACGAGGTCTGCTTCCTCCGCGGGGTCTGGCCCTGGCGGCCGATCGGCTCCCTCGACGTCCGCGCCCTCGTGGCGACCGCGGCGAGAGGCCTCCGCGCCTCCGTCACGATCCCGGGGATGTTCCAGACAACCACCGGTGACACCCGCCGCGGCGAGCGGCACTGGGTCGCGGGGCGCGCCGGGCGCCCGTGCCTGCGCTGCGGCACGACGGTGCTCGTCCGCGACGAGGTCCGCGACGACCCCGAGCAGCGCCGCACCTGGTGGTGCCCGCACTGCCAGCCGGAGCAGGCGGCCGCCCCCTGAGCCCGCGTACCGCCGCCTGAAGCCCGCGTACCGCTGCCGACGGCCCGTGCGTAGGCTGGCCGCATGACGAACGAGTGGGGAACTCCGGATCCGTCCGCCCGGCGAGACCGGTCCGCGGAGGTCGTCCCGGCGGCCGCCTCCGGCGAGGAGGTGGAGACCGCCCGCGTCGAGGACGCCGAGCGCGCGCTCGCCGTGCGCGAGGTCAAGCGGCGCCGCGACTTCCTGGGATCGGTCGGCGGATGGGCGAGCGTCTCGGCGATCACGACCGCCGTCTGGGTCGGCACAGGGGCCGACGGCTACTTCTGGCCGATCTGGCCGATGATCGGGATCGGGATCGGCGTCGTCGGCCAGGCCGCGTCGATCTGGGGTCCCGCCCGCAAGGAGATCACCGAGGCGGACATCGCCGCCGAGATGCAGCGCCGGGAGAAGCGCGGCCGCTGATCAGTCCAGGCGGCCGACCGAGGTGACGCGGACGACGGCCGCACCCTGCTCGTCCGACTCGGCGAGGTCGACGGTCGCCGAGATCCCCCAGTCGTGGTCGCCGGCCGGATCGTCGAGGATCTGCCGCACGAGCCACTGCGTCGGCTCCTCCGTGACGAGCAGCATCTTCGGCCCCCGGGCGTCGGGCCCGATGCCGATGCTGTCGTGCTCGTCGTAGTAGTCGTCCAGCGCGGCGCCCCACGCGTCGGCGTCGAAGCCGGCGGCGGCGTCGAGCTCGCCGAGCGCCTCGTGGTCGTCGAGGGCGGCGAGGGTCACCCGGCGGAACATCTCGTTGCGCACCAGCACGCGGAAGGCGCGGTGGTTCGCGGTGAGGCGGCGCGGAGCGGGCGGCACGATCGCCTGGTCCGCCGCGTGGAGCGCCGGATTGACCAGCTCCTCCCACTCGTCGACCAGCGAGGAGTCGACCTGGCGCACGAGCTCGCCCAGCCACTCGATCAGGTCGTGCAGCTCCTCGTTCTTCAGCTCGTCGGGGATGGTCTGCCGGGCCGCGCGGAACGCGTCGGACAGGTAGCGCAGCACCAGTCCCTCCGAGCGGGAGAGCTTGTAGAACGCGGTGTACTCGCCGAAGGACATCGCCCGCTCGTACATGTCGCGCACGACCGACTTCGGCGAGAGCTCGAAGTCCTTCACCCACGGCTGCGCGGCGGTGTAGGTCTCGAAGGTCGCCTCGAGGAGCTCCTCGAGCGGCTTGGGGTGCGTGACGGACTCGAGCAGCTCCATCCGCTCCTCGTACTCGATCCCCTCGGCCTTCATCGCGGCGACGGCCTCGCCGCGGGCCTGGAACTGCTGGGCCCCCAGGATCGGGCGCGGGTCGTCGAGGGTCGCCTCGAGCACCGAGATCACGTCGAGCGCGAAGCTCGGCGACTCCGGGTCGAGAACGTCGAACACGGCCAGCGCGAACGGCGAGAGCGGCTGGTTGAGCGCGAAGTTCGGCTGCAGGTCGACGGTCAGGCGGATGCGGGTCACGCCGTCGGCGCCGACGCTCTGCTCGACCACTCCCGCCTCCCGCAGCGTCCGGTAGATGCCGAGCGCCCGGCGGGCCAGCTGCAGCTGCCGCTTCCACGGCTCGTGGTTGTCGAAGATCAGGGCGTGCACGTTCGCGTAGGCGTCGCCGCCGCGGGCGATCACGTTCAGCAGCATCGCCGAGGTGATCGTCATGTGCGAGGTCAGCGTCTCGGGCTCCGCGTCGACGAGCTTGCGGAAGCTCGGCTCCCCCCAGCTGACGAAGCCCTGCGGCGCGCGCTTGGCGACCCACTTCCTCCGCTTCTTCGGGTCGTCGCCCATCTTGTCGAGAGCCTTCCGGTTCTCGGACTCGTGCTCGGGGGCCTGCACGACCACGGTCCCGGCGGTGTCGTACCCGGCGCGGCCGGCGCGGCCGGCGATCTGGTGGAACTCGCGGGCCGAGAGCTGGCGGGTCCGGGTGCCGTCGTACTTGGTCAGCGCGGTGAGCAGCACGGTGCGGATGGGGACGTTGATGCCGACGCCGAGGGTGTCCGTGCCGCAGATCACGCGCAGCATGCCCTGCTGGGCGAGCTGCTCGACCAGGCGGCGGTACTTCGGCAGCATGCCCGCGTGGTGCACGCCGATCCCCAGCCGGAGCAGCCGGGAGAGGGTCTTGCCGAACGCGGTGGTGAAGCGGAAGCCGCCGATCACCTCGGCGATGCGGTCGCGGTGCTCGCGGGTGGCGATGTTCGCGCTGGTGAGCGCCTGCGCACGCTCGAGAGCGGCCGCCTGCGAGAAGTGCACGACGTAGACCGGCGACTGGTTCGTCGAGAGCAGCTCCTCGATGGAGTCGTGGATCGGCGCGATCTCGTAGAAGTAGTGCAGCGGCACCGGGCGCTCCACGCCGGTGACCCGGGCGGTCTCCCGGCCCGTACGGCGGCTGAGGTCGGCGGCGAGCGCCGTCACGTCGCCGAGGGTGGCCGACATCAGCACGAACTGCACGTGCGGGAGGGTGAGCAGCGGCACCTGCCACGCCCAGCCGCGCGCCGGGTCCGCGTAGAAGTGGAACTCGTCCATCACGACCTGGTCGACCGGGGTGTCCTCGCCGTGCCGGAGCGCGAGGTTCGCGAGGATCTCGGCCGTGCAGCAGATGATCGGCGCTTCGGCGTTCACCGAGGAGTCGCCGGTGACCATCCCGACGTTGGAGGCGCCGAAGACGTCGACCAGCGCGAAGAACTTCTCGGAGACGAGCGCCTTGATCGGCGCCGTGTAGAAGCTGCGGCGTCCGGAGGCGAGCGCCGCGGCGTGCGCGCCGATCGCGACGAGCGACTTCCCGGTGCCGGTGGGCGTCGAGAGGATCAGGTTGGAGCCGGAGGCGATCTCGAGCATGGACTCGTCCTGCGCCGGGTAGAGCGGGAGGCCGCTCGACTCCGCCCACTCGGTGAAGGCCAGGTAGACCGCGTCGTCGTCGACGCGCCCGTCCGCGTCGGGCGTCGGCATCCGGTCGAGCAGCGTCGAGGTCATCCCCCCATCCTCCCAGCCCGCGGCCCGTCGCTCAGGTGCGATCCGTCACGGACGGCCCGTGCGCCCCCGCCTCACGGGCCGCGGGTGACGGATCGGTCCGCCGGAGCGAGGGCCCCGTCGACGAGTCCGACGACGCGGTCGGCATCGGCCAGCACGGAGGGGTCGTGCGAGACGCAGACCACGGTCGCGCCGCGGTCCGCCTCCGCACGCAGGACCGACCGGATCCGCTCCGCGCTCGCCGAGTCGAGGCCGGTGGTGGGCTCGTCCAGGAGCAGCAGGCCGGCCCCGCGGGCGAGCCCCTGGGCGAGGAGCGCCCGCTGCCGCTGACCGCCGGAGAGCACCGCGAAGGGCTCCCGGGCGAGCGCGGCGATCTCCATCCGCTCGAGCGCGGTGGCGATCGCGTCCGCCGCGCGCGCGTCGCTGCGGCGGAGGCGGCCGAGCCGGCCCCAGGTGCCCACCGCGACCACGTCGCGCACCGTCACCGGGAGGCGGTCCGGGATCGACGCCCGCTGCGGCACGAAGGCGATCGCTCCGGTGACGTCCCGCGACCCGGACGTCAGTGGACGCACTCCCGCGATCACCTCCAGGAGCGTCGACTTGCCGGCGCCGTTCGGCCCGGCGATCACGGTGAGCGAGCGCGCGGCGACGTCGAGATCGACCCCCGCGAGAGCGCGGCGGGAGCCGAAGTCGACGTGAGCGCCTCGGAGGCGGACCGGGGGCTCGGGCAGGGGTGAGACGTCCATCCCGACGAGCGTACAGGAGTGATAACTGTTCTCATTATCGTGTACGGTCGGGCACCATGCCCAGCCTCCTCGCCGGAATCCTCGAGCCGTTCGCTCTCGACTTCCTCCAGCGCGCCCTCCTCGGCGGCGTCCTCGTCGCGGTCCTCTGCGGCGTCGTCGGCACCTGGGTGGTCCTCCGCGGGATGGCCTTCCTCGGCGAGGCGCTCGCCCACGGGATGCTCCCCGGCGTCGCCCTCGCGACGGTGCTCGGCGCGCCCGTCCTCGTGGGCGGCGCAGCCAGCGCGGTGCTGATGAGCCTCGGCATCGCGGCCCTGCAGCGGCGCGGACGACTGTCCTACGACACCAGCATCGGCCTGCTCTTCGTCGCCATGCTGGCGCTGGGGGTCATCGTGATCTCGCACTCGGGCAGCTTCGCCACGGACGCGACCTCGATCCTCTTCGGCGACATCCTCGCGATCACTCCCGTCGACATCGGGCTGCTCGCCGCCGCCGCCGGAGTCGGCCTCCTCGTCGCAGCGGCCTTCCACCGCCCGCTCGTCGCCCTGGCGCTGGATCCGCGCATCGCCGCGGTGCTCGGCCTCGGTCCGCGCTCGGCTCAGGCCGCGCTGGTCGGCCTGGTGACCCTCGCCGTCGTCGCCTCCTACCAGGCGGTCGGCTCGCTCCTCGTCGTCGGGCTCCTTCTGGCTCCCGCGGTGGCCGCCGGGCACTGGACCACCCGCATCCCGACCCGGATGCTGCTCGCGTCGATCCTCGGCGCGGCCTCCGTGCTCGTCGGCCTGCTCGTCTCCTGGCACGCGGCCACGGCCGCGGGCGCCTCGGTCGCCGGCACGGCCATCGCGGTCGCCGCGGTGTCCTGGGCGGTCCGCTCGGCCGCGTCGGCCCTCGCGTCCCGGTCGGGCCCTCAGCCGGTCGCCGCATGAGGCCCTGCCGGCACCGCTCCTCCCCCGCTCACCCTCGAAAGGACTCCGTGCACTCCCGAACCACCGCCTCCACCGTCCTCCTGGGCGCTCTCGCGCTGGGCCTGGCCGCCTGCTCGACCGATGCCTCCGCGCCGGCCGCGGACGACACGGGCTCCGGCCACGGCGCCGTCGCGAACGCCGCCGAGCTCGCCGAGCCGCGCCTGGGGCTGACGTCGATCGACCCGTCGGGCGCCGTGTCGCACCTCGACCTCCTCGACGAGACGGTCACCGGCCTCGGCACCATCGGCGCACCGAGCGCGATGACGACCGACGGCCGCTACCTCTTCGCCCAGACCGATGCGGGCGTCGAGATCGTCGACAGCGGCGTGTGGACCTGGGACCACGTGGACCACTTCCACTACTACCGCGCGGACACCCGCCTGATCGGCACGGTCGAGGGCTCCGGGACGGCCGTCGTCGCCACGACGAACCTCTCGACCACCGGCGGAACCGGACTCTTCTTCCCCGACTCCGGCGAGGCGGTCCTCCTCGACACCGAGGCGCTGTCGAAGGGCGCGATCGTCGAGCGGTTCCGGAAGGCCGTCGAGCCCGGACCCGGGATGGTCGTGCCCGTCGGCTCGTCCGCACTGGTGACCGAGGGGTCCGGATCCGGAGCGGCCGTCGCCGGCTACGACTCGGACGGCGAGCCGACGGGCCTCCGCGAGGCCTGCCCCGACCCCGCCGGGACGATCACCACCCGCGTCGGCGCCGTCATCGGCTGCTCCGACGGCGCACTCCTGGCGTCGATCGAGGACGAGGAGCTCGTCGTCGAGCGGATCCCCTACCCCGCCGGCACCACCGCGCCACCCGCCGCCTCCTTCGACAACCGCGAGGGCCGCCCCACGGTCGCCGGCCTCGCCGGGGACGCGGGCATCTGGCTCCTCGACACCCGGGAGCGCTCCTGGAGCCTCCTCCCCTCTCCCGCCCCGCTGGCGCAGGTCACCGCGGTGGACGACGCGGACGAGACCGTCCTCGCCCTCGCCGCCGACGGCCGCGTGCTGGTTCTCGACGGCTCCGACGGTGCGGTCCTCGCCGAGACCGCGCCCCTCGTCGCGGACACGACCGCGGACGGCTCGCGGCCCGTCCTGATCGCCGACCAGCAGCGGGCCTACCTCAGCGCGCCCGCCGAGCGGAAGCTGCACGAGATCGACTACGCGGACGGCGCGCGCCTCGCCCGCACCTTCGAGACCGCCACCGAGCCGGCCTTCACGGCGGAGACGGGCCGATGAGGCGCCGCTGGGCCCTCGCGTCCGCCGCGGCGGTCCTGCTCCTGTCGGGCTGCACGTTGGCGGAGGAGGACGAGAGGCCCCTCGTCATCGTCTCCACCAACATCCTCGGCGACGTCGTGGGCGAGCTCGTCGGCGACGAGGCGCAGGTCGTCACGCTGATGAAGCCCGACGCCGACCCGCACTCGTTCGAGATCTCGGCGCAGGAGGCGGCGCGCCTGCGCTCCGCCGACCTCGTCGTCTCGAACGGGCTCGGACTCGAGGAGGGCCTGCAGCAGCACCTCGACGAGGCCTCCGCTGAGGACGTCCCCGCGTTCGTCGCCGGCGACGCCGTCGACGTCCTCGACTACAGCGAGGGCGACGCGGAGGGGAGCCCGGACTCGCACTTCTGGACGGACCCCGGCCGGATGATCGACGTCGTCGACTCCCTCGGGCCCGCGCTCGCCGCGCTCGACGGCGTCGATCCGGCCGCCGTCCGGGACCGGACGGCCGGCTACCGCGCCGAGCTCGAGCGGCTCGACTCCGAGATGGCCGCGGCGTTCGCCGCGATCCCCGCCGAGCGCCGCGCCCTCGTCACCAACCACCACGTCTTCGGGTACCTCGCCGACCGCTTCGACTTCGACGTCGTCGGCGCCGTCATCCCGGGAGGCACGACCCTCGCGGCGCCGTCCGCCTCCGACCTCGCCGATCTCGTCGACGCGGTCGAGCAGACCGGCGTCCCCACGATCTTCGCGGAGTCCTCGTCTCCCGACCGCCTGGTCCAGGCGCTGGCGAGCGAGGCCGACATCCGCGTGGAGGTGGTCGAGCTGTTCACGGAGTCCCTGACGGGGCCCGAGGGCGGCGCTCCCGACTACCTCGCCATGATGCGCGTCAACACGCAGCGCATCGCCACCGGGCTCTCCCCGTGAGCCCTCCGATCCACCACCAGGAAGAAGAAGCACCCATGCAGAATCCCCACGTCCGGCGGGCGGGCCTCGGCCTGATCGCCGCCTGCTCGATCACGGTCCTCGCCGCCTGCTCGTCGAGCTCGACCCCGGCCGCCGAGTCCTCCGCGTCCACCGCGCCGGCCACCGAGGCCGCGGCGGCCGCCGGCGCCCGCGTCGCCGTCGCCTACGAGGGCGGCATCCTCGTCCTCGACGGCGAGACCCTCGAGACCGTCGCGGACATGGACTCCGAGGAGTTCACCCGCCTCAACCCCGCCGGCGACGACCGCCACGTCATGGTCACCATGAGCGAGGGGTTCCAGCTCCTCGACACCGCCGCCGGCACCGGCGGCGAGCCGGAGCTGACGGACATCGTCTTCCCCGCGGACACCCCGGGCCACGTCGTCCGGCACGCCGGGAAGACCGTCCTCTACGCCGACGGCACGAGCGACACGACCGTCCTCGAGACCGCCGACCTGGCGTCCTCGGACGGGATGCCCGAGACCGAGACCATCCCGGGAGTCGAGGCGCACCACGGCGTCTCGATCGTCCTCGAGGACGGCACCTTCCTCACCACGGTCGGTGATGCCGACGGGCGCAACGGCATCGAGGTGCGCGACGCCTCCGGCGCCGTGACGGCCACGAACGACCAGTGCCCCGGTGTCCACGGAGAGGGCACGGCCGAGAACGAGGTCGTCGTCTTCGGCTGCGAGAACGGCGCCCTGGTCTACGACGGCGGCGAGATCACGAAGCTCGAGGCTCCGGACCAGCCGTACGGCCGCATGGGCAACGCCTGGGTCAGCGAGACCAGCCCGATCATCGTCGGCGACTACAAGGACGACCGCGACGCCGAGGGCTACCTCCTGCACCGCGTGGCGCTGATCGACACCGAGGCGAAGTCCCTCGACGTCGTCGACCTGCCCGAGGGCGTCGAGTACACCTTCCGCGGCGTCGCCCGCGGCCCCGACGACCTGGCGTACATGATCGCCTCGGACGGCGCGATCCACGTCCTCGACCCCGAGACCGGCGAGCTGACCGCCTCCTACCCCGTCGTCGACGCCTGGGAGAGCCCGGTCGAGTGGCAGGACCCGCACCCCGCGATCACGGTCGCCGGGGACATCGCCTACGTGACCGACCCGGCCGCCGACAGCATCCACGCCGTCGACCTCACCACGGGAGAGGTCGTCGCCACGGGCGAGCTCGACGTCACGCCGAACGAGATCGCCGTCGCCGCGAGCTGACCATCGGCACGGAGGAGGGGCGCGGGGCCGTGGGCTCCGCGCCCCTCCTGTTCACCTGGAGGGGCCAGGATCTCCGCATGACGACCGACTTCGATCTCGACCAGGTGGTGCGCGACGTGACCGCGAACGTGCGCAAGAAGTTCCCCGACCACTCCGAGGAGCAGGTCGCGCCGCTCGTGCGCGAGGAGCTCGCGGACCTGCAGGACCGGCCCGTGCAGGACTACCTGACGGTGCTCACGGAGCGAGCGGTCAAGCGCCGCCTCAAGCGCGAGGCGCGCGGGGAGTAGACCGGGTCAGGCGAGCGCCCGCTCGATCGACGCCCGCAGCGCCGGAGCCGGCCGGAGCGCGCCCGCCTCCTCCGCCTCGAGGAGCGCCTGCGCGTCCGCCAGGCTGTGCTCGCGGTACCAGCGGTCGACCGGGACGCCGTGCCCGGGCCGGCTCAGGACCTCGACGGCGTCGCCCGCCTCCACCGATCCGCGGTGCAGCACCCGCAGGTACGCGCCGGTGCGCCCCTCGTCGGCGAAGCGCTTCACCCACTGGGGCTCTCCGAGGGCCCGTTGGAACGTCGCGCACGGCGTCCGCGGCATCGTCACCTCGACCTCGACCGCCTCGCCGATCCGCCAGCGCTCGCCGATCACGGCTCCGCTCACGTCGAGGCCCGCGATCCGCAGGTTCTCGCCGAGCATCCCCGCGGCCACCGGCCGCCCCAGGCGCTCCGCCCACCAGAGCGCGTCCTCGTCGGAGTAGGCGTAGAGCGCCTTGTCGAGGCCGCCGTGGTGCGCGCGATCGGCCTGCACGTCGCCGTAGAGGCCCAGGTCGCGCACTCCGACGGGACCCTCGACCGGCCGCTTGTCGATCGCGGTCACGCCGACCGTGCCGGAGTCGGGCAGGAGGCGGGCGACGCGGCACACGGCGAGCAGGCGGGGCATGCCGCCATGGTGCCAGCACTAGGCTCGCCGCGTGCGCGACGCGACCGCTCCTCCCCGGCTCGACCCCCTCCTCCTCGACGGCCTCGCCGAGGGGTACGCCGGGGACACGGGCGCCCGGGAGCACGCCGAAGGACTGCGCTTCGCCGGCACCGACCTCACCGGCGCCGATCTCACCGCGGCCTCCTTCAGCGAGTGCGCGCTGGAGGGAGTGGTCCTGGACGGCGCCCAGCTGCGGGCCGCGTCGATCGCGGAGTCGCGGCTCGAGCGGCTGGACGTCCCCGGGCTCTCGGCGCCGCGGAGCCGGCTCCGATCCGTCGAGCTGCTCGCCTCGCGGCTGGGCTCGGCCGAGCTCTACGAGAGCACCTGGGAGCAGGTGCGCGTGGCCGACTGCAAGCTCGGCTACCTGAACCTCCGCGGCGCCGCGGTGCGCGACGTGCTGCTCGAGCGCTGCACGATCGACGAGCTCGACCTGGCGGGTGCGACCGGCACGCGGCTGCGCCTGGTCGACTGCGACGTCCGCTCCCTCGATCTCTCCCGGGCCCGGATCGAGCACCTCGATCTGCGCGGCGCCGAGCTGCACGTGCTCACCGGGCTGGACGGCCTCCGCGGCGCCACCCTCTCCGAGCTGCAGCTCAGCCTGCTGCTGCCGCTGTTCGCGGAGCACTTCGGGGTGCGGGTGGGCTGAGCCGGCGGTCCGCCTAGCGCCGGCGGGCGATCAGCCGCGTCAGAGCGCGGCGGCCGAGGAGGAACACGGCCAGCACGACGGCCGTCACGATCACGAAGCTCCACTGCACGCCCTGCCCGGAGGCGATCCGCAGGAGCATCCCGCCCGCGACGGTCACCGCCCAGACGACGAGCCCGGCGGGCACGATCCGGTCCGGGGAGCGCCACGAGCGCGTGACGACCCAGCCGAGCAGGAGCGCCGCCAGGAACGGCCAGAGCGTGGTGAGCAGGCCGATCAGCGCCGACCCCTCGTCGTGGCTCCCGCGGCCGATCAGCACGAAGACCAGGACGAGCACGGCGTCGAGGGCGAGGCCGAGCCCCGCGTGCCGGGTCATGCGGGCTCCGTCACGAAGTCGATGAGCTGCTCGACCCGACCCAGCAGCGCCGGCTCCAGGTCCTGGAAGGTCCGCACCCGGCCGAGGATGCGCTGCCAGGCGCGCGCGATGTCGGCCTGCTCCTCGTGCGGCCAGCCGAGCGCCTCGCAGATCCCGTGCTTCCACTCGGTTCCGCGAGGGATCTCGGGCCAGCGCTCCAGGCCGATCCGGCCGGGCTTCACGGCCTGCCAGACGTCGATGTAGGGGTGGCCGACGACGAGGACGTGGGCGCCGTGCGGACCGGAGGCGACTTGCTCGGCGATCCGCGACTCCTTCGAGCCGCGCACCAGGTGGTCGACGAGCACGCCGATGCGGCGCCCCGGACCGGGCCGGAACTCTCGCACCAGCTCGTCGAGGTTGTCGACGCCCTCGATGTACTCGACGACGACGCCCTCGACCCGCAGGTCGTGGCCCCAGACCTTCTCGACCAGCTCGGCGTCGTGCCGGCCCTCGACGTAGATGCGGCTGGGCAGGGCGACCCGCGCCTTCGCGTCGGCGACGTGGAAGGAGCCGGAGGCGGAGCGCGCGCGACCGAGGCCGGCGTCGCGCTTCAGCCCGGGCGCCTTCAGCGACACGGGCTTCCCCTCGAGGAGGAACCCGGGCCCCAGCGGGAACACGCGGACCTTGCCGAACCGGTCCTCCAGCCGCACCATCCGCAGCTCCACGCCGAGCACGGCGCCCACGAAGCCGGAGGCGACCTCCTCGACCACCAGATCGCGCTCGGCCTCGACCACCGCCACCTCGACCCTGCCGCGGGCGCGCCAGTCGCCGGCGAGCACGTCCTGCCCGTACCTGTCCTCGTCCATCGCACCGAGGGTAGCCGGAGGCGCGCGGGGCGCCGCGCGGACACGGCGCATGCACCTCTGCTTACATGAGCAGATGACCGAGGACCTCGAACCCGCCGCCGAGCTCTTCAAGGTGCTGTCCTCCTCCTCCCGGCTGCGCCTGCTCCGGGCCCTCGCCGAGGAGACGTCGACGGTCGGGCGGCTGGCCGAGGTGACCGGGCTCTCGCAGCCGCTGGTCTCGCAGCACCTGCGGATGCTCCGCACCGCCGGGCTGGTCGCGGTCGAGCGCGTGGGCCGCGAGGCGCACTACTCCGTCGCCGACACCCACGTCACGCACATCGTCGACGACGCTGTCCGGCACGCCCTGGAGGGGTGACCTCCGTCCCTGTCGGGAACGATGATCGCTCTCGATTAGGCGCATCCATTGCAATGCGTTTATGGATCTGGTCGACTGGAGCCCGTCGCGTCCGCGGCCCCCGCATCCGGAAAGGCAGCACCATGAGCACCACCGATCTCCACGCCGAGCACCCCGTCACCGAGCACGAGCACGGCGAGGGCTGCGGCCACCCGGCCGTGCAGCACGAGGACCACGTCGACTACGTCCACGGCACGCACCACCACGCCCTGCACGGCGACCACTACGACGAGCACGAGTCGGAGGCCGAGCACTCGACCGCCGACCACGAGCACGGCGACGCCTGCGGCCACGAGACCGTGCAGCACGACGACCACGTGGACTTCGTCCACGACGGCCACAAGCACGCCGCTCACGCCGGCCACTACGACGAGCACTGAGGCCGTGCGCGACGGGAGGGCTCGCACCCTCCCGTCGGCGCTCAGCCCTGACGGGCCTTGAAGCGCGGGTTCAGCTTGTTGATCACGAAGACGCGGCCCCGGCGGCGGACCACCTGCGAGCCGGGCTGCGCCTTCATCGACCTGAGGGAGTTGCGGACCTTCACGGATGCTCCTGTCGTTAATGAGAACTGTTATCGATAGAGTAGCGGTCCATGGAGCCCCACCACCCCGCACCCCCCGTCCTCGCCGTCACCCTCGTCAGCGCGACCGACCCCCGGGACGCCGGGCGGACCGCCGCGCTCCTCGCCGGCAGGCCCGAGTCCCGGATCGCCTTCAAGGTCGATCCGCCCAGCGCCGACGGTCCCGCTCTCGCCGAGGAGCTCCACCGGCGCCTCGCGGCCGACGCCGACGACGGCCACCGCGGTCACACGGTCGTCGCCCTCGATGGCCAGGCCGACCCGCTCGAGATCGGACTCGTGCTCGAGCACCTCTGCGCGCAGCGGCATCCCGCCGACACCCGCATCGCGATCCTCGACGTGGTCGCCGTGACGTCGACGGAGGAGATCCTGCGCGTGCTCTGCGGCGGCGCGGGCCCCTCCTTCGACTCGGCGGAGCGCCTCGCCGCCCGCCTGGAGTTCTCGAGCCTCATCGCCCTCGCCGAGCCCCTCTCCGAGAGCGACCCCGAGCGGACCGCACTCGTCCGCGACCTCCTGCGAGCACTCGCCCCCACCGCCGATCTCCTCCCCGCCGGTGAGCTCCCGGCGGCGCCACGGAGGCTCCACCCCCGGCGCGCGCACGCGATCGCCTCCTCGATGGGCTGGCAGTGCGCCCTCAACGGGACCTCGCGGCGCCGCGCCTCGGGCACGACCGTCGAGGAGTTCGTGTTCCGCGATCCGCTGCCCTTCCACCCCGGCCGCCTGAGCACGGCGGTCCACGGGGAGCTGGTGGCGGAGAAGGTGGGCCGCATCCTCCGCTCCCGCGGCCTGGTGCGCCTGGCGACGCGCGCCGACCGGGTCGGCTCGTGGTCGGTCGCCGGCGACGTGCTGACGCTGGACCCGACCAGCCTGCTCAGCTGGGACGAGGACGCGCCTCTCGGCCAGGAGCTCGCCTTCTTCGGGACGGGCCTGGACACCGGGAGGCTGACCGCCGTCCTGCAGAGCTGCCTGCTCACCCCCGAGGAGCTGCTGGCCGGCCCCGCCGCCTGGGCGGAGTACGCGGACCCCTTCCCGCGCTGGGTGGACGACCACCGGCACTGAGCCGGGCGTCCTCCGCCGCGCGGGACTCGACGTGCGCGACCCGCCAAGGACACCATTCGGCGAATGGTCCTCCGAACGCGCCATCGGACTTCTGGAACCCGCCCGATCATTGATGACCTCCGATAACCCTGCAATTGTGACTGGTGTCAAAGATGACGTTGAGAGAAGGAGATGTTCTTGCCAGGCACCAGAAGATCGGTTCGAGCGCTGCTCATGGGCACCGTACTTGCTTTCACTTCATTGGTCGCGACACCTGCGACGGCCAATCCGGGAGTCGTCACAGCGACCCGAACAGCAGAATCGACAATGCAATCTTTCGGCTTGCTCACGCCTATCGCCGCCTCCAGTGAACGCGCCGCTCGACTAAGCTCCGAATCAGAGCACCTGGAGCCGAGCGGCTCCCTCTCGACGAAGTCCGGCCTCACGGTCGAATACAGGAACCACAGCGTCGGCATCACTCCAGGAACCGCTGTCCGATCGGCGAGCGTCGGGCCTTCAGGCGCGCTCGTCTACAACATGAGCGACTCCTACGATTACGCGTTCACAGGGGCAGGCCATGTTCTCAATGCGGGCTTTGCTCTCATCAAGGACCAGGCAGCACCATCTGATTACAGATTCGACGTGACCGTGGATGGAGAACCCGCCATCCTTGAGTTCATCGACCACTCGGTTGCGGTGAAGGATTCACACGGACGGACCGTCAACTTCATAAATCCGGCCTGGGCCTCAGATTCCACCGGCGCTCCTGTCAGGACCAGTTTCTCGATCGACGGCGGCACGCTGGTGCAGAGAGTGCATCACACGGGCGCATCCTATCCCGTGGTCGCCGACCCCAGCCTCGCCTGTGACATCGCATTCTGTACAATCATGCTCAACAGAACCGAGACGAAAACCGCGTCGCAATCTACCGCAGCAGCGGCAGGATTACTGTGCGGATCAATGACGGCCGCATTCGCCCCCTCGGAGCGGTGTGCGGCGCTTACGACGCCGTATTCCACGTCGCCGCTGTTCAAGCGAACAACTCTGGCCAGTGCCTCGGCGCACGCTACCTCACTATAGGTGGCTCTCTGCACCCGGTCATCCAGCGCTGTTAGAGCGCGCGAAGAACAGCGAAGGAGGTTCAATGGCCTCTGATCACGATCTCAGTCGGGCGATGCGCCGAGAATTGCGCAATCCCATCCTTGGAGGATTGGCGCTTCTGCTGTTCGGCGGTACAGCGGTTCTATTGCTTCTGTTCTGGTTCACCGATGCACGCGCCGTTCTCACGCCCTTCGTCGGGCCTGGAACGGGACTGGTCCTCACTGCTTTTACCGTGGAGGTAGCTCGACGCGCTAGGAGGCGCATGCGCGCGGAGGAGCGGGAGAGCTGACCTCGGAGCCTCGATCGACGGAGATTCTCGTCGCGCCATTGAGCGGCGAAAATCTCCGTCGCCGGTGGAGGACATTCCGTGTCTGACCAGCCCGGCCGGTATACGCCAACCGGAGTCGAACGATCGGACTATCCAATTCGGGATGCAACCGACATCTACGGCAAACGAAGAGTGATCGACGGAGGGGACGCAGCGCGGCCGTCCACCGTGCGGAGACGACGGGCGACCGCAGCGCCGACGGGCTCCGGGACGCACGGAGCCGACCGTGCGCCGGGAGTGTGACGCGCGGAGGCTCCCTCCGGGCGGCGGGTGAGTAGGCTGACCGGACAGCACGTGCTCCGGGGTCGGTGGGAATTCCGAACCGGCGGTCACAGTCCGCGAGCCGCAGCCCCTCGAGAGGGGCGGCGGTTGACCTGGTGGAACTCCAGGACCGACGGTGAAAGTCCGGAGGAGAGGCAGCACGAGCGTCGCGCATCACCGCGCGATGCTGAGCGACGGTGCCCGCGCACCGTCGATCGAGACCCCGGAGTTCGGCGACGAACGGAAGAACCGGGAATGACGATCGACTACGAGCACGCGATGCGCCGGGCGCTGGCGCTCGCCGAGCGCGGGCCCGCCCGCGGACCCAACCCGCGCGTGGGCTGCGTGATCCTCGCGCCCGACGGCACCGTCCTCGGCGAGGGCTGGCACCACGGAGCCGGCACCGCGCACGCCGAGGTCGACGCCCTGTCGCACGTCGCGGCGGGCGCCGCCGAGGGAGCGACGGCCGTCGTCTCGCTCGAGCCGTGCGACCACACAGGGCGCACGGGTCCCTGCAGCCGCGCCCTGATCGAGGCGGGCGTCTCCCGCGTCGTCTACGCCGTGCCGGACCCGGGCCAGCGCTCGGCCGGCGGCGGTCGCACCCTCCGCGAGGCCGGCGTCGAGGTGATCGAGGGCGTGCTCGCCGAGGAGGGAGAGCAGTTCCTCCACCCGTGGCTCACCGCGACCCGCCTGCACCGCCCCTTCGTCACGCTCAAGTGGGCCTCGACCCTCGACGGCCGCACCGCGGCGGCGGACGGCAGCAGCCGCTGGATCACCGGAGCGGCGGCCCGGCAGCGCGTGCACGAGCAGCGTGCCGCGCACGACGCGATCCTCGTCGGCACCGGGACCGTCCTCGCCGACGATCCCGCGCTCACCGCCCGCGGCGACGGAGGCGAGCTCCTCGCCCACCAGCCGGTGCCCGTCGTCGTCGGCACGCGCCCCGTGCCGCCGGGCGCCCGCCTGCACGAGCACCCCCGCGCCGTCGTGGTCGAGCGCACCCGCGACCTCGCCGCGGTCCTCGCGCACCTCTACTCCGCCGAGATCCGCAGCGTCTACGTCGAGGCCGGACCGACCCTCGCCTCCGCGCTCGTCGCCGCCGGACTGGTCGACGAGTACCTCGTGTTCCTCGCGCCCGCGCTCCTCGGCGGCCCCCGCCTCGCGCTCGGCGACCTCGGCGTGGAGAGCATCGGCGGGGCCCGGCGCCTCTCCCTCCGCTCGGTCGAGATCCTCGGCGACGACCTCCTCGTGACCGCGCGCCCCGACGTCCTCCCCGCGGGCGGTGCCGGCACCCCGGCCCGCCTCCCCCACGCCCTGCAGATGGAGACCCACTGATGTTCACCGGAATCATCGAGGAGAAGGGCGTCGTGACCGCCGTCGAGGCGGGCGCCGACGCGATCCGCCTCAGCATCCGCGGGCCCCTCGCCGTCGAGGGCGTGCGGCACGGCGACTCGATCGCGGTCTCGGGCGTCTGCCTCACCGTGGTCGAGCACACCGACCAGGGCTTCACCGCCGACGTCATGGCGCAGACCCTGCGGATGTCGACCCTCGACACCGTGGGCGTCGGCGACCCCGTGAACCTCGAGCGCGCCGCGCTGGTCGGCGACCGGCTCGGCGGCCACATCGTCCAGGGCCACATCGACGGCACGGCGACGCTGCTCGCGATCGCACCGGGCGAGGCCTGGCGGGTGCTGCGGTTCTCGCTGCCGGCGGAGATCGCTCCGCTCGTCGTCGACAAGGGCTCGATCGCGGTCGACGGCGTCTCGCTGACCGTCTCGGCGATCAGCCCCGCCGCCGAGCCGGAGCAGTGGTTCGAGGTCTCGCTGATCCCCGAGACGCTCGCCGTCACCACGCTGGGCGCGCGCGCGATCGGCGATCAGGTCAACATCGAGACCGACGTCCTGGCCCGCCACGTCGAGCGGATGCTCGCGCTGCGCTCGATCGCGGAGGCCCGCTCATGAGCCTCGCCACCATCCCCGAGGCCGTCGAGGCGCTGCGCGCCGGGCGCCCGATCATCGTCGCGGACGACGAGGGCCGCGAGAACGAGGGCGACGTCATCGTCTCGGCCCAGCTCGCCAGCCAGGAGACGATCGCCTGGATGGTCCGCCACTCCTCCGGGTTCATCTGCGCGCCGATGACCAACGAGATCGCCGACCGCCTCGCCCTGCCGCTGATGGTCGTCGAGAACGAGGACCCGCGCGGCACCGCCTACACGCTGTCCGTCGACGCGGCCGACCGGCTCTCCACCGGCATCAGCGCCTCCGACCGCGCGCACACCCTCCGCGTGCTGGCCGACCCCGAGGCGACCCCCTCCCGCCTGAACCGCCCCGGCCACATCCTGCCGCTGCGCGCCGTCGACGGCGGCGTGCGCGAGCGCGACGGGCACACGGAGGCGGCCGTCGACCTGATGAAGCTCGCCGGCCTGTACCCCGTGGGCGCGATCTCCGAGATCGTCGCCGAGGACGGCGAGATGATGCGGCTGCCCGGCCTGATCGCCCTCGGCGAGCGCGAGGGCGTGCCGGTGACCACGGTCGCGGCCCTCATCGCGTACCTGCAGGAGTTCCACTGCGACGCGGAGGTGCCCGTCACGGTCGCGGTTCCGGAGAGCGCGCGGGTGAGCTTCGAGGTCGAGACCACGGTGCCGACCACCCACGGCCCGTTCCGGATCCGCGCCTACCGCGACCGGCAGACCGGAGCGGATCACGTCGCGATCCTCGCGGGAGAGGTCGCCGCGGGGCGGCCCGCCCTGGTGCGCGTGCACTCCGAGTGCCTGACCGGCGAGGCGTTCGGCTCGCTGAAGTGCGAGTGCGGGCCCCAGCTCGACGCCGCCCTCGACACGATCCAGCGGGACGGCGGCGTCGTCGTCTACCTCCGCGGTCACGAGGGCCGGGGCATCGGCCTGATCAACAAGCTGCGCGCCTACCGCCTGCAGGAGGACGGACTCGACACCCTCGACGCGAACCTCGCCCTCGGGCTCCCCGCCGACGCGCGGGACTACGGAGCGGCGGTCGGGATCCTCGAGGACCTCGGCCTCACCGAGGTGCGCCTGCTCACCAACAACCCCGAGAAGGTCCGCCAGCTCACCGACCGCGGCATCGTCGTCGCCGAGCGCGTGCCGCTCGTCGTCGGAGTCGGCGCCTTCAACGAGGGCTACCTCGAGACCAAGCGCGACCGCATGGGCCACACCCTCGACAGCGTCCTCGACCACGACCCCCTCGACGCCGGGATCTCCGGCCTCGCCCTCGACGCCGGGATCGCCGGCGCCACCACGAAGGAGTAGCAATGGCCGGTAGCGGCGCCCCCACCACCTCCCCTCTCGACGGCGCAGGACTGCGCGTCGTCGTCATCGCGGGGACCTGGCACGAGCAGATCAGCGACGGTCTGATCGCCGGAGCGGGCCGAGCCCTCGACGAGGCCGGAGCGTCCTGGTCGCTCGTGCGCGTGCCCGGCTCGTTCGAGCTGCCCGTCGCCTCGAAGGCGGCCCTGGAGGCGGGGGCCGACGCGGTCGTCGCCCTCGGCGTGATCATCCGCGGCGGCACCCCGCACTTCGAGTACGTCTCGGACGCCGCCACCTCCGGGCTCACCACCGTCTCGATCCTGACCGGCAAGCCGGTCGGCTTCGGCGTGCTCACCCTCGACACCGAGCAGCAGGGCATCGATCGCGCGGGCCTTCCCGGCTCGAAGGAGGACAAGGGGCGCGAGGCGGCCGAGGCGGCGGTCTCGACCGCTCTGCTCCTCCGCTCGCTGCGCAGCTGAACCACTGCGGGCGGCCCCCGTCCTGGGGCCGCCCGCACACGAACCTGGGAGAACACGGAGTAAAGTGGACGGGTCGTCACGAGCGACCCCTCTCTCCTCCCCCTCGCCTCAGCGGCCCGCGACGCCCGATCGACGCCCCGCCCCGCCGGCTCGGGGGGAGCCGCCGTCCACACGGAGCCCCTCCCTCATGTCTTCTCCCGCCGTCTCCGACGCGCCAGCAGCCGCCCCGCAGAACTCCCGCGGCCGCGTCATCCTCGCCAGCCTCATCGGCACCTCGATCGAGTTCTACGACTTCTACGCCTACGCGACCGCCGCCGTCCTGGTCTTCCCGTCGCTCTTCTTCGTCAACGAGGACCCGGCCACGGCCCTCCTCGCCTCCTTCGCCGTCTTCGGCGTCGCGTTCATCGCGCGCCCGATCGGCTCGATCATCTTCGGCCACTTCGGCGACCGCGTCGGCCGCAAGGGCACCCTCGTCGCCTCGCTGCTCACCATGGGCGTCGCGACCTTCCTGATCGGCTGCCTGCCCACCGCGCTCACGCCCGGCTGGGAGTTCCTCGCTCCGTTCCTGCTCGTCGTGATGCGCTTCTGCCAGGGCCTCGGCCTCGGCGGCGAGTGGTCCGGAGCCGCGCTGCTCGCGACCGAGAACGCACCGGCCGGCAAGCGCGCCATCTACGGCACCTTCCCGCAGCTGGGCGCACCGATCGGCTTCATCGTCGCCAACGTCCTGTTCCTGGTGCTCGCGAGCACGATGAGCGACGAGACGTTCGCGGCCTGGGGCTGGCGCGTGCCGTTCCTGGCGAGCGCCGTGCTCGTGATCATCGGGCTCTACGTGCGGTTCAAGCTCGTCGAGACGCCCGCGTTCCAGAAGGTCGTCGAGAAGGGCGAGGTCGCCAAGCTGCCCCTCGCCCGCGTCTTCGTCACCAGCTGGCGCCCGCTCATCCTGGGCACCTTCATCATGCTGGCGACCTACGTGCTCTTCTACCTGATGACGACGTTCACGCTGACCTACGGCACCTCGCCCGTCGACGGCGCGGTTCCGGGCCTCGGCTACACGCGCAACGACTTCCTCGTCATGCTGATCGTCGGCGTCGTGTTCTTCGGGATCTTCACGCTCGTCTCCGGCCCGCTCGCGGAGCGCTTCGGCCGCCGGCGCACGCTGCTCGTGGTGACCGCGGCGATCCTCGTCTTCGGCCTGCTCTTCGTGCCCCTGTTCAGCGCCGGCTTCGCGGGCGTCATGGCGGTCCTGATCCTCGGCTTCACGCTGATGGGCCTGACCTTCGGCCCGATGGGCGCCGTCCTCCCCGAGCTGTTCCCGACCAACGTCCGCTACACCGGCTCGGCGATGGCGTACAACCTCGCGTCGATCCTCGGAGCGGCCCTCGCGCCGATCATCGCGGTCGCGCTGTGGAGGGCGGCGGGCGGCAGCACCGTGCTGGTCGGCCTCTACCTCAGCGCCGCGGCCGTGCTGACGCTGATCGCGCTCCTGCTCTCCAAGGAGACGAAGAACGCGTCGTACCACGACAACGTCTCGTAGGACTCCCTGCAGAGGACGGCCCGTCGGGATCCCCCCGGCGGGCCGTCCGCGTCTCCGCTGCCTCCCTGAGCACCGGGCCCGCCCTCTGGCGGCCTGCTCGCAGCGACGACGGGGCAGAATGGACGGCGATGAGCACCACCACCTCCCGGCGCGGCGGACGACGACCCTCCCGCGACGACGGACCCCGCGCCTCCTTCTCGCAGCTCGTGCCCTACCTGCTCGAGCACCGCGGCATCCTCTCGGTCGTCGTGGTCCTCAGCCTGTTCGGAGCGGCGGCGAGCCTCGGCCAGCCCCTACTCGTCGGCCAGGTCATCACCCGGGTCCAGTCCGGTCTCGATCTCGGCCCGCTGGTGTGGGCCCTCGTCGGCCTGGTCGTGGCCTCCGGGCTGATCTCGGGCTTCGCGCACTACCTGCTCCAGCGCACCGGCGAGGGGATCGTGCTCTCGAGCCGCCGCCGCCTCGTCGCGCGGCTGCTGCGCCTCCCCATCCGGGAGTTCGACGCGCGCCGCACCGGCGACCTCGTCTCGCGCGTCGGCTCCGACTCCACGCTCCTGCGCGCGGTGCTGACCCAGGGGCTCGTCGACTCGATCGCGGGCTCCCTCGTCTTCGTCGGCGCGATCATCGCGATGGCCGTCATCGACTGGGTGCTGCTGCTGATCATCGTGGCGGTGGTGGCGGTGGCCCTCGGGCTCGCGCTGACCCTCGGCCGCGGCATCCGCACCGCCAGCCGCAAGGCCCAGGAGAAGGTCGGCGATCTGGCCGCGGCCGTCGAGCGCGCCATCAGCGCCGTCCGGACGATCCGTGCCGCCGGAGCCACCGATCGCGAGATCGCGGTCGTCGACCAGCACGCGACGGAGGCGTACCGCCTCGGGATCCGCGTCGCGCACGTCTCGGCCCTCGTGGTGCCGGTGGCGGGGATCGCCATGCAGGTCGCCTTCCTCGCCGTCCTCGGCGTCGGCGGCTACCGCGTCGCGTCCGGCGCGATCGACATCGCCCAGCTGGTCTCGTTCATCCTCTTCCTCTTCATGATGGTGATGCCGCTCGGCAACTTCATCGGCGCCATCACCTCGGTGAACTCGGCGCTGGGCGCCCTCGGCCGCATCCAGGAGATCATCGACCTGCCGATCGAGGGCGACGGCGACGCCTCCGCGGGCGGCCTCGGCGCCGGCGTGGCGGAGGAGGCCATCTCCTTCGAGGACGTGGTGTTCTCCTACGAGGAGGGCGCCGTGCCCGACGCGGCGGCCGTGGCGGACGAGCGCGACCGCACCGTCCTGCGCGGCGTCTCCTTCACCGTGCCGCGCGGCAAGCGCACCGCCCTGGTCGGGCCGTCGGGAGCGGGCAAGAGCACGATCCTCGCCCTCATCGAGCGGTTCTACGACCCGGAGGCCGGCGTCGTCCGACTCGGCGGTGTCGACATCACAGCCATCGACCGCGACGCGCTCCGCGCGCAGATCGGCTACGTCGAGCAGGACGCCCCCGTCCTGGCCGGCACCATCCGCGAGAACCTCGTCCTCGGCCGCCCCGACGCCGACGACGCCGACTGCCTCCGGGTGCTCGAGGCGGTGAACCTGACCGACGTGCTCGAGCGCAACCCGCTCGGCCTGCACGCGCCGGTGGGCGAGAGCGGAGTGATGCTCTCGGGCGGTGAGCGTCAGCGCCTCGCGATCGGCCGCGCGCTCCTGGCGGCCCCGCCGATCCTGCTGCTGGACGAGTCCACGTCGAGCCTCGACGGCCTCAACGAGCAGCGCCTGCGCCTGGCGATCGACGCGGTCGCCGAGAACCGGACCCTGCTGGTGATCGCGCACCGCCTGTCGACGGTGGTCGACTCCGACCGCATCGTCGTGCTGCAGAAGGGCGAGGTCGTGGGAGTCGGCACCCACTCCGAGCTCGTCGAGTCGACGCCGCTCTACCGGGACCTCGCCAAGCACCAGCTGCTCGTCTGACGGACGCCGCAGCGGCGTCTCGAGACCGCCGCCGCCTCATGCCGGTCGACCAGCCGCGCAGCGGCGTCCCGAGACGCCCGCACGTCTCGACCAGGAGCCTGCGCCCGCTCGTCCCTCAGCGCGGCGGCAGCCGCAGGGCCCCGTCGAGCCGGATGGTCTCGCCGTTGATCATGGGGTTCTCGACGATGTGCCGCACCAGGGCCGCGAACTCCTCGGGGCGTCCGAGGCGGGCCGGATGCGGCGTCGCCGAGCCGAGCGCCTCGCGGGCCCTGTCCGGCAGCCCGGCGAGCAGGGGCGTGTCGAACGTGCCCGGTGCGATCGACACCACGCGCACGAGCCGGGCCGCGAGCTCGCGCGCGAGCGGCAGGGTCATCGCCGCCACGGCTCCCTTCGACGCGGCGTAGGCCGCCTGTCCGATCTGCCCCTCGAAGGCGGCGACGGAGGCGGTCGTGACCAGGACTCCCCGCTCCCCGTCGACCGGCTCCCGCTCGGCGATCGACGCCGCGGCGAGGCGCAGCACGTTGAGCGTCCCGGTCGTGTTGATCCGCAGCACCCGGTCGAACTGCTCGAGCGGCAGTGGCCCGTCGCGTCCGAGCAGCCGCCCGGGTGTGGCCACGCCCGCACAGCTCACGGCGACGCGCAGCTCCCCCGCCGCCTCCACGGCGCGCGAGACGGCGTCCGGATCGAGGACGTCCCCGGCGATCAGCTGCACGGAGGCGGGCAGACGCGCGGCCTCCACCGCGTGCGGCAGGTCGAGCACGACCACGTGCGCTCCTGCGGCGTCGAGCGCCGTCGCCGTCGCGGCTCCCAGTCCGGATGCTCCCCCCGCGATCAGCGCGGACGTCCCCTCGAGTCGCACGGTCAGCCCGCCGGAGCGGGGGTGGAGTCGGCGTCGGGCTCGTCGGTCGGCTCGCTGCCGGGCTCCCCCGTCGGATCACTGCTCGGCTCCCCGGACGCGAGCGCCTGCGCCGAGCAGTCGGTCAGGGTGGCGTCGTACGCGTCCCGGGCGCGCTGCGCCGCCAGGCGGACCTCCTCCTCCGCGAGCGGGCTCGCGAGCGGCGGCCGGTCGCTCAGGCCGTAGCGGGCGAGGCAGTCGCTGATCAGGCGGGTCATGCGCGCGCCGCTCTCGGGATCGGCTGTGCCGGTGGGCGCCGGGGCGGCGGTCGCGACGGAGCCGGAGTCGCGGACGGTCCCGTCCGGCACCTCCGCGGCGGGACCGGAGCAGGCGGTGAGGCTCAGTGCGAGCGCGACTCCGACGAGCAGCGCGACGGGCGGGCGGAGCGTCGTGCGCAGGAGCATGGACGACCTCGTTCGTGACGGCTGCGGGCAGGAGTGCGGCCACGGTAGCGCAGTCGATGCTTCCGGCGAGCGCTGGGCGCGCTCTCAGGTCTCAGTGGCACCCCCAACGGGGCACAGGCGCACCTCTCAGGAGGGCTCGGCGAGCGCCCACATCGCGACCGCCGACGCCGCAGCGACGTTGAGCGAGTCGATCCCGTGCCGCATCGGGATCTGGACGGCGACATCGGCGGCGGCGAGCGCTTCGGCGGTGAGACCCTGCCCCTCGGTGCCGAGCACGAGGGCGACGCGCTCCGGAGCGCGGGCGGCGAAGTCCCGCAGGGGCACCGCCTCCGGGGTCAGAGCCATCGCCGCGATCGTGAAGCCCGCTCCGCGCAGGAGCCGCTGCGTCGACGGCCAGTCGCCGACGCGCGTCCAGGGCACCTGGAGGACCGTTCCCATGCTCACGCGGATGGCGCGACGGTAGTACGGATCGGAGCAGCGCGGCGTCACCAGCACGGCATCGGCTCCGATGGCCCCGACGGAGCGGAAGATCGCGCCGACGTTGGTCGGGTCGACCACGTCCTCGAGCACGACGACGCGGCGCGCTCCCGCGAGCAGGCCGGCCGGGTCGGGCAGCACGGGCCGGTCCATCGCCGCGATCAGGCCGCGGTGCAGGGTGTACCCGGTGAGCTCGGCCAGGAGCTCACCCGGGCCCGTGAAGACGGGCACGTCGAAGCGGCCGACCAGGCGCTCGGCCTCGCCGGCCGAACCGCCGAGGGCGAGCACCGAGCGCGGCCGGTGCCCGGCGGCGATCGCGCGCTCGAGCACGAGCGCCGACTCCGCGATGTACAGGCCGTGCGGGCCGCGGGCGTTCTTCAGCGCGACGTCGGTCGCGTGCGCGTAGTCGCGCAGCCGCGGGTCGTCGAGCGCGGTGACCTCGATCCGCTCCACCGGATCAGGCGAAGGGGTCGGGGGTGAGCGTGTACTTGGTGCTGAGGTACTCGTGGATCCCCTCGAGTCCGCCCTCGCGGCCGAGGCCCGACTGCTTCACCCCGCCGAAGGGCGCCGCCGCGTTCGACACCACGCCGACGTTGAGGCCCATCATCCCGGTGGCGAGCCGCTCGATCATCCGCTGACCGCGGGCGAGATCGCGCGTGAAGACGTAGGACACCAGTCCGTACTCGGTGTCGTTGGCGAGCGCGACGGCGTCGTCCTCGTCGGTGAACGGCACGATCGCGAGGACCGGGCCGAAGATCTCGGTGCGCAGGATCTCGCTCTCCCGGTCGACCCCCGCGAGCACGGTCGGCCGGTAGAAGTGGCCGGCCCCCTCGATCCGATCGCCGCCGGTGAGCAGGCGCGCGCCGCGGGAGATTGCGTCCTCCACCAGCGCGGACGCCTTCTCGACCGCGCGCTCGTCGATCAGCGGGCCGATGGTCACTCCGTCCTCGGTGCCGCGGCCGACGCGCAGAGCGCGCACGCGCTCCACGATCCGCGCCGCGAACTCCTCGGCGATCGACTCGTGCACGAAGAAGCGGTTGGCGGCCGTGCAGGCCTGGCCGATGTTGCGGAACTTCGCGAGCATCGCGCCCTCGACCGCCCGGTCGAGGTCGGCGTCCTCGAACACGACGAAGGGCGCGTTGCCGCCCAGCTCCATCGAGGTCCGCAGCACGTTCTCGGAGGCCTGCTGCAGCAGCGTGCGCCCGACGGGAGTGGAGCCGGTGAAGGACACCTTCCGCAGGCGGGGATCCGACAGGATCGGAGCCGACACGGCTCCCGCCGAGGACGTGGTGACCACGTTGAGCACGCCGTCGGGGAGCCCCGCCTCGGCGAGCAGCGCCGCGAAGGCGAGCGTGGTGAGCGGAGTGAGCTCGGCCGGCTTCACGACGACGGTGCAGCCCGCCGCCAGCGCCGGAGCGATCTTCCGCGTCGCCATCGCGAGCGGGAAGTTCCAGGGGGTGATCAGGTAGCAGGGGCCCACCGGGTGCTGCGAGACGATCATCCGGCCACTGCCCTCGGGCGAGACGCCGTAGCGTCCGCTGATGCGCACCGCCTCCTCGCTGAACCAGCGGAGGAACTCGCCGCCGTACACGACCTCGCCCCTCGCCTCCGCGACCGGCTTGCCCATCTCGAGCGCCATCAGGAGCGCGAACTCCTCGGTGCGCTCCTGCAGGAGGTCGAACGCCCGCCGGAGGATCTCGCCCCGCTTCCGCGGCGCCGTCGCGGCCCACGACGGACCGGCGGCGACGGCGGCGTCGAGCGCCCGGACCCCGTCCTCCGGAGTCGCGTCGGCGATCGAGACCAGGACCGCTCCGGTGGCCGGGTCCTCGACGTCGATCGAGCCGCCGCCGGAGGCGTCCACCCACTCACCGCCGATCAGCAGCTGCGTGGGGATGCGGGCGAGCAGAGCGGTCTCGGCGGCGCGGGACGCGACGGAATCAGTCACAGGAGGGAACCACTTCTTCGGATCGGAGCGCGCAGACCGCGCCGGGAGGAGCTTCTCGTCCTCCCAGTGTAGGACGGGCGATCGCTCCGGGGGCGTGGTCGCCGGGAGCCGCGAGGACCTGCGCCTCCCTGAGCCCTGTGGAGGGACGAGCGCTCAGACGGACCGCTCGACGCGGACTCCCGCCTCCGTCAGCTCGCGCAGCGCCGCGGCACTCGCCTCCTCGGAGACGCCTGCGACCAGGTCCTGGAGCACGCGGACCTCGAGCCCCGCCCGTCGCGCGTCGAGCGCCGAGGCGCGCACGCAGTGGTCGGTCGCGAGTCCCACGACGTCGAGCGCAGTGACGCCCCGCTCCGCGAGCACGGCGCCGAGCTCCTCGCCCGCCTCCGTCGTGCCCTCGAAGGCCGAGTAGGAGGGGCGGCCCTGCCCCTTGAGGATCTGCACGTCGATCAGAGCGGTGTCCAGGGCCGGGTGGAACCGCGCGCCGTCCGTGCCGGCGACGCAGTGGACGGGCCAGCTGTCGACGAAGTCCGGCTCCACCGCGAAGTGGCCGCCGTTGTCGGAGTCGCCCTCGTGCCAGTCGCGGGAGGCCAGCACCGCGGAGTAGCGGTCGGCGTGCGCCGCCAGATGCGCGGTGATTCCCCGGGCGACGGCCGCGCCGCCTGTGACGGCGAGCGCGCCGCCCTCGGTGAAGTCGTTCTGCACGTCGACGATCAGGAGTGCGGTGGTCATCGTGGGCCTTCCGGGAGGAGGTGGCGAGGAGGAGCGGGAGGTCGACCCGCCCGGGTCAGGAGTCGGAGAGCGAGGATCCGCAGCGGTAGACACCCGTCATGAGAGTGTCGATCGCGGTCTTCGCCGAGTCGGAGACGTCGCCGAGAGCGTAGACCGCGAAGGTCAGCTCGGTGCCGTCCGCCGCGGTGACCACGCCGGCCAGGGTGTAGCCGGTGTCGATCCAGCCCGTCTTCGCCCGCACCGCGCCGTCGGCCGCGGCGTTGTCGCCGGCGAAGCGGTCGGAGTAGGAGAGCGAGCCCGTCCGGCCCGACACCGGCAGGCCGTCCAGGAGGATCCCCAGCTGCCCCTCGCGGGCCTGCACCTTCCGGAGCAGCTCGGTGAAGTACGCCGGCTCGACCGCGTTGTCGTCGCTCAGGCCGGAGCCGTCGGCGATCGCGATCCCGGACGTGTCGACGCCGTAACCGGCGAGCCCCTGCAGCACACCGGCCTGCTCGGCAGCGAAGTCGCTGCCCGCGCCGGTGCGGATCGCGACGAGCCGCGCGAGCATCTCGGCGATCGCATTGTCGGAGACGAGCAGCATCTGCTGCACGAGCGTGCCGACCGGAGCCGACTCCACCGTGCCGAGAACCGCGGCGCCCGCGGGAGCGGTCCCGGTGGAGACCACGGGCGAGCCGTCCAGCTCGCCGGCGAACGCCTCTCCGGCCCGGCCGACCGGATCCGTGCCGCGCTCGGAGGTCGAGGCCGTGGGGTCCTCGCGATCGCCGTCCACCTGGAGCGCCGTGATCTCGGGCATGTAGCCGTCGACCTGCTCCTTGCGGTTCCAGCTCGGCTGCCAGGTCTCGCCCGAGTAGAGGGAGGAGTCGAGCACCAGCGACGTGATCGGCGTCCCGGCGGTGGAGGGGTCGGCCTCCCAGGCGCTCTCGACCTGCGCCGCGAGATCGTCGAGGTGGGCCGCTCCGGCGTAGGTCGACTCCCGGCCGGTCGGGAGCCGGGTCAGGGTGAGGTCTCCCCCGCCGACGAGGACGACGCTCCCGGGTTCGCTCCCCCGGACCACGGTAGTGGCGATGCGCGTGTCCGGGCCGAGGACCGCGAGCGCCGACGCGGCCGTCAGGATCTTGAGGGCGGAGGCGGTGCGGGACGCGGTCCCGCCCCCGCGGTCGAACAGGACCTCGCCCGTCGCGGCGTCGACCACACGCGCCTGCATCGAGCCCAGGCGCGGGTCGGCGGCGAGCCCCGCCACCGAGCAGGTGCGGAGCGCCTCGGCCGCCGCTTCGGCGGTGGGCCGCGCCGTGGCCGTCGGCGTCGGTGTGGGAGTCGCGGTGGCGGTCGGGGTCGAGACGACGGGCAGCGCCCCGGGCTCCGCGGCGCTGCCGAGGGCCGTCCCCACGCCGAAGGCGCCGCCACCGAGCGCGGCGGCCACGAGCACCGCGGCGACCACGAGAGTGCGGCGACGGCGGGGAGGAGGCGTGTCGGTCATCCGCAACAGGGTAGCGACGCGAGTTCGACGCGACCTGGACGTCGCGGATGAGGCCGGGAACTCGCGGATCCGGCCGGGACGTCGCGGATGACGGGAGAGGGAGCCGCCTGTGGGAATCGAACCCACGACCTTCTCATTACGAGTGAGACGCTCTGCCGACTGAGCTAAGGCGGCGTGCACGCGGGGCCTGAGCCCCGGACACGATTACACAGCATAGCCTGCTCGCGCCCCCGGGCGTGAATCAGGACGGCGCGGTCGAGCAGAGGCCCCGCGACGGCGGCGCCTACCGCTGCGTTCGGCTCAGGCGAGCGCGCCGCGGAGCTCCTCGAAGGAGCGGGCGATGCGTCCGGGCAGGGCCTCCCGGCCGTCGTGATCGACCCAGGCCGCCCAGGCGTGGCGGACGGCGGCGAGCCCGAGGAGCGTCAGCATCCGCGCCCGGCTGCGCACCCGCTCCGCGTCGTCGTCCTCCTGGCCGAGACGCTCGGCGACGAGCCCCTCGACCGCGAGCTCGAACTCGCGCATGCCCGCGATCTTCAGACCGACCAGATGCGGGTGCTCGCGGAAGAGCGCGCGGCGGAGGACGTGCAGCTCCCGGTCCTCCTCGAGCGGCTCCTCCATCGCGGCGACGAAGACCCGCTGCAGGTCCTCGAGCACGGCGCCCCGGCCCGTGACGAACGCCGCCGCCGTCTCGTCGGCGATGACCGGGAGCCCGCCGACCAGCGCGTCCTCCTTCGAGGCGAAGTAGTTGAAGAAGGTGCGCGTGGAGACGTCGGCGGCGCGCGAGACGTCCTCGATGGTCACCCGCTCCGGCCCGCGCTCGCTCGCCAGGCGGAGGACGGCGATCTCGATCGCCCGCCGCGTGGCCAGGCGCTTGCGCTCGCGGAGCCCGGGCTGCTGCTCGCGGGGCCGCTCCTGCTCGGTCAGCACTGCGGATCCACCTCCGGGACGGTCCCCTCGAGCAGGTACGCGTCGACCGCGTCGTTCACGCAGGACGTCGACTTGTTGTAGGCCGTGTGGCCCTCGCCGTCGTAGGTGACCAGGTGACCGGCGGAGAGCTCGCCCGCGAGCGCCTGCGCCCACACGTAGGGCGTCGCGGGATCGTTCGTGGTGCCCACGACCAGGATGGGCGCCGAGCCCTCCGCGGTGATCGGCTCGCGGGAGCCCTCGAACGCCGCCGGCCACTCGCTGCAGAGGATGTCGCCGTAGGCCATGTAGCGGCCGATCGTCGGCGCGGCCTGCTCGAGAGCGGCCTCGTCGGCGCGCATCGAGGCGGTGTCGGCGTCGTAGGAGTAGTCGACGCAGTTGATCGCGAGGAACGCCTCGGTGGTGTTGTCCGCGTACCGGCCGTCCGCGTCGCGCCCGTTGTAGGCGTCCGCGTACTGGAACGCGACCGCGGGGTCGCCCCGGCGGACGTCGGCCAGCATCTCGCTCAGCGCTCCCCACGCCGTGGCGTCGTAGAGCGGGTAGACGATCGCGGTGAACAGCGTGCTCGCGCCGAGCTCACGGCCATCGGCGGCCCGGATCGGCGAGGCGTCCACGTCCTCGAGCATGCGCTTCAGCTGGGCCATCCCCGCGTCGACGGTGCCGGTGAACGGGCAGTCGTCCGAGCGGAGGCAGTCGGCGAGGTAGGCGCGCAGTGCGCTCTCGAACCCCTTCGCCTGCTCGCGCACCACGTCGAACGAGGTGGCCGCCGGATCGATCGCGCCGTCGAGGACGAGGCGGCCGACCCGGTCCGGGAACAGCCCGGCGTAGGTCGCTCCGAGGAACGTGCCGTAGGAGTAGCCGAGGTAGTGCAGCGTCTCGTCGCCGAGCGCCGCGCGCAGCACGTCGAGATCACGGGCGGCGCTCGGGGTGCCGACCTCGGGCAGCAGCGGCCCGCTGCGCTCCTGGCAGGCGGCGGCGAACCCAGCGGCGGACGTGCGCTGCGCCTGGATCCACTCCTCGCTGCCCCGCTCCCCGGGCGTGATGTCGTAGAGGTAGGAGTCGAGGCCCGCGGCGTCGAGACAGGAGACCGCGGTGGAGGCGCCCACTCCGCGCGGATCGAAGCCGACGACGTCGTACCGGGCGGCGAGCGCGGAGTCGACCGCGTAGTCGGCGCTGTCACGGATGAAGTCGACGCCCGACGCTCCCGGTCCGCCCGGGTTCACGAGCAGGGAGCCGATCGCCGGTCCCTTCGTCGCGGGTCGGCGCACCAGGGCGATCGACGCCGTCTCCCCCGAGGGGTCGTCCCAGTCGAGCGGGACTGTCGCGTCGGTGCAGAGAGCGCCGTCGCCGCAGTCGTCCCAGACCAGCACCTGCGAGTAGTAGCGCTCCAGGGAGTCGTCGACGGTCTGCGGATAGGGGGTGGAGGTCCTGTCGACGCTCGGGCCGGGCGCGAAGCAGCCGGTCAGGAGGGACGCGGCCGCGGCGAGCGCGACGACGACGGCCGACCGGCGCCCCCGCCTCACGCGGCCACCGGGCGGCGCGCCGCGACGACGAGCAGCGCCTCGAGAGCGAGGACCGGGGAGACGTTCGCGTCGATCCGCTGCCGGGCGGTCGCGATCGCGTCGAGGACGGCGAGCGTGCGGTCGGGCGGAGTCGCGTCGGCGAGCGCGGTCATCTCGGTCCGGACCTCCTCGTTGATGACGCCGCCGGGCGCTCCGAGCTGGAGGCGCACCACGTCGCGGTAGAGGGAGAGCAGGTCGACGAGGATCCGGTCGAGGCCGTCGCGGAGGCTCCGCGTCGCGCGTCGCTTCTGATCCTCCTCGAGCGCCCGCAGCTGCGAGCGGAGCTGCGCGGGCACGGTGCCCCCGGGCTCGACGCCGAGCGAGCGCAGCGCCTGCTGCCGCTCGGCCTCGTCGCGCTCGAGCGTGATCGCCTTGGCGTCCTCGGTCGCGACCTCGATCATCCGCGCAGCGCCGAGCACCGCGTCCGAGACGCCGCGGAGGCGCAGGGCGATGCGGAGCGTCTCCTCGCGGCGCTCGCGCGCGTTCGCGTCGGTCGCCAGGCGGTGCGCCATCCCGATGTGGCTCTGAGCCTGGCGGGCGGCGCGCTCGGCGGTCTCGGGGTCGACCCCGTCGCGGCGCTCGAGGAGACCGGCGACGTCCTCGATGCTCGGCACGCGGAGCCGCACGGAGCGGACGCGGGAGCGGATGGTGGGGAGCAGATCGGCCTCGCTCGGGGCGCACAGGATCCAGACCGTGCGCTCCGGCGGCTCCTCGAGCGCCTTCAGCAGCACGTTGGACGTGCGCTCGCTCATCCGGTCGGCGTCCTCGATGACCATGACGCGGTAGCGCGACACCGAGGGCGAGTACTGCGAGCTGCTGACCAGCCGCCGCACCTCGTCGATCGAGATGATCACGCGCTCGGTGGTCAGCACGGCGAGGTCGGGATGGGAGCGGGCGGCGACCTGGCGGCAGTCGGGGCACTCCCCGCAGCCGCCGTGGCGGCAGAGCAGTGCGGAGGCGAACGCGTAGGCGAGGTTCGAGCGGCCGGACCCGGGAGGGCCGGTGATGAGCCAGGAGTGCGTCATCGACGACGACTCCCGGCCACGGTCGTCCCGGGGCGTCGAGGCGTCCTGCAGGGCGCCGATGGCGTGCTCCTGCCCGACGAGCTGGCTCCAGACGGTCATGCCACCAGGCTAACCGCGAGCACCGACAGCCGACGCGCCGTCGAGGAGGACGGCGACCCGCTCCCGCACCGCGGCCGCGATCTCCTCGACGGGGAGACCGGCGTCCACGACGAGGAAGCGCTCGGCGTCCGTCTCGGCGATCGCCAGGAACGCCTCGCGCACGCGCCCGTGGAACTCCGCCTTCTCGGCCTCCAGCCGGTCGAAGCGCGTGCGGGCCGCGTCGAGCCGGCCCCGCGCGACGGCGGGGTCGAGGTCGAGCAGGACGGTGAGGTCGGGCCTCAGGTCGTGGGTGGCCCACTCCGAGAGCCGCCGGACCTCGACGGCGTCGAGGACCCGCCCGGCTCCCTGGTAGGCGACGGAGGAGTCGATGTAGCGGTCCTGCACGACGACCTCGCCGCGCTCGAGCGCCGGTCGCACGAGCGTCCCGATGTGCTGAGCGCGGTCCGCCGCGTAGAGCAGGGCCTCGGCCCGCGGATCGATCTCGCCGCGGTGGTGCAGAACGATCTCGCGGATCTGCAGGCCCACCTCGGTTCCTCCGGGCTCGCGGGTGCGGACGACGGTCTCGCCCCGCGTGCCCAGCCACTCCTCGAGCAGCCGGGCCTGCGTGGTCTTGCCCGCGCCGTCCCCGCCCTCGAGGGTGACGAACAGCCCGGTCACGACTCCGTCGCGTCCGACGTCTCGGCGGCAGCCGCCGCAGCCGCGCGGCTCGCGGCGGTGGCGCGGGGCGCGGCGGGCTTCTTCGCTGCGGTCGTCTTCTTGGCGGCCGCTGTCGTCTTGGCCGCCGTCGTCTTGGCCGCCGTCGTCTTGGCCGCCGTCGTCTTGGCCGCGGTCGTCTTCGCCGCGGGCTTCCTGGCCGGCGCGCGCTTGGCCGGAGCCTTCTTGGCCGGGCCCTTCGCGCGCTTGTCGGCGAGCATCTGGACCGCCTGCTCGAAGTCGATCTCCTCGATCGTGAGGCCCTTGGAGATCGTGACGTTGGTCTCGCCGTCGGTCACATAGGCGCCGAAGCGTCCGTCGCGGATCCGGATCGGCTTGCCGCTGACGGGGTCCGCCTCGAACTCCTTCAGCGCGCTCGACGCGCGTCGCGCCCCGTACTTCGGCTGGGCGAAGATCTCGAGCGCCGTCGGCAGGTCGACCTCGAAGATCTGGTCCTCGCTGGTGAGCGACCGGCTGTCGGTGCCCTTCTTGATGTACGGGCCGTACCGGCCGTTCTGAGCCGTGATCGGCTCGCCGCTCTCGGGGTCGTCGCCGACCGTGCGCGGCAGGTCGAGCAGGCGCAGCGCCGTCGCCAGGTCGATCGACGCGACGTCCATGGACTTGAAGAGGGAGGAGGTGCGCGGCTTCACGACAGCGGGCTTCTTCGCGCCGCGCTTCGCGGGCACGGGCTCGACGACCTCCCCGGTGGCGGGATCCGCCGCGGTCTCCGGCTCCGGATCGACCTCGGTCACGTAGGGGCCGAAGCGCCCGTCCTTGACGACGACGGTCTTGCCCGAGTCGGGGTTGCTTCCCAGCACGCGGTCGGTCTGCACCGGGGCGTCGACGAGCTCCTGCGCCTTGGCGGGCGTGAGCTCGTCGGGAGCCAGCTCGAGCGGCAGGTTGACGCGACGCGGCGTCTCCTGCCCCTCCTCCTGGGCCACCTCGAGGTAGGGGCCGTACTTGCCGATGCGCAGGGTGATGTCGTCCGTGATCCGGACGGAGTTGATGCTCTTCGCATCGATCTCGCCGAGGTTGTCCACGACGTGTCGGAGCCCGGGGTGCGTGCCTCCGCCGAAGTAGAAGCGGTTGAGCCAGGCGACGCGGTCCTCCTCGCCGCCGGCGATGCGGTCGAGGTCGCCCTCCATCTCGGCGGTGAAGTCGTACTCCACCAGGTCGGAGAAGAAGTCCTCGAGCAGCCGGACCACCGAGAAGGCGATCCAGTTGGGCACGAGGGCGGTCCCGCGCGGAGTGACGTAGCCGCGGTCGACGATGGTGGAGATGATCGACGCGTAGGTCGAGGGCCGGCCGATGCCGAGCTCCTCGAGCGCCTTGACCAGGCTCGCCTCCGTGTAGCGCGGGGGCGGCGAGGTCTCGTGGCCCTTGGCCTCGACCTCGGCGACGACCAGGCTCTGGCCGACCTCGAGCACCGGCAGCTTGGCGTCCTTCTCGTCGCGGGCGCCGTGACGCTCCTCGTCGCGCCCCTCCTCGTAGGCGAGCAGGAATCCGCGGAAGGTGATGACGGTTCCGGAGGCGGTGAACTCGGCGGTCTTCGCGACGTCGCCGGCCGGCTCGGCGAGCAGCGTCACGGTGGCGGTCGAGCCCTTGGCGTCGGCCATCTGCGAGGCGACGGTGCGCTTCCAGATGAGCTCGTAGAGGCGGAGGTCGTTGCCGCGGAGGGTGCCCGAGAGCTGGTCCGGGGTGCGGAAGGTCTCGCCCGCGGGCCGGATGGCCTCGTGCGCCTCCTGCGCGTTCTTGTTCTTGCCGGAGTACAGGCGGGGCTTGTCCGGGACGGTCTCGGCTCCGTAGAGGGACGCGGCCTGAGTGCGTGCCGCGTTCAGCGCCTGCTGCGAGAGCCCGGGCGAGTCGGTCCTCATGTAGGTGATGAAGCCGTTCTCGTAGAGCGACTGCGCGACGCTCATCGTCTGGCGCGCCGAGAAGCGGAGCTTGCGCGCCGCCTCCTGCTGGAGCGTGGACGTGGTGAACGGGGCGGCGGGGCGGCGCGAGTACGGCTTGGACTCGAGGTTCGAGACCCGGACCGTGGTGGCGGGGTCGCGCAGCGCCTCGGCGAGGGCACCGGCGGTGGACTCGTCGAGGACGGTGACGTCGCCCTTCAGCTGACCGCGGTCGTCGAAGTCGCGGCCGCTTCCGATCCGCTTGCCGTCGAGCCGCGCCAGGCGGGCGTCGAAGCCCGCCGCGGCGTCCGACTCGGGTGCGAGCACGGTGGCGAGGTCCCAGTAGCTCGCCGACACGAACGCCAGGCGCTCCCGCTCGCGGTCGACCACCAGGCGGGTCGCGGCCGACTGCACCCGGCCGGCCGAGAGCCCGGGGCCGACCTTGCGCCACAGCACGGGCGAGATCTCGTAGCCGTAGAGGCGGTCGAGGATGCGGCGGGTCTCCTGGGCGTCGACCAGGGAGGTGTCGATGTCCCGGGTGTTGTCGCGCGCCTTCTGGATCGCGTCCTTCGTGATCTCGTGGAAGACCATGCGGTGCACGGGGACCTTGGGCTTGAGCTCCTCGAGGAGGTGCCACGCGATGGCCTCACCCTCGCGGTCCTCATCAGTGGCGAGGTAGAGCTCGTCGGCGTTCTTCAGCGCGCGCTTGAGGTCGGCGACCGTCTTCTTCTTCTGGTCGGACACGACGTAGTAGGGCTCGAAGCCGTTGTCGACGTCGACGGAGAACTTGCCCAGCGGGCCCTTCTTCAGCTCCGGGGGGAGGTTCTTCGGCTCGATGAGGTCGCGGATGTGCCCGACGGAGGCGAGCACCTCGTAGCCGTCGCCCAGGTACTGGGCGATGGTCTTGGCTTTCGCCGGCGACTCGACGATCACCAGCTTCTTCGTGCCGGACACAGTTCTCCTCGATTGGTGCTGTCGGGTCGGACGACCAGTGGTCCGACGTCCCCTGCTGCGGGGAGACGGTGCGCGGCGACGTGGTGCGGGGAACGGCGACGCGTCCCCATCGGCGGGGGCGCCCGACAGGCACACCATACACACTGACCCCGGACGTCCTGCCCCCTCCCGAGGACACGGGGACCTCGGGAGGACGCTGGACACGGCCTCGGAGCCGCCTGCCCGGCCTGCCGTCGGCGGGGGTGACGCGCGGCGCCGATCGGCGCATGATGAGGCATGGCAACGACGCACACCACCACGACTTCCGCCTACACGGCCAAGCTCCTCGACGGACCGCTGGAGGGCAAGACCCTCCGCCGGGGATACGGCGACGATCAGGCCCCCGCCGCACGCCTCGAGATCCCCGGGGCGAGGGCGGGCTCCCGCTACATCTACCTCCTCGCCGGGGGCCTCGAGCACGACGAGGGCGCGGGCGCCCTGCCGACCGCCGCCGCGTACCGGTACCAGCGACTCTCCTCCGACTGACGCGCTCCCGCGGCGTCGCCCGAACCTCGGTCCGGACGACGCCCGCTGCTGCCTCCGCCCTCAGGGCGGCGGGCCGGCCCTCGACCGCGCCGTGAGGGAGAGCGGACCCGCGGCGACGGCCGCCTCCGTTCTCGCGACGCCCCCGTCGACGTCGCAGAGGACGAGCTCGGCGCCGTTCGCGCGGGCCACGGCGGCGGCACGTCCGCACGGATCCCCGGCCAGCAGGCCGGAGGCGACGTCGGCCGCTGCCAGGGACGAGGCGTCCGCGGCGGCGACCGCTCGCTGGTGCCCGACGACTCCTGCGCAGCCGGCGAGCACGGCGGCCGTCACCAGGATCGTGCCCGCGACGACTCCGATCGCCACGACCGCGGCCGAGCCCTCCTCCCGGTCGCGGACAGCCCCGGGGAGTCGGCGGATCATCCGCCCCCGCCCAGCGCGCAGGACCGGACCGAGACCGGGAGCGACACCGCCGGGAGCGGGCGCAGCCGGGCCGCGACGTCGACGCAGACCAGTCCGTCCTGCTCCCCCGCCGTGAGCGACGCCCCCGCCACCCGGGCGAGCGGCGCGCGGGGGTCGTCGCCCCGGGCCGCGGACCGCGCCGCGTCGGCGGCCGCGTCGACGAGCCGGACGTACTGCGCCGAGGCCGCCACCGACCCCAGGCACAGCGCCAGCACCGCGACCACCGCCGGGAGCACGAGCGCGAGCTCGGCCGTGGCCGAGCCCTCCTCCTGGACGAGCCGCCCGCGCAGCAGCGGAAGGCCTCTCATCCCGCCGCGGTGAGCGCGCGGGTCACCAGGTCGGTCAGGATGCTCCGCACCTCGTCGCCCTTGAGGATGACCACCAGCAGCCCGGCGAAGCCGACCGCGGCCATCGTCGCGATCGCGTACTCCGCCGTCGCCGACCCCTCCTCGTCGCCCAGAGCGCCGAGACCTCCCCACCCGGGTCGGCGCCACTCGACGCGCCCCGCGGAGACGTCGATGCCCGTTCCTCCGCCGGACGCCGCACCTCCGCCGCTCCTCGAGCCCCGGCTCGTTCCGGGCACACGACTTCCCGCATCCCTGCTCCTACCGAGTCCTCGACTCCGGGAGACTCCCCCGCCGCTGATCGCCGTGTCACTTCTCATCCGTCCTGCTCCGTTCCGCCCCGCTCCGTGCCCCTCCTCCGAGGATCGCGGACTCCCGATCCCGCCGATCGGCCCTCCGGCCGATCCGTGGAGGCGCTTCCCGATCCCGCCCCTGTGGAGGAGCGGTCGACCGCGTCACGCCGCCACCGAGAACGTCGAGAGCAGCACCGAGACGACCATCGGAGCCACTCCGAGCAGCAGGAACGCCGGCAGCACGCAGATCCCGAGCGGCAGCATCAGGGTCACGCCGAGCCGAGCGGCTCGCTCCCGCGCCCCGGAGGACGCCCGTGCCCGGACCAGAGCCGCCTCGCTCCGGAGCAGGCGTCCGGCCGGCACGCCCGCTGCCGCGGAGAGGGCGAGCACCGGGTCCGCGTCGGAGAGCACGCGCTCGCCCGAGTCGAGCCCGCACTCGGCGAGCGCCGCCACGACCCGGGCGCGCGACGACTCGATCGAGCCGCCACCGGCCAGCGCCACCGAGAGGAGGTCGAGCGCGAGCCCGGGCGCCGGATCGGCCGGGGCCGCGCTTCGGACGAGGCGCCGCGTCCACGCGTGCGCGGCCGCCATCAACCCGGCTCCCCCCACCAGGCAGACCGCACCGGGCACCGTCCCGAGGAGCACGCCGACCACGTCGAAGCCCAGCAGTGCCCCCAGACCCAGCGCCGCCAGCGGCAGCGCGCTCACGACCCTCCCGGTGGCGGAGGGACCGGCCAGAGCCACCTCGATGTCCCGGCGGGCGCGCGCCAGCTCGCGCAGGGACTCCGCCAGCTCGCCGAGAGCGGCGGCGACCGGCGCGCCGGAGTCGGCGGCCACCCGCCACGCGGCGGCCAGCGCCGCCCACGCGGTCGCCTCACCGGTGTCCGGCGCTCGCCGTCGCGGCCGCTTCCGCTCCGAGCCGCTCCGCCGCGAAACCGGCGTCCCGCGCAGCAGCGCCTCCGTCACGTCGCCCCCGCGGCCGGCCTCCTCCGACACCGCCCGGAGCAGTCGCCGCCGCCGCGCGTCCCCGCTGTCCGCCCCCTCCGCCCCCGCGAGATGCCCGAGGGCCGACGCGGGAGCCACTCCCGCCGCGAGGAGGACGGCCAGTCGGTGCACGACGGCCGCGACCTCGTCCAGCCCGTCGCGGCCCGTCACGCGCTCGACCTCGAGGCGCTCGGGAGCGACCCGTCCTCGACCCTCAGGCGGCCGGCCGCGTCGAGCGCGAACGTCCCGAATGCCGCCAGCCGCCGCCGCCCGTCGCGGCGCTCGAGGTGGAGCACCAGGTCGATCGCGCTGACCGTCTGGCGGGCGATCGCCTCGGGCCCGAGTCCCGCGAGGACCCCGAGCGCCTCGAGACGCGCGGGCACGTCCTCGAGGGAGTTCGCGTGGAGGGTCCCCGCACCGCCGTCGTGCCCGGTGTTCAGCGCGGACAGCAGCTCGCGCAGCTCGACGCCGCGGCACTCGCCGAGGACCAGGCGGTCCGGACGCATCCGCAGCGCCTCCCGCACGAGCCGGTCCAGGCCCACGGCACCGGCGCCCTCGAGGTTGGGCTGCCGCGCCTCGAGCGAGACGACGTGCGGGTGCGCCGACCGGAGCTCGCCGACGTCCTCGATGGCGACGATCCGCTCGGTCGGCGCCGCGCACCCGAGCAGGGCGCCGAGCAGGGTGGTCTTGCCTGATCCACCGGCTCCCGTGATCAGCAGGTTCCACCGCTCGCGGACCGCCCGGCGCAGAAGCCGCACTCCGTCGTCGTCCAGCATCCCGGCCGCCTGCAGCTCCCCGAGCGTCCAGGAGTCCGACCGCGGCACCCGCACCGACACGAGCGCTCCCCCGGTCGCCACCGGCGGCAGCACGACGTGCACGCGGACCCCGTGGCGGAGCCTGACGTCCACGCACGGGCTCGCCTCGTCGACGTGCCGTCCACCGGCCGCGACCAGCGCGACGGCCAGCCGCCGTGCTCCGGCGGCGTCGAGCGTCCACTCCGGAACCCGCTCCGCACCACCGCCCCGGTCGATCCAGAGGCCCGCGCCGCCGTTCACGAAGAGGTCGGTCACCGCGGGGTCCGCGGCGTGCGGCGCGAGCAGCCCGAGACCGGCGGCGGCGGGCCGCACCGGCAGCGGGTCGCGGCGGTGCTCGGCGGGGACGAGGGGGACGAAGTCGCGGGTCATCCCGGCACGCTAGGAGCCCGTTCCGCGCGCCGGGGCGCTCCCTGCCCGATCGGAGGAGAGACGCCCGCGTCGGCGCCTGTGGAGGAACGACCCGGGCCGGACGCGCGCGCAGGGGCGGCCCGGGGCTCTCGGCAGGGAGCCGCTCCGAGGAGGGGCCCCACGGCGCAGAGAAGCCCAGTCGACGAGGAGACGTCCCGGCAACGCGGAAACGCCCCCGCGAGCAGGGCTCGAGCGGGGGCGTCCCTCCGCCGGATCCGGCGGGAAGAAGGGGGCGGCACCCATTGGGGGGAACAGGTGCCGCCTCGGCGGCGCTGGATTGGGGGGAATCACTTGCGCCGCTGGGCCGAAGTTCATTCGGCCGTATGCAACTGTAGGGGACGGATCGCGATTCGCCAAGCCCGGATCCTGTTCTCTGCGGACTCTTATCCGACACCCGCCCCGCACTCAGCTTGCGGCGCTCGGCGATCCCCGCTGGAGGCGGGCGCTACGGTGGTGCGACGCCGACCGCGCGGGCCGGCGAACGTCTCACTCGCGAAGGAGCGAATCGCAGATGTCCACTCCCCCCGACGCCCCGGCCGCCGACCGGAACGCCATCGACAACCTCCTCCACGAGACCCGCCGGTTCCCGCCGCCGGCCGATCTCGCCGCCGGAGCGGTCGCGACCGCCGCGCTCTACGACGAGGCCGCGGCCGACCGCCTCGCCTTCTGGGCCGACCGGAGCCGCGAGCTCCTGCACTGGCACCGGCCGTTCACGCGCACGCTCGACTGGAGCGAGCCCCCGTTCGCGAAGTGGTTCGACGACGGTGAGCTGAACGTGGCCTACAACTGCCTCGACCGCCACGTCCTGGCCGGCCACGGCGACCGCGTCGCCCTGCACTGGGAGGGCGAGCCCGGCGACTCCCGCTCGATCACCTACGCCGAGCTCACCGCCGAGGTGAAGCGCGCCGCGAACCTGCTCACGAGCCTCGGCGTCCGCGCCGGCGACCGCGTCGCGATCTACCTGCCCATGATCCCGGAGGCGGTCATCGCGATGCTGGCCGTCGCCCGGCTGGGGGCGGTCCACTCCGTCGTCTTCGGCGGCTTCAGCGCCGAGAGCCTCCGCGCGCGGATCGACGACGCGGAGGCGACACTCGTCATCACCGCCGACGGCGGCTGGCGCAAGGGCGCCGTCTCGCCCCTGAAGCCGGCGGTCGACGCCGCGCTCGCCCTCGGCGGCGAGTCCAGCGTCCAGCACGTCCTGGTCGTGCGCCGCGGAGGCAACGAGGTCGCCTGGCACGAGGGGCGCGACCTCTGGTGGCACGAGGAGATCGTGGCGGTCGACGCCGACCACGTCGCCAAGCCGTTCCCCGCCGAGCAGCCCCTCTTCATCCTCTACACGAGCGGCACGACCGGGAAGCCCAAGGGCATCCTGCACACCAGCGGCGGGTACCTCACCCAGGTCGCCTTCACGCACCGCGCGGTCTTCGACCTGCACCCCGAGTCGGACGTCTACTGGTCGACCGCGGACGTGGGCTGGATCACCGGACACAGCTACGTCGTCTACGGCCCGCTCGCCAACGGCGCCACCCAGGTGATGTACGAGGGCACTCCGGACAGCCCGCATCCCGGCCGCTGGTGGGAGATCGTCGAGAAGCACGGCGTGACGATCCTCTACGCGGCGCCCACGGCGATCCGCTCCTTCATGAAGCTCGGCCGGCAGATCCCGCAGCGCTTCGACCTCTCGAGCCTGCGCCTGCTCGGATCGGTCGGCGAGCCGATCAACCCGGAGGCGTGGGTCTGGTACCGCGACGTCATCGGCGGCGGCCGCACCCCCATCGTCGACACCTGGTGGCAGACCGAGACCGGCGCGATGATGGTGTCCCCCCTGCCCGGAGTGACGACTCTCAAGCCCGGGTCGGCGCAGGTCGCTCTGCCGGGGATCTCGATCGACGTGGTCGACGACTCCGGGACGCCGGTCGGCGCCGACGAGGGCGGACTGCTCGTGATCACCGAGCCCTGGCCGGCGATGCTGCGCGGCATCTGGGGCGACCCGGAGCGGTACGTCGAGACCTACTGGTCGAAGTTCGGCGACCGCTACTTCGCGGGCGACGGGGCGCGTCGTGATCAGGACGGCGACCTCTGGCTCCTGGGGCGCGTGGACGACGTGATGAACGTCTCCGGCCACCGCCTCTCGACGGCCGAGATCGAGTCGGCCCTCGTCTCGCACCCGGTCGTCGCCGAGGCGGCCGTCGTGGGAGCCGCGGACGAGACCACCGGCCAGGCCGTGGTCGCGTTCGTGATCGCGAAGGCGAGCCAGGCCGAGGCGCTGGCCCACGGACACGACGAGCTCGAGGCCACCCTGAAGGCGCACGTCGCCGAGCACATCGGCGCGATCGCCCGCCCGAAGCGGATCTTCGTGGTGCAGGAGCTGCCCAAGACCCGCTCGGGGAAGATCATGCGCCGGCTGCTGCGCGACGTGGCGGAGGGACGTGCCGTGGGCGACACGACGACGCTCGCGGACACGCAGGTGATGGAGGTGATCTCCTCCGCGATCGCCGCGGACTGACCGGGCGCCGCCCCCTCCCGCCGTGTGGGCCGGAGGGGGCGGTGCGTCAGTCGAAGGCGACGATCAGCTCGACCTCGACGGGAGCGCCGAGGGGCAGCTCCGCCACCCCGACGGCCGAGCGCGCGTGACGGCCGGGCTCGCCGAACACGTCGCCGAGCAGCTCCGAGGCGCCGTTGATCACGCCGGGCTGCCCGGTGAAGCCGGAGGCGGACGCGACGAAGCCGGTGAGCTTCACGATCCGCGTCACCCGGTCGAGCGATCCGATCGCGTCGGCGACGGCCGCGAGCGCGTTGAGGGCGCAGGTGCGGGCCAGCTCCTTCGCCTGCTCGGGCGACACCTCGTCGCCGACCTTGCCGACCAGCGGCAGAGCGCCGTCGACGAAGGGGATCTGCCCCGCCGTGTAGACGAGGCCGCCGTGCACGACGGCGGGGACGTAGGCGCCGGCGGGGACCGCCACGGCGGGCAGCTCGACGCCGAGCTCCGCGAGGCGCTCGGCGATCACGCGCCGGCCTCGGCGACGGGGCGCTTGAGGTACGCGACGAGGCCGCCCTCGGGACCGGTCACGATCTGGACCAGCTCCCAGCCCTCGGATCCCCAGGTGTTCAGGATCGCCGTGGTGTTGTGGATCATCAGCGGGGTGGTGATGTACTCCCAGCGCGGGACGGACATGGCTCTCCTCGGGTGCGGCCGGTGCGGGACGACTGCTGAGCGCCGCGCGTCGGCGGGATGAGCGCCGCGGCTCGTCCGAGCGCGGCGACTACGCTGATTCTATGTCGGGGCAGGGCGGGACCAGAGTCGTGAAGACCATCGGGGGCGCCGTCGGCGGTCTGATCGGCATCGTCGCCATGAGCGTCGTCGCGGGAGTCCTGGTGGCCGCCTCGGTGACGCCGGCGATCGCGCTGAGCGGCATGGCCGCCGGCAACACGGTGGAGATGTTCGACAACCTCCCCGAGTACCTCGAGATCGGCACGCTCGCCGAGAAGAGCGACGTGTACGCGAAGGACTCCTCCGGCGGCGACGTGCTGCTCGCCTCCTTCTACGCCCAGAACCGCGTCGAGGTGGGCTGGGACGAGATCTCGCCGTTCGTGAAGGACGCCGTGGTCGCCTCCGAGGACCCCCGCTTCTACGAGCACGGCGGCATCGATCTGCTCGGCACCGTCCGCGCGGCCGCGACGACGGCCATGGGCGGGGACGTCCAGGGCGGCTCCTCCATCACGCAGCAGTACGTCAAGAACGTGCTCGTGCAGAAGGCGGAGGCGCTCAGCGATCCGATCGAGCGCGACGCGGCCTACCGCGAGGCCACGGAGACCACTCCGGAGCGCAAGGTCGCGGAGATGCGGCTCGCCATCGGGCTCGAGAAGGAGTATCCGAAGAACGACATCCTGCTGGGCTACCTCAACATCGCCCTGTTCGGCGGCACCGTCTACGGCGTCGAGGCGGCCGCCCGCTACTACTTCGGAGTGAGCGCGAAGGACCTCTCGCTCGCGCAGTCCGCCGCGCTCGTCGCGATCGTGAACAACCCCGAGAAGTTCCGCTTCGACCGGCCCGGCGACCCGGCGAACCCCGCCGCGGAGGGCTACCCGCAGACCCGGGACCGGCGCGACTACATCGTCACCCGCATGGACCTCGAGTCGAAGGTGACGTCCGAGCAGGCGCAGGCGGCCGTCGCCGAGCCCGTGACGCCGAACATCACCGAGCCGAGCACCGGCTGCCAGACGGCCGGAGTCGCGGCCTTCTTCTGCGACTACGTCACCTGGGTCATCAAGAACGACGACGCGTTCGGTGCGAGTCAGGACGAGCGCGACGCCACCTTCAAGCGCGGCGGCTACCGGATCTACACGACCCTCGACTCCGACCTGCAGCAGGCCGCCGTCTCGGCCACCGACGACTGGGTGCCCAAGTCGATGGCGAACGTGAACATCGGCAGCGCGAGCGTCTCGGTCGAGGTCGGCACCGGCCGCATCCTCGCGATGACCCAGAACAAGGACTACTCCAACGATCCGGACCTGACGGGCCCCAACTACACGAGCGTCAACTACAACACCGACTTCGGGTACGGCGGCTCCTCGGGATTCCAGGTCGGCTCGACCTACAAGGTGTTCACCCTCGCGGAGTGGCTGCAGGAGGGGCACTCGCTCGGCGAGAGCGTCGACGGCACCCGCCGCGCCTACACGACCTTCCGTGACAGCTGCGAGCCCGACGGCGTCTACTACGGCGAGTCCTGGAACCCCGGGAACGACGAGGGCGGCAACGGAGGAGTGACCACGGCCCTGCAGGCCACGACCGGCTCGATCAACACCTCGTTCGCCGCCATGGCCCAGCAGCTGGACCTCTGCGGCATCCGCAACACGGCGCTGGCGATGGGCGTGCACCGTGCCGACGGGACCGAGCTGCAGAAGCTCGCGCCGACCATCCTCGGCACCAACGAGATCGCTCCGCTCACGATGGCCACGGCCTTCGCCGGCTTCGCGAACAAGGGCACCGTCTGCACGCCCATCGCGATCGACCGGATCGTCGACCGCACGGGCGCGGACGTCGCGCCGCCCGCCTCCGAGTGCAGCCAGGGGATGTCCGAGGAGGTGGCCGCGACCGCCGGCTACGCCCTGCAGCAGGTGGTGACGGGCGGCACCGGCGCCCCCTCCAACCCCCGCACCGGGGTGCCGCACATCGGCAAGACCGGCACCACGGACGACGCGCTGCACACGTGGATGGTCGGCGCGAGCACCGAGGTCGCCACCGCCACCTGGGTCGGCAACGTGACCGGCTTCACCTCCATGCGCGGATTCAGTCTCAACCGGGTGAACGCCGGTCAGGTGCGCCACCAGATCTGGCCGCGCATCATGCGCGTCGCCGACGCCAAGTACGGCGGGACGGCGTTCCCGGCTCCGGTCCGCTCGCTCGTCGACGCTCCGCAGGAGGCCGTGCCCCAGGTCACCGGGCAGAGCCCCTCTGCGGCGGCCTCACGCCTGCGCTCCGTCGGCTTCACGGTCCGCGTCGACACTTCTCCGGTCCCCTCCGACCGCCCGGCAGGGACGGTCGCGCAGACGAACCCGCCCGCCGGGTCGCGCGTCTCCCGGGGCGCGGAGATCACCCTGCAGATCAGCGCCGGACCGGGCGCCCCGCCCCGCGCGGGCTGAGCCCCCGCACCCCCGGCTGCTCCCGAGGGAGCGTCCGGCAGAATGAACGCGGCCGCGCTCGCGGCCGACGTGCGAGAGAAGGACCCATGACCGGACGCACCCGTCGCCCCCTCACCACCGCCCTCGCGACCGTCGCCGCGGCCGGAGCCGTCGCCGCGGCCTGGGGCATCGGCGTCGAGCGGACGCTGTTCACCGTCCGGCGCACGTCGTTCCCGGTGCTGCCCGCCGGTTCCGAGCCGATCCGCGTCCTGCACGTGTCGGACCTGCACATGGCCCCGTGGCAGAGCAAGAAGCAGGAGTGGATCCGCTCGCTCCTCGCCCTGGCGCCCGACGTCGTGGTCGACACCGGCGACAACCTCGGCCACCGCGACGGCGTGCTCGGCATCCGCCGGGCCCTGGAGCCCTTCGCCGGGATCCCCGGCGCCTTCGTCAACGGATCCAACGACTACTTCGGCCCTCGGATCAAGAACCCGCTCCGCTACTTCGTCGGCCCCTCCAAGAACCCCAAGCAGCACGAGGCCGATCTCGACACCGACGGGCTGACCGGCTTCTTCTCGGACGGGCTCGGCTGGGTGGACCTCAACAACCGCGCCGAGAGCATCACGGTGAAGGGGACGCGCATCGAGTTCTTCGGCGTCGACGACCCGCACATCGGCCTCGACCGCATCGACCTCGTCGCCGGAGCCGTGGACGAGCTGCGCGGCGCGGAGGACGGACCGGCCGGGGTCAGCATCGGCGTGGCGCACGCGCCCTACCAGCGCATCCTCGACGACTTCGTCGCCCGCGGCGCCGAGGTGATCCTCGCCGGGCACACGCACGGCGGGCAGGTCTGCGTCCCGGGCTTCGGCGCCCTCGTCACCAACTGCGACATCCCGCGCGACAAGGTCGCCGGCTCGACGACGTGGGACAACGGACTGCGCAGCTCGTACCTCAACGTGTCCGCCGGAGTCGGCACCTCGATCTACGCACCGGTGCGCTTCGCCTGCCGGCCCGAGGTGACCCTCGTCACGCTCACTCCGGCGGCCTGACGAGGGGTGTCCGACGGCGGTCCGGAAATCGGCTACTATTGTCGAGGCTCGTGAGCGGTTCTCCGTGATGAGCACACCGGGGTGTGGCGCAGCTTGGTAGCGCGCCTCGTTCGGGACGAGGAGGTCGTGGGTTCGAATCCCGCTACCCCGACCGGTGAGAAGCCCGGCCAGGATCGATGATCCGGCCGGGCTTCGTCGTTCCCGGGGCGTTCTCGGAATTCTGCTGTGGCGGGGCTCGCCCGCAGGCGGATGCTCGCCCGGGCCGGAGCCCGGTCGACGACGGAGCCGGCGCGATCACCGCCCCGCGCTCTCCGGCTCGAGCACCCCTGTCGGCATCCCGAGCGTCCTGCGCACGGGCGTGCCTCCAGCCCACTCCCCCGCGCCTCCCGGCCCGATCCCAGCAGCCGGGAGCGAGACTGTTCTTCCGCCGTCGTCGCCGCCCCCGCCCGACGACCGACGACCGACGAGAGGAGCACCGTGACCCGGTCGCTCACCCGCCTCACCCTCGCCATCGGCGTGCCCTACGTGGTCGCGCTCGCAGCGATCGCCTTCTGGCCGACGCCCGTCGATGCGGGAGTGCGGGGGGATCTCGGCCGGGTGACCTCCTGGTTCGCCCGGCACGGCCTCCCGATGGTCGACTACGCGTTCATCGAGTCGACTGCCAACATCGCCCTGTTCGTGCCCCTGGGGCTGCTCCTGGCCCTCAACCTGCGGCTCCGGAGGGCGTGGGTCGCCGTCGCCGTCGGCGCCGTCGTGAGCTCGCTCATCGAGGCGGGCCAGCTGCTCTTCCTCTCGGCGCGCTTCGCCACCGTCGACGACGTCGTGATGAACACCTCCGGCGCCCTCCTCGGCGCGGTCGCCGGCGTACTGCTCCGGATGGTCGTCCGCGCACGACGACGCCGGAGGGCGGCGGAGTGGGACGACGCCTTCGCGCACATCCCCCTCCGCGGCACCTCCGGCGTCGTGGCGGATCAGCCGAGCCGCGTCCGCTGAGACGACGGCTCCGCCGCGTCAGCGGCCGAGGCCGCGGTACTCCCAGCCGGCCGCACGCCAGGCGGCGGGGTCGAGGCAGTTGCGACCGTCGACGAGGAAGGTGTTGGCCACCTTCGCCGCCGTGGCCGCGGGGTCGAGGGCGCGGAACTGCTTCCACTCCGTCACGACGACCACGGCGTCGGCACCGGCCAGCGCCTCGTCGACGTCGGTCGTGTAGGTGATCTCGGGGTAGCGGCGGCGCGAGTTCTCGATCGCCTCGGGGTCGGTCGCGACCACGGTCGCACCGAGGTCGTGCAGGCGCGCGGCGACGTCGAGCGACGGCGAGTCGCGGATGTCGTCCGACTCCGGCTTGAACGCCAGACCGAGCACCGCGATGCGGCGGCCCTCGACGGAGCCGCCCAGGCCCTCGGTGACGAGGTCGACGACGCGCTGACGGCGACGCAGGTTGATCGCGTCGACCTCTTTGAGGAAGGCGACGGACTCGCCGACGCCGAGCTCGTCGGCGCGGGCCGAGAAGGCGCGGATGTCCTTCGGGAGGCAGCCGCCTCCGAAGCCGATGCCCGCGTTCAGGAAGCGGCGGCCGATCCGCACGTCGTAGCCGATCGCGTCGGCGAGCTGCGTGACGTCCGCGCCGGTGACCTCCGCGATCTCGGCGATCGCGTTGATGAACGAGATCTTGGTCGCGAGGAAGGCGTTGGCCGAGACCTTCACCAGCTCGGCGGTGGCGTAGTCGGTGACCACGAGCGGGGTCTCGGCCGCGAGCGCCGTCGCGTAGACCTCGTCGAGGGTCGCCTTCGCCGCTGCTCCGGCCTCGCCTGCGGGCACGCCGTAGACGAGGCGGTCGGGGCTGATCGTGTCCTTCACGGCGAAGCCTTCGCGGAGGAACTCGGGGTTCCAGGCGAGGGTCGCACCGGAGGAGGCGATGCGGTCGGCCAGGCGGGCGGCTGTGCCGACGGGGACGGTCGACTTGCCGACGACGAGGGAGTCCGCCTCGAGGTAGGGCAGGAGACCGTCGATCGCCGAGTCGACGTAGGTCATGTCCGCGGCGTTCTCGCCCGGCTTCTGCGGGGTGCCGACGGCGACGAAGTGCACGGCCGCACCGGCGGCGTCCGCCATGTCGGTCGAGAAGCGCAGGCGCCCGGAGGCGACGCCGGAGGACAGCAGCTCCGGGAGGCCGGGCTCGAAGAACGGCGCGGTGCCGGCGGCCAGGGCGTCGATCTTCTTCTGGTCGACGTCGATGCCGATGACGTCGTGGCCGAGCTCGGCCATGGCGGCAGCGTGGACGGCACCGAGGTAGCCGCAGCCGATGACAGAAAGCTTCACAGGGGTTCTCCGAATCGTGGCGGGTTCGTGTCGCGGTCGCGACGGTGAGGAGGAGCGATGCGATGCGGCGAGGCGTCAGCGCGCCCGCGGACGCGCGACTACCGCCGCGCCAATGCTCTCAGATCACGGGAGAGGTCGGCGACAGCCGCCGCGATCTGCGCCGCCACGCGCTCGTGCACGGCCTCGCTGCGGCCGATCGGGTCCTCGATGTCGTCGCCGCCCTCGCCCCGCGGGGCGCGCCCGCGGTGGGCGGCGGCGAGCCGCACGACGGCGCGGAGTCGCGCGGCGGGGTCCTCGATCGTCGGCAGCGGCACCTCCCGCAGCACGAACGGCAGCACGCGGGCGAACTCGAGCAGCGTGAAGCCGCGGAGGAGGAGCGACGGGAAGCGCCGGGAGGCGTCGACCAGGTGGTCGCGCGTCATCGTGAGCAGGAGGTCGGCGTCGCCGACGATCGCGTCGCCGAGCACCGCGCTCGTGTGCGCGGCCGGGTCTCCCCCGTGCTGAGCCGAGAAGCGGGCCGAGACCGGGTCCATCGGCAGTCCGTCGCGCGTCCTCACTCCGGCGCTCGTGAACGCGAAGAGCGGACCTCCCGCGGGTGAGGTCGCGTCGGCGAGTGCGGCGCGCAGCAGCTGCTCCGCCATCGGCGACCGGCAGATATTGCCGGTGCAGACCGAGAGCACGGTGAAGACGGGCGCGGCGGAGGCGGCGACCGGTTCGTCCGGTCGCCAGCTCCGGCGGGCGGGGCGGGCGGAGTCGTCTCCCGGGAAGATCATCGCGGGGCGCTCAGGCCGAGGTCGACGCGGGCTCGGGCTCGACGGCCGTGTCCGGGCGGGCACCCGATCGCTCGGAGCCGTAGTAGCTCGTGTAGTAGTAGCCGTAGCCCCGGCCGACCTGGCCGCGCGCGGGCACGCGGTTGAGGATCACGCCGAGGGTGTGGCCGCTGACCCGCTCGAGGTTCTGGATCGCCTTGCCCAGCTCGTCGGTCGTCGTCCTGCCCGCGGAGATGACCACGAGCGCGCCGTCGGTGCGGGCGGTGAGGATGGCGCCGTCCGTGACGGGCAGGAGCGGCGGCGCATCGACGATCACGATGGCCTCGCGAGCGATCTCGTGCAGGAGGATGTCCATGCCGTTGGAGCCGAGCAGCTCGGACGGGTTCGGCGGGATCGACCCGGCTCCGAGCACCCAGAGGTTGCCGGACGGGCCCCACGGCTGCAGGACGTCCTGCAGCTCCGCCTTGCCGATCAGCAGGTCGGTCAGGCCGACGCCGGGAACGAGGCCGAACGACTTGGCGACGGTGGGCTTGCGGAGGTCGCCATCGACGACGACGGTCCGCTGGCCGGAGGCGGCGAGCGTCACCGCGAGGTTCGCGGTCACCGTCGACTTGCCGTCCGAGGGCAGCGGGCTCGTCACGACGATGATGCGCGGCGGGCTGTCGATGTTCATGAACTGCAGGTTCGTGCGGAGCTCGCGCAGCGCCTCGGCGAGTGCGTGCTTGCCGTCGGCCTTGATGTAGTCGGTCGTGTCGGCCTCGGGGACGATGCGGTTGGTCTCGCTGAGGCGCTTGTCGACGGGGAGGGTGCCGACCACGGGGAGGTCGAACAGGCGCTCGACCATCTCGGCGGTGCGGATGCGCCGGTCCAGCGTGTTGCGGACGAACGCGTAGACGAGGCCGAGGACGAGGCCCGCGAGCGCGCCGACCGCGAGGACGAGGCGCAGGTTCGGGAACGCCGGCGAGGACGGGAGCGCGGCGGTCTGCAGGACGGTGAGGGAGACCGTGTCGCCGACGCCCGTCTCCTGGTTGACCTGCTGCACCTTGGTGGCGATGGCCGCGACCCAGGCGTCGGCGAGCTTCTGCGCGCCCTCGGGGGTGGAGGCGGTGGCGCTGACCTTCATCACCGGGGCGACCGTGTCGGCCTGCACCGCGATCGCCGAGATCAGCGTGGCGGGCGAGACGTCGAGGCCGAGGCTGTCGATCGCGATCTGCGCCACGTCGCGCGAGGTGGCGATCGGGACGTAGGTGGCGAGGCTCGACTTGGCGACGGACTGCGCGATCTGCTGCGTGTAGATCGCCTGGCTGTCGTCGGCACCGGTAGTGGCGACGGAGACGAGGCCCTGCGAGTCGGCGACGTACCGCGGCTTCTGCGTCAGCGACCAGCCGAAGGCGACGAGAGTGCCGAGGAGGATCGCCGCGACGATCGGGATCCAGTGGTCGCGCAACAGCCGGAGGACGTCTCGAAGTTCCACAGAGTCAGATTTCCTTCGCTGGTACGGATCACGCGGCGGGCGCCGGAGACGGGTTCTTCCGAATTCTGACACAGCGCTTCCGCGCCCTCGGCGCCAGGCGCGTCAACCGTGCCACCCGTCGGGGGTGGGCTGCGGCGGAGTCCCTCTCGTGATCACTCCGAGGCCCTCGAGCTCGACCAGGGCGGACTCGACGACCGCCGCCGCATCGACGCCGGCGGGCGGCGGGCCCGCCTCCTCGAGCACCGCGGCGACGAGACCGGGCAGATCGGGGCCCTGGCCGGCGTGCCGCCAGATCGTCGGGCCGATCCCGGACAGGCGCACGAGGGTGCCGCCGCAGAACACGAGCAGCTGGCCGTCGGCGAGCTCCACCGCGTCGTCCGCAGGGGTGCGCAGGACGGTGCCGGGCAGGGCCTCGCCCACAGCGTCGAGCTGCACGGAGACCACCTCGGACCAGGCGGACGGGGCCTCTGCGCCGAGGGACGCGAAGACCTCCTCGACCAGGTGCACCACGCTCGCGGCCTCGGAATAGACCAGTCGCCGGACGCCGCCCAGCGCCGAGAGGGTGCGGACGAGATCGGCGATCGGCCGCGGGCGGGCCGAGAGGTAGGAGGTCTGCGGCACCAGGTCCTCGATCGCGTCGACCGGGTCGACGTGCTCGAGGAAGGGCGTCCCGACGCCGTCGCGGCGCTCGAGCAGGAGGACTCCCGCCAGCCGCAGGGGCGCCTCCGGGACCGGTCGGAGGGCGAGCGACCCGGGGGCCAGCTGCGCCTTCGGCGCCGATCCGGTCAGCGGCTTCACCGACAAGGGCTTGGGATAGGGCAGGACGCGCCCCTCCGGGGTCACGCCGACCGTCTCGTCGGTGATGTAGCCGAAGCGGGACCCGAGCGTCCGGGCGATGGTGGTCTTGCCGGTCCCGGAGGCGGCGACGAAGGCCAGCACGCGGCCGGACTCGTCGGAGATCCCGCAGGCGTGGAGCATCAGCAGGTCGGCGCGCCGGGCGCCGATCGCCTCGAGGGTCAGGGTCGAGGTCAGGGACTCCTCGAGCTGCGCCAGCGTGGCGCTCGAGACCCGGGGCGAGCCGTCGACCGGGACGGAGGGATCGTGCCCCACCTCGGCGAGGACGTCGCGTGCTCCCGCGTCGGGCTCGGACGCGCAGGCGGCCCAGCTGTCGGCGATCCGCGCCGCGTCCTCGTCGCCGACGCCGCGTCCGAAGACCACGCGGAACGGGGTCTCGAGGACCGAGACGGACAGGGTGCGGGGCTCGGCGCCCCTCCCCCCGGCGATCAGTACGCCCCGTCGCGGGCGAGGACGGCGCGCGCGGTCTTGAAGAGGATGACGATGTCGCCGGTCATCGACCAGTTCTCGACGTAGTACAGGTCGAGGCGGACGGTGTCCTCCCACGAGAGGTTCGAGCGTCCGCTGACCTGCCAGAGCCCGGTGATGCCCGGCTTCATCAGGAAGCGGCGGTGCACGTGCTCCTCGTACTGCTCGACCTCGCGGGCCAGCGGCGGGCGGGGGCCGATCAGGGACATGTCGCCGCGGAAGACGTTCAGGAACTGGGGCAGCTCGTCGAGGCTGAAGCGCCGGAGGATCGCGCCCACCCGGGTGACGCGCGGGTCCTTCGCCATCTTGAAGAGGATCGAGTTCCCCTCCGCACGCTGCTGCGACGCGAGAGCCGCCAGTCGCGCCTCCGCGTCGACGACCATCGAGCGGAACTTCAGCATCTCGAAGGTCGCGCCGTTCAGGCCGATGCGCTCCTGCCGGAAGAGCACGGGCCCGGGGCTGGTGACCTTGACCAGCACGGCGACGACGACGAGCACCGGCGCGCTGAGGATGATCAGCATGGTCGACGCGAGGATGTCGAAGAGCCGCTTGGCGAACCGCTGGCGGCCGTCGAAGCGCGGGGTCTCGACGTGGATCAGCGGAAGGCCCGCGACGGGGCGGGTGTGGATGCGCGGACCGCCGATGTCGGTGAGGCTCGGCGCCACGACGAGGTGCTCGCGCCCGGGCTCGAGCGTCCAGCTCAGCTCGCGGATCCGCTGCGGCGCCAGCTCGTCGGAGCTCGTGACGACCACCGTGTCGGCACCGGTGGCGTCCATCACGGCGCGGACGCCGTCGATCCCGGTGAACCCGTGGACCGCGAGGCCCGAGAGCTCCTGCTCGCTCCGCAGCGCGTCCGCACCGCCGACCGAGGTCGAGACGGCGCCGACGAGCTTGTAGCCGGCCTCGGTGCCGCGGCGCAGCTCGCGTGCGGTGTGCAGGACGCTCGCGCGGGAGCCGAGGAGCACGACCTGGCTCGAGAAGCGGCCCGCCCGGCGCTGCCGGGTGAGCCAGGAGCGCCAGACCAGGCGGCCGACGCAGATCAGCACGATCCCGGCGGGGAACGCCGTGATGATGTAGCCGCGCGCCAGCAGGATCTGGAGCAGGTAGGCGATGATCGCGACGATGCCGAAGAGCCAGATGGAGGCGTCGACGACGCGGCGGTACTCGACGTAGCCGGTGCCGACGATCCGGCGGTCGCGCGTGTCGAAGACCTGGAGGGCGAGGAGCCAGCCGACCGACAGGGCGACGGACACCCAGGTGTAGCTGACCGCGATGTCGGCGGGGTTCTTGAACCCCAGGTCCGAGTTCAGGTTCAGGTCGAACCAGAAGAGCTGCGTGCCGAAGACGGAGAGGACGATCGCGACGACGTCCGTGATGAGCAGCCGTCGCCGGTAGTCCTGCTCCCACGACGGCCGACGCCTCAGCGGTGCCCCTTGCGCCGTCATCGTTTCCCCCGACCTTTCCTGCTGCTTCGAAAGGCGTAATTCCGTTTCCGGTGTTGTCACGTCGTCAGGCTACCCACTTCCTCGTTTCGGAGGGGTGTCGCACCGGTGAGGAACGCTCGACCGGTCAGCCGCGGAGCCGGCCGCGACTCTCCTGGAGGTAGCACGCGCCGCACAGCGACTCGTAGGTGACCGCCGTTCCGTCGATCGCGACCTGATCGCCGTCGAAGACGAAGCGGCCGTCCACGACGCGCCCGTTGAAGATCGCTTTGCGCCCGCACCGGCAGATCGTCTTCAGCTCCTCGAGGCTGTGGGCGATCTCCAGGAGCCGCCTGCTTCCCGGGAACGCGGCGGTGCGGAAGTCCGTGCGGATGCCGTACGCCAGGACGGGCACGTTCTCGAGGATGGCGATCCGGAGCAGATCGTCGACGTGCGACTCCGGCAGGAACTGCGCCTCGTCGACGAGCAGAGCACTCACGTCGCGCTTCGACTCGGCCAGCACGCGGGCCCGGGCGGCGGTGAAGACGGCCACCGGGTCCCCGTCGGGCTCGAACAGGATGTCCACCGGACGGGTCACGCCGAGCCGCGACACGATCAGCTCCTCGCCCTTCGTGTCGACGGCCGGCTTGGCCAGCAGCACCCGGTGCCCGCGCTCCTCGTAGTTGTGCGCGGCCTGCAGGAGCGACGTGCTCTTCCCGCTGTTCATCGCTCCGTAGCGGAAGTACAGCTTGGCCATCAGGTCTCCTCGGGGCGGGTCCGGAGGCGGGGCCCCCGGGGTGAGCAGGGGTCGGTCACGGGAGGAACCCGTCCTCGCCGGCGCGGCGGATCAGATCGGCCCGGCGGCTCGCGGGCCTGCCGACGGCGACGTACTTGCGGCGCACGCGCTGCAGGTAGGTCTTCGCGGTCTCGAACTGCACGTTCATCTTGGCGGCGACCTCAGGGGTGCTCGATCCGGACGCGTAGAGGCGCAGCGCTTCCAGCTCGCCGGCGCTGAGCCGTGGGCGCTGCTGCGCCGCGACTCCGGACGGCAGGGGCCGCCACTGCGCGGTCGAGACGTCGGCCGAGCGCATCTCGAGAGCGGCGCGGGTCTGCTCCATCACCTCGGCGAGCGGGCGCGACTTCGCCAGGTGCCGCACCGCTCCGGCCTTCAGGGCGCGCTCGCGGACCTCGTCGTCCTCGCTCGCGGAGAGCGCCACGACCGCGGCTCCGGCCGCCCGGCAGGTCCGGATCCGCGCCTCGATCGAGATCGGCTCGCGCAGCTCGACGTCCATCACGACCACCTGGGTGGGGAAGACATCGCTCGTCACCAGGTCGTGCCAGGTGGAGGCGGCCACGACGACCTCGAAGTCCGGGGCGTGGGTGCGGATCCACGCGCTTGTCGCCGCGAGCAGGTCCTCGCGCGGGTCGAGCAGGCCGAGCCGGACCGCACGGGGTGCCGCGTCGCGGGCGCTCCGGGCGGAGGAGCCCGAGGGCTCACCGGAGCGGGTGACCATGCGGACGATCCTAGCCGCGGCCGGGCCCGCCCCCGGCTCAGAACAGCGTCGGCTGCCCGACGCCGGGCAGGATCGCGGCGCGCTCCGGCCCGAGCTCCCCGACCAGCAGCCCGTCGTGCTGGAGGGAGCGCCGCTCGCCGCCGAGGGTCCGCAGCGTCCCGAGCGAATTCAGGGCGGAGGACTTGACGGAGCCGGTGGCCGGGTCCTCTTCGCCGCGCTCGAGCCCGTGCGCGCGCATCAGCGGGCGGATGCGCGCGGAGAGCCAGCGCCGGTACTCGTGAGGCGCGTAGGCGTCGCGGCCCGGGTAGAGCGCTCGGTACTTGTCGACCAGCTCGGGGTGCTCCTGCCCGAGCCACTGCAGGAACCACTCCTTCACCCCGGGCTTGAGGTAGAGGGTCGAGTACATGATCGTGCTGGCGCCCGCCTCGCGGCAGGCCCGGAGCGACTCGTCGAGGTGCGCCCGTGTGTCGGTCAGGAACGGCAGGATCGGCATCAGGAACACCGAGCAGTCGAAGCCGGCCTCCCGTGCCGCGGTGACCGTCGCCAGCCTGGCCGCCGCGGTCGGCGCACCCGGCTCGACGGAGCGCTGGAGGCCCTCGTCGTAGACGGCGATCGACACTCCGAGGTCGACCGGGACGTGCTCGGCGGCCTCGCGGAGCAGCGGCAGGTCTCGCCGCAGCAGCGAGCCCTTCGTGAGGATCGAGATCGGGGTGCCCGAGGCGGCGAGCGCGGCGATGATGCCCGGCATCAGCCGGTAGCGGCCCTCGGCGCGCTGGTACGGATCGGTGTTGGTGCCGAGTGCCACGGGGTGCCGCTCCCAGCTCGGCTTGGCGAGCTCCCGGGTGAGGACCTCGGCGACGTTCACCTTCACGACGATCTGCGAGTCGAAGTCGCGGCCGCCGTCGAACTCGAGGTACTCGTGCGTGGGCCGGGCGAAGCAGTAGGTGCAGGCGTGGGTGCAGCCGCGCATCGGGTTGATGCTCCAGCCGAACGGCATCTTCGAGGAGGTGTGCACGCGGTTGAGCGCCGACTTCGCGAGCACCTCGTAGAAGGTGATGCCCTCGAACTCCGGCGTGCGCACCGTCCGCACCAGGTCGGTGAGCTTGACGAGCCCGGGCAGCGCGGCCTCGTCGGCCGTGCCGATCGACTGCCCGCTCCACCTCATGGAGCCATTAGAACATACGTTCGAACGGGTCGCACCCGATCAGACCGAGGCGGACAGCTCCAGCGTCTCGGCGGTCGCGGTGACCGTCTGCTCGGCCTTCTCGGGCGCGTCGTTGAGCGTCGAGCCGTAGCTCGGCACCAGTGCGCGGATCCGCGGCTCCCAGGCCTTCATCCGGTCGGGGAAGCACTTCTGCACGATGTCGAGCATGATCGGCACGGCGGTCGAGGCTCCGGGCGAGGCGCCGAGCAGGCCGGCGATCGTGCCGTCCCCTCCGGTGATGACCTCGGTGCCGAACTGCAGCACGCCGCCCTTCTTCTCGTCCTTCTTCATCACCTGGACGCGCTGGCCGGCCGTGATCAGGTACCAGTCCTCGTCGCGGGCGGTGGGCAGGAACTCGCGCAGGGCCTTCATCTTCTTGCCACGGCCGGCGAGCACCTCGCCGATCAGGTACTTCATCAGGTCGAGGTTGTCGCGGGCGACCGCGAGCATCGGGCCGATGTTGTGCGGCCGGATCGACAGGGGCAGGTCGAGCCACGAGCCCCGCTTCAGGAACTTGGGCGTGAAGCCCGCGTAGGGGCCGAAGAGGAGGGACGACTCGCCGTCGACGACGCGCGCATCGAGGTGCGGCACCGACATCGGGGGCGCGCCGACCGCGGCCTTGCCGTAGACCTTCGCCTTGTGCCGAGCGACCAGCTCGGGGTTGTCGGTGCGGAGGAACTGGCCCGAGATCGGGAAGCCTCCGAAGCCCTTGATCTCGGGGATGCCCGACTTCTGCAGGAGGTGCAGCGCACCGCCGCCGGCGCCGACGAAGACGAAGCGGGCGGTCACCGACTGGGGCGTGCCTCCGACGACCTGCTTGAGGTCGAGGCGCCAGGTGCCGTCCTTCTGCCGGGTGATGTCGGTGACCTCGCGGCCGGTGTCGAGCGTGCCGCCGTGGGCGACGACGTGGTCGAACAGCTGGTGGGTCAGCGAGCCGAAGTCGACGTCGGTGCCGGCCGGCATGCGCGTCGCCGCGTAGGGGCCGCCGCCGGCGGGACGCTGCTCCATCAGCAGGGGCGCCCACTCGTGGATGGTCTTGACGCTCTCGGTGAACTCGATGCCGGCGAACAGCGGCTGGTCCTTGAGCGCCTCGTAGCGCTTGCGGAGGTACTCGACGTTGGCCTCGCCGTGCACGAAGGTCATGTGCGGCGCCGGGTTGATGAAGCTGGAGGGCTCGCGGATGTCGCCGGACTCCACCAGGCTCGACCAGAACTGGCGCGAGATCTGGAACTGCTCGTTGATCTGGATCGCCTTGGCCGGGTCGACGGAGCCGTCGGCCGCCTCGGGCATGTAGTTCAGCTCGCAGAGGGCCGCGTGACCGGTGCCCGCGTTGTTCCACGGGTTCGACGACTCCTGCGCCACGTCGCCGAGGCGCTCGTAGGCGGCGATCGTCCAGTCGGGCTGCAGCTGGGTGATGAGGGCGCCGAGCGTGGCGCTCATGATGCCCCCACCGATGAGGGCGACGTCGACCGGTTCCGAGGAGTTCACGAGAGTCGAGTTTACGCTCGCCCGAGCACGCCGCGGCGGGGAGGGGCCCCGCTCCCCCATCAAATTCGCGGCTTTTCCACCCGGAAGGGGCCGGAGCGCTCGGCGCCGGCCCCGTCCACGGAGGTCAGGAGACGGGCTGCTTCGCCGCGATGAGCTCGGCGATCTGCACGGCGTTCAGGGCCGCGCCCTTGCGGAGGTTGTCGTTGCTGATGAAGAGCGCGAGGCCGCGTCCCTCCGGAGCACCCTCGTCGGCGCGGATGCGGCCGACGAAGCTCGGGTCCTTGCCCGCGGCCTCCAGCGGAGTCGGCACCTCGCGCAGCACGACGCCGGGCGCGTCGGCCAGCAGCTCGCGAGCACGCTCGGGGCTGAGGGCGGAGGCGAACTCTGCGTTGACGGAGAGCGAGTGGCCGGTGAACACGGGGACGCGCACGCAGGTGCCCGAGACCAGCAGCTCCGGGAGCTCGAGGATGCGGCGGCTCTCGTTGCGGAGCTTCTTCTCCTCGTCGGTCTCGTTCGAGCCGTCCTCGACCAGGCTCCCCGCGAAGGGGATGACGTCGAAGGCGATCGGGGCGACGTACTTGTCCGGCGCGGGGAAGTCGACCGCCGAGCCGTCGTGCACCAGGTCGAGCAGGTGCTCGTCGGCGACGGCGGCGCGGACCTGGCCGGCCAGCTCGTTCGCTCCGGCCAGTCCGCTGCCGGACACGGCCTGGTAGGTGCTGACGATCAGGCGCGTGAGCCCCGCCTCGCGGTCGAGGACCTTGAGGATCGGCATCGCGGCCATCGTGGTGCAGTTGGGGTTGGCGATGATGCCCTTGACCGCCTGGTCGATGGCGTGGGGGTTCACCTCGCTGACGACCAGCGGGACCTCGGGGTCCATCCGCCAGGCGCTGGAGTTGTCGATCACGGTGACGCCGGCCGCGGCGAAGCGGGGCGCCTGCGCGCGCGAGCCCGTGGCTCCGGCCGAGAACAGGGCGATGTCGAGCCCCGACGGATCGGCGGTCTCCACGTCCTCGACCACGACGTCCTCGCCGCGGAACGGCAGCGTCGTGCCCGCCGAGCGGGCGGTGGCGAAGAAGCGGATGGACGCGATCGGGAAGTCGCGCTCCTCGAGGAGGCGGCGCATCACCTTCCCGACCTGGCCGGTCGCGCCGACGACGCCCACGTGGAGGGGGGTGCTGCTCATGCTGTGCTCTTTCGTCCGTGCGGCGCGCGGGCCGCTCGTGGCGGGGGGATCGAGGGAGAGGGTACCGGTCGCTCCGGCCGCTCGGGAGGAACGGCCGGATCGCGAGGGTGTCCGGCCGTCAGCGACCGGTGCCGGCGTAGACGACGGCCTCGTCCTCGGCGTCGAGCCCGAAGGCGGTGTGCACGACGCGCAGGGCCTCGTTCACGGTGTCGGCGCGGGTGACGACCGAGATGCGGATCTCGCTGGTGGAGATCATCTCGATGTTGATCCCGGCCTCGTAGAGGGAGCGGAACAGCTTCGCGGAGACGCCGGCGTTGGTGCGCATCCCGGCGCCCACGAGCGCGAGCTTGGCGATCTGGTCGTCGTACTGCAGGGACTCGAAGCCGACCTCGTCCTTCTCGGCGTTGAGAGCCATGAGGACCGTCTGGCCGTCGGCCTTGGGCAGGGTGAACGAGATGTCGGTGCGCGCGGTCGCCGCAGCCGACACGTTCTGCACGATCATGTCGATGTTGGAGCCGGTCTTCGCCACGATCGTGAAGATCTGCGCGGCCTTGCCCGGGATGTCGGGGACTCCGACGACGGTGATCTTCGCCTCGTTCAGGTCGGCGGCGACTCCGGCGATGATGGGCTCTTCCACGGCTTGTCCGTTCTGCTCGGCGCCGGAGGTCTCGGCGTTGTAGACGATGGTGCCCTCGTTGGGGCTGAAGGAGGAGCGCACGTGGAGCGTGACTCCGTGGCGGCGGGCGAACTCGACGGCGCGGATGTGCAGCACCTTCGCTCCCGCGGCGGCCAGCTCGAGCATCTCCTCGCTGGTGATGCGGTCGAGCTTGCGGGCCTTCTTGACGACCCGCGGGTCGGCGGTGAAGACGCCGTCGACGTCGGTGTAGATCTCGCAGGTGTCGGCGCCGAGTCCCGCGGCGAGCGCGACGGCGGTGGTGTCGGAGCCGCCGCGGCCGAGGGTGGTGATGTCCTTCGTGTCGCGGTTGAAGCCCTGGAAGCCCGCGACGATGACGACGGCGTTCTCGTCGAGCGCCTCGCGGAGGCGGACCGGGGTGATGTCGACGATACGGGCGGCGCCGTGCTGCGCGTCCGTGATCATGCCGGCCTGGCTGCCGGTGAAGGAGCGGGCCTCGAAGCCCATGCTCTTGATCGCCATCGCCAGCAGCGCCATCGAGATGCGCTCGCCCGAGGAGAGCAGCATGTCGAGCTCGCGGGGGGCGGGGATGGGCGTGACCTGGTGGGCGAGCTCGAGCAGGTCGTCGGTGGTGTCGCCCATGGCCGAGACGGCGACGACCACGTCGTTGCCCGCCTGCTTGGTGGCGACGATCCGCTTCGCGACCCGCTTGATGCTCTCCGCGTCGGCGACGGAGGACCCGCCGAACTTCTGGACGATCAGGCTCACGTGCTGCTCCCGTGTCGGTGGCTGGACCGCCGTCGCGACCCGACGGGCGAGTCTACCGGTCGACCGCATGCCGGAGCGGTCATGCGACTCCGGCGGCCGCGTCAGTTCTCGACGAGCCGGCGGCCCTCGAAGGCGCGGCCGAGGGTGATCTCGTCGGCGTACTCGAGGTCTCCGCCGACGGGCAGCCCGGAGGCCAGGCGGGTGATGCGGATGCCGAGGGTGCTGAGCATGCGCGAGAGGTAGGTCGCCGTCGCCTCGCCCTCGAGGTTCGGGTCGGTCGCGATGATGACCTCCTGCACCTCGCCGTCCGCGAGCCGCTGCAGCAGCTGGCGGATGCGGAGCTGATCCGGGCCGATGCCGTCGATCGGGCTGATCGCGCCGCCGAGCACGTGGTAGAGCCCGCGGAACTCGCGGGTGCGCTCGATCGCCGGGACGTCCTTCGCCTCCTCCACGACGCAGATGACGGCGCGGCTGCGGCGCGGATCGCGGCAGATCCCGCAGGTCGCCTCCTCCGCCACGTTCCCGCAGATGTCGCAGAAGTGCACACGGCCGCGCAGCTCGAGCAGGATCTCGGCGAGCCGGGTGACGTCGAACGTCTCTGTCTGCAGGATGTGGAACGCGATGCGCTGGGCGGACTTCGGGCCGATGCCGGGGAGCCGGCCGAGCTCGTCGATCAGCTCCTGGACGATGCCTTCGTACATGCGGTCGCCTCCTCTCGGGTGGGGCGGACGGGGGTGGCGGTGCGGGCGGCGGAGGAGCGGCGGGGTCTCACGCGCCGGTCACGCGGGGGCCGCGCGGCGTGTGGGGCTGCTCCTCGATGAACTGGGCGCCGAGGATCTCGCGGACGACCGCCTCGCCGTAGCGCTGACGGCCATCGGCGGTCGCCGAGCGGGTCGTGCGGGTGACCGGGCGCGCGGCGGGAGCCGGACGCTCGGCGACGGGTGCGGGCCGCGGCGGGGCGGCGGGCTCGGGCGCGGCGGCGGGCTCGCCGGGAGGTGCGACGGTCGCCCAGGAGTCGGGCATCGGCGGCTCGACCGGCGGCATGTCCTCCTCCGGCGGCTCCTCGTCGAACGGGGGCTCGTCGCCGGCGGGAGCGGCTTCAGCGGCGGCGAGGGGAGCGGCGGGCACCGGCTCGGCGGCCGCGGCGGGGGCCTCCACCGGAGCGGAGGGAGCAGCCGCCTCGGCCGCAGGGGTCGGATCGGCGGGGATCGCCACCGTGGCCCAGCCGTCGGAGCCGGTCGCGGCCGGGATCGGCGCAGCCGGAGCGGGCGCGGCGGTCGCCTCGACGGCGGCGCGCTCGGCCTCCGGGGCGGCGGCGCGAGGCTCGACACGGGCGATGTACTTCACCCGCAGGCCGAGGACCTGCTGGATCGCCTGACGCAGGTACTCGCTGACTCCGGGCTGGCCAGCGGTTCCCGGCATCTTGAACGACTCGACGTCGTTCTGGCTCGGGAACGAGAGGGTCAGCACGTCGTCCTTGAGGGCGCGCACCTGGGCGGTGTAGGCCACCAGCCAGGCGGTCATCTTCGCCTTCTGCACGACCTCGAGGATCTCGGGCCAGGTGTCCTTCATCCGCTGGAGGGTGACCGCGCCGTCGGCGGGTGCGTCGCCCGCGGCCGCAGCGGGTGCGGAGGCAGCGGCCGCCTCAGTGGACGCAGCGGCCTGATCCGACGGCTCCTGCTCGACCGGCTCCGGACGAGCCGCCGCGGCGGTCGTCGCGCGGGGGCGTCCTGACTCGGCCGGCGCGGACTCGTCCGCCTCCGGGGCGGCCGCCGTCTCGTCGGGCGCCTTCACCGGCGGCGCAGCGACCGGTGCGGACGCCGTCACCGGCGCCTCGGTGCGCGGAGCGGCCGCGATGGACTCGGGCACCGAGCCGGGAGCGGCGGCGTGCGAGGCGTGGTGGGGCTCGGGCGCACGGGACGGCTCGGACGCGCGCGACGCCTCGGACGACCGCGGGGCGGGCGCCGCGGACTCGCGCGACGCGGCCACGTGCCGCGGGCGCTCCTCCTGGGCCGCAGCGGGCGCGATGCCGGCGCCGGTGCCGTGCACCAGGGTGCGGGCGATCATCAGCTCGAGGTGCAGGCGCGGCGAGGTCGCACCGGTCATCTCGGTGAGGGCCTCGTTGACCACGTCGGCGATGCGCGAGAGCTCGGCCAGGCCGAGCGCGCGCGACTGGCCGGCCATGCGGTCGAGCTCGTCCTGCGAGACGCCGCGGAGCACGGCCGAGGCCGCTCCCCCGGTCGCCGCGACGACGATCAGGTCGCGGAGCTTCTCGAGCAGGTCCTCGACGAAGCGGCGCGGGTCCTGCCCCGTCTGGATGACGCGGTCGACCGCTCCGAACGCCTCGGCGGAGTCGTGCTCGGCGAGCGCGTCGACCACCTCGTCGAGCAGGGCGCCGTGGGTGTAGCCGAGGAGGGCGACGGCCCGCTCGTACTCGACCGTCTCGGCCTCGGAGCCGGCCATCAGCTGGTCGAGCAGGGAGAGCGTGTCGCGGACGGACCCGCCGCCCGCGCGGACCACGAGCGGCAGCACGCCGGCCGCCACGTGCACGCCCTCGCGCTCGCAGAGCTCCTGCGTGTAGTCGAGCATCTGCGCCGGCGGGACGAGCCGGAACGGGTAGTGGTGCGTGCGCGAGCGGATCGTGCCGATGACCTTGTCCGGCTCCGTGGTCGCGAAGATGAACTTCACGTGCTCCGGCGGCTCCTCCACGATCTTGAGCAGCGCGTTGAAGCCCTGCGGCGTGACCATGTGCGCCTCGTCGAGGATGAAGATCTTGAAGCGGTCGCGCGCCGGGGCGAAGATGGCGCGCTCGCGCAGATCGCGCGCGTCGTCGACCCCGTTGTGGCTCGCCGCGTCGATCTCGACCACGTCGAGCGAGCCCTGGCCCTCGCGGCTGAGCTCGACGCAGCTGTCGCAGACGCCGCAGGGGGTGTCGGTCGGGCCCGTCGCGCAGTTGAGGCAGCGGGCGAGGATGCGCGCCGAGGTGGTCTTGCCGCAGCCGCGGGGGCCGCTGAAGAGGTAGGCGTGGTTGACGCGGTTGGTGCGGAGCGCCGTCATGAGCGGATCCGTCACCTGGGACTGGCCGATCATCTCGGCGAACGTCTCGGGCCGGTACCGGCGATACAGGGCTGCTACCACCCGACAAGAGTAGCCGCGACCTCCGACACCGGAGCCGGGACGGCGGACCTCCGAGCGCGCGTAGCCTCGGTCCCGTGCTCCCGCCGCCTCCGCTCCCCCGCTTCGACGCGGTCGTGCTCGCCGGCGGACGCGCTTCCCGCCTCGGCGGCGCGGTCAAGCCGCTCCTCCGGCACCGCGAGTCGACGCTCCTCGGCACCGCCCTCGCAGCCGTGCGCGGAGCCGAGCGGAGGATCGTGGCCGGACCGTCGTCGCTCGCACCGGCTGTCGACGGCGCCGAGCTCGTCCAGGAGGATCCGCCGTTCGGCGGCCCGGTCGCGGGCCTGGCCGCCGCGCTGCCCCTGCTCGACCGCCCGGGCGCTCCGGACTGGGTCGTCGTGCTCGCCGCCGATCTCGTCGCCCCCGCTCCCGCCGTGCACACCCTGCTCGAGGTCGCATCGAGCGCCGTCGAGGCCTCCCTCCTGGCCGTCGACGCGAGCGGCCGAGCCCAGCAGCTCCTCGGCGTGCACCGGCGAGCGGCCCTCGTCGAAGCGCTCACCGCGCTCGGCGATCCCGACGGCGCCTCGGTGCGCGCCCTCCTCCGGGACCTTCCCCCGCGGCTCGTGACGGTGCCCGGAGGGACGACCGACGACGTCGACGCGCCCGCCGACGCGCTCCGGCACGGGATCGACCTGCCGGGCCCGCGCGGCGCAGACTGAGCGGATGGACGACACGACCGGCCCCCGCCCCTCCGCCTCCGACGGCGCCCGCCCCACCGAGGAGGTGCTCGCCGGCTGGTGGGCCGAGCTGTGCTCCGCGCTCGGCCTCGGCGAGGTCCCGGTGGACCCGGACGCCCTGCTCGCCCTCGCCGGTCGCGCAGCGCACGGAGTGGTCCGGCCGGCGGCTCCGCTGACCACGTTCCTCGCGGGCTACGCGGCGGGCCTGGCCGGGGGCGGACGGGACGCGCTCGACGCGGCGCTCGCGGCCTCGCACCGGGCGGTGGACGAGCGTCCGCACGCCTCCTGAGACGCTACTCCACCGGCCTCGATCCGGCACCAGGTCGACGCCGTACGGTTCCCCCGAGTCCCGGTGCCGCGGCTCGGACCGAGAGCGGCGCAGGACTCCCGCGGCCGACTGCGCCGCGGTCGTCCATCTGAAGGAGCCCCGCATGTCAGGCAACAGAGCCGTCGCCTACAAGTCCCCCGGAGTCGTCGAGGTCATCGACATCGACTACCCCACCTTCGAGCTGAAGGACGGACCCGGCGTCAATCCGGCGAACATCGGGCGGAAGCTGCCGCACGGCGCCATCCTCCGCACCGTCTCCACCAACATCTGCGGCTCGGACCAGCACATGGTCCGCGGCCGCACCACCGCTCCGTCGGACCTCGTGCTCGGCCACGAGATCACCGGCGAGGTCGTGGAGGTCGGCCCCGACGTCGAGTTCGTCAAGGTCGGCGACATCGTGTCCGTGCCGTTCAACATCGCCTGCGGCCGCTGCCGCAACTGCAAGGAGCGCAAGACCGGCATCTGCCTCAACGTGAATCCGGACCGCCCGGGCAGCGCGTACGGCTACGTCGACATGGGCGGCTGGGTCGGCGGGCAGGCCGAATACGTGATGGTCCCCTACGCCGACTGGAACCTCCTGGTGTTCCCGGACCGCGATCAGGCGCTCGAGAAGATCCTCGATCTGACGATGCTCTCGGACATCTTCCCGACGGGCTTCCACGGCGCGGTGACCGCCGGGGTCGGCGTCGGCTCCACGGTCTACGTCGCAGGAGCGGGACCGGTCGGACTCGCCGCGGCGGTCGGAGCGCAGCTGCTCGGAGCGGCCGTCGTGATCGTCGCGGACCTCAACGAGGAGCGTCTGGCGCAGGCGCGCTCCTTCGGCTGCGAGACGGTCGACGTCTCGAAGGGCGATCCGGCCGGCCAGATCGAGCAGATCCTCGGCGTGCCCGAGGTCGACTGCGGAGTGGACGCCGTCGGCTTCGAGGCGCACGGCAACGGCGCCGACTCGGGGAAGGAGGCGCCGGCGACGGTGCTGAACTCGCTGATGTCGATCACCGCGGCGGGCGGCGCCCTCGGCATCCCGGGCCTCTACGTCACGGGCGACCCGGGCGGAGTCGACGAGGCGGCCCAGGAGGGATCGCTGTCGATCCGCCTCGGGCTCGGCTGGGCGAAGTCGCTGTCCTTCACCACGGGCCAGTGCCCGGTCATGAAGTACAACCGGCAGCTGATGATGGCGATCCTGCACGACCGGGTCCACATCGCCGACGCGGTCCAGGCCACCGCGATCAGCCTGGACGACGCTCCCCGCGGCTACGCCGACTTCGACAAGGGCGCCGCGAAGAAGTTCGTGCTGAACCCGAACGGCTACCTGGGATGACCGACGGGGCGGGTCCTGCCCAGGGCCCGCCCCGAGCCCCGGGAGAATGGACGGGATGAGCGCGCACGGGCACGAGGCGACCGACTGGGACGAGGCCAGGCGGATCGTCGGCGAAGCGGTGGCGCGCTCCGGCGTCTCGACCGTCCCCCTCCTCGACGCCCGCGGAGCCGTCCTCGACCGCGCCGTCACCGCCGCCCGGCCGCTCCCCCACTACGACTCCTCGGCCATGGACGGCTGGGCCGTGCGCGGACCCGGGCCCTGGCCGCTCGAGGACGGCACCGCCGCGCCGATCGTCACCGGAGCCGCCGTGCCCGACTGGAGCGACGCGGTGCTGCCGTCCGAGCAGGGCGCGGTCCGCGACGACCTGCTCACGGCGCGGGCGCCCCTCCCGCCCGGCCGCCACGTCCGGCGCGCGGGCGACGAGGCCGCCCGCGGAGCCGTGCTGGTCGATGCCCGGACCCGCCTCACTCCCGCGCACCTCGCCCTGCTCGCGGTCGCCGGGGTCGACGCGCTCGACGTCCGCCCGCCCGCCGCGGTCGACCTGCTCCTCACGGGGGACGAGGTCGACACCGAGGGGATGCCGCCCGCCGGACGGGTGCGCGACGCGTTCACGCCGCTGCTGCCCGCGCTGGTCGAGCTCTCGGGCGGAGCCGTGGGAGAGGTCGTGCGCCGCGGCGACGACGAGGACGCGATCGCCCGGACGCTGCTGGCGGGCACGGCGCCGATCCTCCTCTCGACGGGCGGGACCGGGCGCTCCCGGGTGGACGCGGTCCGTCGCGCCCTCGATGCGGTGGGCGCGCGCGTCCTCGTCGACGGAGTCGGCATGCGCCCCGGCCACCCGACCATGGCTGCGCTGCTGCCGGGCGGGACGCTGGTGATCGCGCTGCCGGGCAATCCGCTCGCCGCACTCCTCGCGGCGCTCTCCTTCCTGCCGCCGGCCCTCGACGCGGCGTCGGGCGCCGCTGCCCGACTCCTCGGGCGGGGCGTGCTCGCCGAGCCGCTCGGGCGCGCGGGGGCCACGGTGCTCGTGCCCGTCTCCTCCGGAGAGGACGGCTGGCGGGCCTCCGCGGGCATCCGCTCGCACATGCTCACCGGTCTCGCCGCCTCGGAGGCCGTCGCCGTCGTGCCCGCACCGGGAGCGGCAGCGGGCGACTCCGTGCGCCTGCTGCCGCTGCCCTGGTGAGGCCTACGCCGCCGGTTCGAGGCGGATCACGACCGACTTCGAGGTAGGCGTGTTGCTGATCTTCGCGGTCGAGTCCAGCGGCACGAGGACGTTCGTCTCCGGGTAGTAGGCGGCCGCGCAGCCGCGGGGCGTGTCGTACGCCACGACGCGGAACGCCTCCGCCCGCCGCTCGACGCCGTCGGGCCACTCCGAGACCAGGTCGACCATCGCGCCGTCCGCGAAGCCCAGCTCGGCGACGTCGTCGGCGTGGACGAACACCACCCGGCGGCCGTCGTGGATCCCGCGGTAGCGGTCGTCCTTGCCGTAGATCGTGGTGTTGAACTGGTCGTGCGAGCGCAGCGTCTGCAGCAGCAGCCTGCCCTCCGGCACCCGCGGGTACTCGAGCGGATTCGCGGTGAAGCGGGCCAGGCCGGAGGGGGTGTCGAAGCGGCGCGCGTCGCGCGGCGGGTGCGGGAGGACGAAGCCGCCGGGCACGTCGATCCGGGCCTCGAAGCCGTCGAAACCGGGGACGAAGTTGGCGATGTGCGAGCGGATGCGGCGGTAGTCGTCGCGCAGTCCCGCCCAGTCGACCCGGGGGACGTTCTCGCGGCCCTCGAGCAGCCGCTCCGCGATCCCCGTGAGGATCGCCACCTCCGAGCGCAGGCCCGGGCTCGGTGGGCGCAGGCGGCCCCGGGAGGCGTGCACGGCGCTCATCGAGTCCTCGACCGTGACCCGCTGCTCGCCCGAGCGCTGCACGTCGGAGTCGGTGCGGCCGAGGGTGGGCAGGATCAGCGCGCGCCGGCCGGTGACCACGTGCGAGCGGTTGAGCTTGGTCGAGACGTGCACGGTGAGGGCGAGCGAGCGCATCGCCGCCTCCGTCACTCCGCTGTCGGGCGTCGCCCGGGCGAAGTTGCCGCCGAGCCCCATGAACACGCGGGCCTTCCCGTCGCGCATCGCCCGGATCGCGGCGACCGTGTCCGTCCCGTGCACGCGCGGGGAGGAGAAGGAGAACTCGCGGTCGAGCGCGTCGTGGAAGGAGTCCGGCATCCGCTCGAAGATGCCCATCGTGCGGTCGCCCTGCACGTTCGAGTGGCCGCGCACCGGGCAGACGCCCGCGCCGGGCTTGCCGATGTTGCCGGTGAGCAGGAGCACGTTGACGACGTCCTTGAGCGTCGCGACCGAGTGCGCGTGCTGCGTGAGGCCCATCGCCCAGCAGACGACGGTGCCCTCGGACGCCGCGATCAGCTCGGCGACGGTGCGGATGCGCGTCTCGTCGATCCCGCTCGCCCGCTCGATCTCGTCCCACTGGACCTCCCGCAGCCCGTGGAGGTACTCGGCGAGGCCGCCGGTGCTCTCGCGGATGAAGGCGTGGTCGAAGACGTCGCCGCGCGCCTCCTCCGCCTCGAGCAGCGCCTTGCCCAGACCCTGGAACAGGGCCTGGTCGCCGCCCAGCCGGACCTGGAGGAAGTGGTCGGCGAGGGCCGTGCCGTCGCCCAGGGTGCCGCGGACGGTCTGCGGGTTCTGGAAGCGGAGCAGCCCCGCCTCCGGCAGCGGATTCACGGCCACGATGGTGCCGCCGGCGCGCTTGGCGCGCTCCAGCGCGGTCAGCATCCGCGGGTGGTTCGTTCCGGGGTTCTGGCCGGCGACGATGATCAGCGGTGCCCGCTCCACGTCGCGCAGGCTCACCGAGCCCTTGCCGATCCCGATCGTCTCGGTGAGGGCGGATCCGCTGGACTCGTGGCACATGTTCGAGCAGTCGGGCAGGTTGTTCGTGCCGAAGCCGCGGACCATCAGCTGGTAGACGAAGGCCGACTCGTTCGAGGTCCGACCGGACGTGTAGAAGATCGCCTCGTCGGGGCTCGCGCAGGCGCGCAGCTCCTCGGCCACGAGGTCGAGCGCCTCATCCCAGCCCACCGGCCGGTAGTGCGTCGCGCCCTCCTCGAGCAGCATCGGCTCCGTGAGCCTGCCCTGCTGGCCGAGCGCGAAGTCGTCCCACTCCTCCAGCTCCGCGACGGGGTGCGCGGCGAAGAACGCCGATGTGACGGTGCGGAGCGTGGCCTCCTCGGCGACCGCCTTCGCTCCGTTCTCGCAGAACTCGGCGACGTGGCGCTTGTCGCCCTCCGGCCAGGCGCAGCCCGGGCAGTCGAATCCGGTCTTCTGGTTCACCCGCAGGAGCGTCTCGGCGCTGCGCACCGGGCCCATCTGCTTGAGCGAGACCTCGAGGGCGTGGGCGACGCCGGGGATCCCGACGGCGCGTCTCTTCGGCGACCGGACGGAGAGGCGGCTCTCGTCGATCGGACTCTCGCGGGGCTCGGCGTCATCGACCATTCCTGCATCGTACGTCCGTACCCCGGCATCGCTCCCGGTTCCCGGTGGGAGGATGACCTCCACCGCCTGAGGAGACCCATGAGCCGCAGTGTCGCCCGCACCCGCCTGACCGCCGTCCGCGCCGGCGATCCGCCCCGACGCCGCGAGGACGTCCTGGCCGTCGAAGAGCCGCTCGAGATCCGCGTCGGCGGACGGCGCTTCAGCGTGACCATGCGCACACCCGGCGACGACTTCGACCTGGTCGCGGGATTCCTGGTGTCCGAGGGGGTGCTCACCGAGTCGGAGCAGCTGGCGGCGATGCGCTACTGCGCGAGCGGCTCCGGTCCGGGCGAGAACACGTACAACGTGGTCGACGCGAGCGTCCGCGGCGGGCGGGAGGCCGTGCTGCTCGAGCGCGAGCGGTCGGTCTACACGACGAGCTCGTGCGGAGTGTGCGGGCTCGCGTCGCTCGAGGCGGTCGCCACCGACTCGGCGTGGAGCGTCGCGGAGGACGACCTGCGGGTCGAGCGGGAGCTGCTGGTCTCGCTCCCCGATCGGCTCCGCGAGGCGCAGGCGGTGTTCGAGCGGACGGGCGGCGTCCACGCGGCCGGGCTGTTCGACGCGGACGGCTCGCTGCTGGTGCTCCGAGAGGATGTCGGGCGGCACAACGCCGTGGACAAGGTGGTCGGCTGGGGGCTCCGGGAGGGGCGGCTGCCGTTGCGGGGGACGCTGCTGCAGGTGTCGGGGCGCGCCTCGTTCGAGCTGGTGCAGAAGGCCGTGATGGCCGGCATCCCCCTGCTCGCCGCGGTCGGTGCCCCGTCGTCGCTGGCGGTGGACCTGGCTCGCGACTCCGGCCTCACCCTGATCGGCTTCAGCCGCGGCTCCGGCTTCAACCTCTACGCGGGCGAGGCGCGCCTGCTGCCCTGAGCCGGGGCTCCTCGGCCGGCTCCTGCCGATGGAGCAGCCTGCACAGCGGGCGCATCGAGATCCCCCTCGTACTCGGTGGCTCTCGCCACGCCGCGTCCCGCGGCTACTCGACCAGCGAGGGTCGCCGCGTGTTCGGCAGAGGGCCGCGACCCGGAATCGCGTGCGAGCGATTCAGGGCAGCCCGACAAGACCCGCTCTGCGCAACGCAGGCCCACGAGAAGCCGACCGCGGTCGTGCAGCGGGCCACCGCTGCACGACGAGCGAGCACCGCCGCGTGCCAGCGATTCAGGGCAGCCCGACGTACCCGGCTCTGCGCGATGCAGGCCCACGAGAAGCCGACCGCGGTCGTGCAGCGGGTCACCGCTGCACGACGAGCAAGCACCGCCGCGTGCGAGCGATTGAGGGCAGCCCGACAGGACCCGCTCCACGGGAGCCACCACCCCTGGAAGCCGGCCGCGAGTCGTGTCGCGGCTCCGCCGCTACACGACCGACAAGGACTGCCGGGCGATCTCCAGCTCCTCGTTCGTGGGGATGACGAGGACGGCGACGCGGGAGTCGTCGGTGGAGATGCGGCGGGCGCCGCGGTCGGAGGACGTGTTGCGCTCGGGGTCGAGCTCGATGCCCAGGCCCTCGAGGCCGCGGAGGGCGCCGGCGCGGACGGCGGCGACGTTCTCGCCGACTCCGGCCGTGAACACCACGGCGTCGACGCGGCCCAGCTGGGCGTAGAAGGCGCCGATGTAGTGGCGGAGGCGGTGGTAGTAGACCTCGAGTCCGGCGCGCGCCTGCTCGTCGCCGGCCTCGGCCGCCTCCTGGACGTCGCGCATGTCGCCGCGACCCGTGAGGCCGAGGAGGCCGCTTCGGCGGTTGAGGAGGGTGTCGAGCTCGTCGATCGAGAGGCCCGCCTTGCGGGCGAGGTGGAAGACGACGGCCGGGTCGAGGTCGCCGGAGCGGGTGCCCATCACCAGGCCCTCGAGCGGGGTCATGCCCATCGAGGTCTCGACGGAGACGCCGCCGTCGACCGCGCAGGCGGACGCTCCGTTGCCCAGGTGCAGGACGATCGTCTTCAGGTCGGAGCGGCGGCGGCCGAGATAGGCGGCGGCGGCCTCCGAGACGAACTTGTGCGAGGTGCCGTGGAAGCCGTAGCGGCGGACGCGGTGCTTCTCGGCGAGCTCGGCGGGCAGCGCGTAGGTCGACGCCGCGGCCGGGATCGTGTGGTGGAAGGCGGTGTCGAAGACGGCGACGTGCGGGACGTCCGGGAAGGCCTTCTGCGCCGCCTCGATGCCCTCGAGGTTGGCGGGGTTGTGCAGCGGGGCGAGGTCGGCGAGGTCCTCGATGTTGATCTTGACCAGGTCGGTGACGACGGTGGGCTCGAAGAAGCGCTTGCCGCCGTGCACGACGCGGTGGCCCACGGCGACGGGAGGGAACTCGTCGAGGCTCGGGCCGTGCTCGCCGAACGCGCGGATCATCGCGTCGAAGCCGGCGGTGTGGTCGGGGATCGGCCCCTCGATCTCGAAGGCCTCCCCGTCGCGGGTGTGCTTCGTGCGGCCGGTGTCCTCGCCGATCCGCTCGACGAGGCCGCTGGCGAGGGTCTCCTCGGTGGTCATCTCGATGAGCTGGTACTTGAACGACGACGATCCGCTGTTGACGACGAGGACGACGGACATGAGGGGACTCCTGGGGTGATCGGGGTCGGGAGGGG
>NZ_PSVF01000069.1:0-767 GCF_002931975.1 Rathayibacter sp. AY1F3 | reverse complement strand
CCAGGTGCTCGATCGGGGAACGGCCTGGCTCGACACCGGGACCTTCGATTCCATGATCGAGGCGACCGAGTTCGTGCGCGTGATCGAGCAGAGGCAGGGATTCAAGATCGGCTGCATCGAGGAGATCGCCTGGCGCAACTCCTGGATCGACGACACCCGCCTCGCCGAGCTCGCCGCACCGCTGGTCAAGAGCGGCTACGGCGCCTACCTCCAGCAGCTGCCCGCTCTCGCGCGGGGATCATCCTCCGTCTGAGCGCCCACCGGAGTCCGCCCGTGTCGTCGACCGCGACCCGGGCGTCCGACGCCTTTCGTCCCTTCCTCGAACCAGTAGGAGCACTCGTGCGGATCCTCGTCACCGGCGGTGCCGGCTTCATCGGCAGCAACTTCGTCCACCTCACCCTGCGCGAGCGCCCCGACGTCCGGATCACCGTGCTCGACAAGCTCACCTACGCCGGCGACCTCCGCTCGGTAGCGCCGGTGTCGGACCGGATCACCTTCGTCGAGGGCGACGTCGCCGACGCCCCGCTCGTCGACCGGCTGGTCCGGGAGTCGGATCTGGTGGTGCACTTCGCCGCGGAGTCGCACAACGACAACTCGCTGGAGGATCCGGCGCCGTTTCTGGCGACGAACATCCTCGGGACCGCCGCCCTGCTCGAGGCGGTGCGCCGGCACGACGTGCGGTACCACCACATCTCGACGGACGAGGTGTACGGCGACCTCGAGCTCGAGGACCCCGCGCGCTTCACCGAGCACACCCCCTACAACCC
>NZ_PSVF01000068.1:0-1585 GCF_002931975.1 Rathayibacter sp. AY1F3 | reverse complement strand
GGACCTCGACCGAGACGGTCGGAGCGGTCGCCACGGCCGTTGCGGCGTCGACGGCGGTGGGCGCGGAGTCGCCAGCGCCTGCGGAAGCGGCGGAGTCGTCCGATCCGCTGCCCTCGACCGCGGTGCCGGCGGTCGCCGCGCCCGTCTCCGTCTCGGCCCGGGCCGCACGGCGCTCGGCCTCGCGGGCCTCGCGCCGGGTCGGGGGTGCAGTGGTCGGGGTGCCGGCACTCTCCTCAGGGGTGGGAATGCCTGGCTTCGACACGCGTGCGTTCTCCTCGGATGACGGTGGTGACGGGGGGTCGGGGGCCGGTGGGGATCCGGCGACCAGCCACTCTAGCCCGAGGCCCGCGCATAACGGAACGATCACGACGAATCCGGCACGGATGCTCCGACCGCTCGCGCCCGCGCGGTGCCAGGATGGGGCGCAACCGGGAAGGAGCTCCTCATGACCGCACCCACCCCCACCGGGCCCGTCCTCGTCGGCATCGTCGACGGCCAGCGACCCGAGGTCCTGCGCACCGCCGCCCGCGTCGCCGCCGACGCCGGAGCCGCCCTGCTGCTCGTGTCGGTCTCGGCCGATCCGTACCTCGTCGGCGAGTACGTCGATCCGATGACCGGCGGCATCCCGCTCGGCTTCGTCGGCGCCGCGGCCGACCGCGGCGAGGGCCCGTCCCTCCCGCCCGGGCTCCGCGAGACGGTCGAGCACGAGCTGCACGGCAGCACCGTGCAGTGGTCGCTGCGCGCGGCGCGGGGCGAGCCCGCCCTGGCGCTCGCCGAGGTCGCCGAGGAGGTCGACGCGCGGATGATCGTGGTCGGCACCCGCGACGCGGGCGTGCTCGCGAGCATCGCCGAGTTCCTCAGCGGGAGCGTCGCCGCCCACCTCGCGCACCGCCAGCACCGCCCCGTGCTCGTCGTCCCGCGCGCCGACCGCGACCCGTCGCGCCCGGCGCCCTGGGACCTCGCGGAGTGACGCGACCCCTCCACCTGCGCCCCTCCGCGATCCTCCTCGTCGCGGCGGGCGGAGCCGTCGGCACGGCGATTCGCGCCGCGATCGGCGCCGCGCTGCCCCCGCTGGGCGTCGTGCCGGTCGCGACGCTCGCCGTGAACCTGCCGGGCGCGTTCCTCCTGGGCCTCCTGCTCGAGGCGCTGGCGCGGCGCGGACCGGACGAGGGCGGGCGCCGAACCCTGCGCCTCCTGCTCGGCACCGGCGTGCTGGGCGGATTCACGACCTACAGCACCTTCTCGCTCGACACGGTCGCGCTGCTCGAGGGCGGCCACGTCGTGGAGTACCTGCTCTACACCGGCGGCACGCTCGTGCTGGGCGTGCTCGCCGCGGCGCTGGGCATCGCGGTCGCGGGGCGGCGGAGGGCGGCGGCGTGACGCCCGGCCTGCTGCTCGCGGTCGCTCTCGCGGGCGGAGTCGGAGCGGCCGCACGGCTCGTCGTCGACGGGGTCGCGCGGTCGCTCGTGCCGGCGCGCTGGCCGGTCGGCACCGCGCGCAGCAGCGAGGACAGCATGTGCCGGTAGAGGGGCTGGTCGTCGACGACGGCCAGCCCCTCTACCGGCACATGCTGTCCTCGCTGCTG
>NZ_PSVF01000067.1:0-2275 GCF_002931975.1 Rathayibacter sp. AY1F3 | reverse complement strand
GGGGCGGACCGGGGACAGGGGCGGACCGGGACGCGGGCGGACAGGGACGCGGGCGGACCGGGACGGGGGCGGACCGGGACGCGGTGGCCGACGCCCCGAAGCGCCGAAGCACGACGGGACACGGGGCTCGAGGCTCGGAGCTCCGGGACACGGGGCTCGGAGCTCGGAGCTCGGGGCTCGGAACTCGAGGCTCGACGAAGCGCGAACGTGCCGACGGACCTCGCGGCGCCGGAGGTGCGAGAGCGCGAGGGCGTCTGGTCGTGTCCAGGCGCGGCGATGCACCGCCTCGCGGCCGACTGAGTGTCGAATCGCCCGGCAGGTCGGGCCGCGGATCAGAACGGCGGAGACGCGTCCACGAACCGCGCCCGCGTCGGCGACAGCACCGAGGGCGACGCCCGAGGTGACGACGGTCGCGATGACCACAGCTGCGAGGACGAGGATCGTGGCGGCTGCGGCTGCGGCTGCGGCTTCGAGTCCGGCTCCGACTTCTGCTTCGGCTCCGGCTCCGGCTCCGGTTCTTGCGCCGACTGCGGCCTCGGTCGTCGCGTGGGCGGCAGCGGAGCCCCGGGCAGCGCCCGCGGTCGGTCGGTGATCCGACGGCCGGTGGGGGTCGTCCAGACGACGGTGCCGTCCGGATGGAGGGCGTAGGTCCAGCGGTCGCCGTGGCGGACGTGGTGGTGCGCGACGCAGAGCGAGGCCAGGTTGCCGAGGGCGGTCTCGCCTCCGTTCCGCCACTCGAGGGTGTGGTCGGCCTCGGCCGTCGAGGACGAGCGGGTGCAGCCGGGGAACCGGCAGGTCCGGTCGCGCAGCTGCAGCTGGAGGCGCATCCGAGGGGGCGGGACGCGGAGGGTCCTGCCGACCGACGTCACCACTCCCGTGTCCGGATCGGTCAGCACCCGCGTGAAGGTGGCCGCCGTGCGGACGAGCTCCCGGGCGACGTCAGCGGGGACGAGACCGTAGCCGTCGAGTTCGGCCGGCGCGTCGTCGAGGCCGACCGCGGTGCTGGCGGCCAGGGTGAGGCGCACGTCGGCGCGGACTCCGGAGACCGAGGCGTGGATTCCGGAGCCCGAGGCGTGAATTCCGGAGCCCGAGGCACGGACGGCGCTCGCTCCTTCTCCCGAGGATCCGTCTGCGGAGATGTCGCCGTCGATGAGCAGATCGACGAGTGCGTCGGCCCGCAGCTGCGCGAGCGTCCGGCCGTCGCCGAGGGAGATGTCAGCGTCTCCACCGGCGCTGCCACCCGTCTCCGCGCCGAGCACGGCACCAGCACCAGCACCAGCACCAGCACCAGCACCAGCACCAGCGTCCGTTCCCGCACCGACTGCTACCCGGGCATCGCCACGGGCACCAGCACCGCTCTGTGCAGTCGCAGTCGCACTCGCACTCGCACCTGCACCTGCACCTGCACCTGCACCGAACCCGATCCTCGCCGCGTCCGCCCCGTCGCGGAGCGAGCGGGCGATCCGGTCGAGACGGTTGTAGGCGCCGACCGCGACCGGGGCCGGCAGCAGGGCGCAGAGCGTGGCCATGCCGTCGGCCTCGGCGCCGAGCCACACGCTGCGGTCCTCGCGGGCGCGGGTGTGGCGCTCGGTGAACGGCTGCTCGTGCAGCTCGTCGCGCAACCGCGCCACGGTCCGGCGGAGCTGGGTGGGCGTCTGCGAGAGCGCCGCGGCGGCCGCCCGCTCGTCGAAGGACGCGCGCGACGGAGCGGGGAGGGTCGCGGCGGCGGCGCAGACGACCTCGCCGGCCTCCCAGAGGATCCGGGCCTCGGCCAGGAGGGTGCGGGTCGCCGGGAGGTCCTCGATGAGGAGCCGAGCGTGCTCGAGACGCCGAGACGCCACGCGCTCCGACATCCCGAGCGCCGTCGCGAACTCGGCTCGGATCGAGCGCTCCACGAGGTCTCCCGCCTCGCTCCGGGAGAGACGGCTCCCCCGCGCGAACGACTCCGGCACGAGCAGCGCTGCCCGGTACGCCGTGTGCAGGGCGACGGCCCCCGCGAGCAGCACCGGCGCCGAGGAGCGGGCGAGCCCCGCCGCGAGACCGGCGAGCGCGCGCACCGCGTCGAGCGTCCGCGCCGCGTCACCCGAACTTCTCATACGTGTATTGAATCAGCGACCACCGACATCGGGCCGGGGCCCGTGACCAGGATCGGGACAACGGAGCCGGTACCCCGCCTGTGGAGGGACGAACCGCCGGCGAGCGCGGGCTCGCACACCGCTGTCCGCGCGATTCCTGAGCCGAGCCACCAGCGCGCGCCGCCCGCCCCGCTCGAACC
>NZ_PSVF01000066.1:0-2428 GCF_002931975.1 Rathayibacter sp. AY1F3 | reverse complement strand
ATCGAGGCGGCGGCGAGGACGAGTCCGTAGAGGACGGCGCCGACGCGGATCCGCGTCGGCGCCGTCCTCTACGGACTCGTCCTCGCCGCCGCCTCGATCGGCCTGCTCGTCGTCTCGGCCGACCCGGTGCTGCGCGCGCAGGTCGTCGAGCGCGGGATCACGCTCGAGCCCGGCGCCGCGCTCGCCCTGGCCGTCGCGGCGCTCGGCGCCATGGCGCTCCTCCTCGCGCTCGCCCGCCTGCTCGACCGCCGCGCCGCTCGCGACGACGGCTGACCCCGGCGCGGGACGCCCGGTGCTCGCAACCCCCTGCCCCGCAGCCGCCGAGAGGCGCAGACTCGTCCCGGGCGATCGCCCGCCACCCCCTGGAGACGAGACCATGCCCTTCTGCGCCCCCGAGAGACTCCGCTGATGGAGCTGGGCATCGCCGCGATCATCGGAGTCTCGGTCCTGGTCGCGGTCGCCGTCTTCTCGCGGCGCCTCGGCGTCGCCGCCCCGATCGTCCTCGTGCTGGCCGGCGTCGGCCTCTCGTACATCCCCGGAGTGCCGGAGGTGGTCGTCCCGCACGAGTGGGTGCTCGACGGCGTGCTGCCGCCGCTGCTCTACGCGGCGGCGCTCAGCGTCCCGTTCATCGACTTCCGCCGGAACCTCACCACCATCACCGGCCTGTCGGTCGTGCTGGTGCTGATCTCGGCGGCCGGCGTCGGCGCGCTCCTCTTCCTCCTCCTCCCCGACCTCGGGCTGGGCCTGGCGATCGCCGTGGGCGCGATCATCAGCCCGCCCGACGCCGTCGCCGCGACCTCGGTCGGCCGGCGCCTCGGCCTCCCACCGCGGCTGCTCACCCTGCTCGAGGGCGAGGGACTGATCAACGACGCGACCGCGCTGGTGCTCCTCCGCTCGGCCCTCGCCGCCGCCGCCGGGACGCTCGCGACGCCGTGGGCCGCGATCGGCGACTTCCTCTACGCCGTCGTCGTGGCCGTCGTGGTCGGGTTCGTGGCGAGCGTGGTCACCGTCTTCGTCCGCTCGCGGATCGAGGACCCGGTGCTCAACACCGTCCTCTCCTTCATCGTCCCCTTCGTCGCGTTCATCCCCGCCGAGGGCCTGGGCGCCTCGGGCGTGCTCGCCGTGGTGGTCGCGGGCCTGCACACCGGGCACGCCTCCTCGCGGGCCTTCACCGCGCAGTCGCGGGTCAACGACCGGATCAACTGGCGCACCGTGCAGTTCCTCCTCGAGAACGGCGTGTTCCTGCTGATCGGGCTCGAGATCCGCTCGCTGATCCACGACGCCGACAGCGCGCGCCTCTCCGTGCCCGCAGCGGTCGGGATCGGGCTGATCGCGGTGGTCGGGCTGATCGTCGTGCGCTTCCTCTGGGTCGGGCCGGTCCTCCTCGGCGAGCGCTGGCAGACCCGCCGGGCCGAGCGCCGGGCCCGCGAGCAGAAGGAGCTGCTCGAGTCGCCCGAGGCGCAGGAGCTGCCGAAGGAGGAGCGCGGCCGGGCGAAGCGGCGCTACCTGCTGCGGCGCAGCGACTACCGGCACTTCAGCCGCAACGGCATCGGCTGGCGGGGCGGTCTGGTGCTCGGCTGGTCAGGGATGCGCGGAGTAGTGACCCTCGCGGCCGCGCAGTCGCTGCCCGAGGACATCCCGTACCGCCCGCAGCTCGTGCTGATCGCCTTCACCGTGGCCGTCGCGACCCTGCTGATCCAGGGCAGCACGCTGCCGCTGCTGATCCGGGCGCTGGGCATCCGCGGGATCGACGTGCCCGAGGACCAGCGCGCGCTCGCGGGTCTGCTCGACGAGATCACCGAGAAGGGCCTCTCGGTGCTGGAGCACCCGGGCGACGCCGTCGAGGGCGCCGACGGCGTCGCTCCGGACGTCCTGGAGCGGGTGCGCCAGACGTCGTTCCTCCGCTCCGAGGCCGCCTGGGAGCGCTCGCGCGGCACGGAGCGGTCGGTCGCGGACACTCCGCACCGCCTCTACCGGGCGCTGCGCCTCGCCGTGGTCGCGGCCGAGCGGGAGGCGCTGCTGGACGCGCGCTCGCGCCGCGCCTACCCGCAGCGCATCCTCCGCGACGCCCAGTCGCTGCTCGACCTCGAGGAGACGCGGCTGCGGGTCCGGCGGGGCTCCGAGTCCTGAGGGCTCGGGGTCGTGACGATCGCTCCCGGGGATGCCCGCGCTGATCCGCGCCCTGTGGAGGAGCGCCGAGCTCCTCGAGTGCGCCATCCGGATCGACCCCTCGGACCACGGCCGTCCGGCCTCCCCGGCATAGCCCGCCGATGCGTCACCCCCCGTTAAGCCCGCGCTCCCCGCTTCCTCTGGCACTGCCGTCGCCCCGCCCGTAACCTGCGGATCGCCTGAGAATCGGATCCCCCGACCCGCCCGGGCGTCCGGAAGGCCCGCCATGCGCTCGAACCCGTCCCCCTCGACCCCGTCC
>NZ_PSVF01000065.1:0-3121 GCF_002931975.1 Rathayibacter sp. AY1F3 | reverse complement strand
TCCTGATCCGACCCCGGGCCGGGCGGAGGGGGGCCGCCCGGCCCGGGGTCGGATCAGGAGGCGAGCAGCGCCTCGGTCTCGCGGCGCAGCTCGAGCGCCTCGGCGAGGGACTCGTCGATGATGACGTCGTCCCAGCCGACCGTCGCGCCCTGCGCGATGTCGTTGCGCAGCTCGACGTGGTGGGCGAGCGCGACGGGGAGGGCGCCGGTGGCGACCGAGTGCTTCGCGGAGACGAGCTTGCCGTAGACGGTGAAGCCGCCCTCGCCGTCGAGGAACTCGCCGGCCTTGAGGTCCTTCTTGGCCGTCGCGACCACGTCGCCGTAGAAGCCCTCGGGGTGGCCGGTCGAGATGCCGCGCAGGGCGGCGTTGGCGATCGACATGTTCAGCTCGAGGCCGACGTAGTGGTACGGGCGGTAGAGCGCCGCGTACTGCTTGGTCGGGTCCGGGTGCCACGGGTACTCGTCGAAGCAGGTCGACACGTAGGGGTTGGTCGCCTTGACGACGACGTAGACGCCCTCCTGGGTGTTGTGCGGGATGAGCGCGCCGTCGCGGGTGACGCTCGACATCACGTCGACGGTGCCCTCGTGGTCGAGCGCTCCGCCGATCGAGCGGGGGCGGCTGATCGTGGCGATCTCCTCGACGTCGCCCGGGGTGAAGGTGAGGCCGGCGTCGGAGGGGACGAGCCCGGCCGCGTTGGCGACAGCGGCCATCTCGATGGCGGCCTTCGTGCCGTCGCGGAACGAGGTGTGCATGTAGGGGTTGAGCTGGCCGGAGTCGGTGAGCTCCTTGCTGAACTCCCAGTTCTCCCAGACGTTGTCGGGATTCATCTGGTGGTAGTGCTCGAGGTACTTGGCGCCCTTGCCGGCGCAGACGACGTCGAAGCCGCTCGTGCGGGCCCAGTCGACGAGCTCCATGATGAGGGCCGGCTGGTCGCCGTAGGCCATCGAGTAGACGATGCCCGCCTTCTCCGCCCGCTTGGCGAGCGCCGGTCCGGCGAGGGCGTCGGCCTCGACGGTGACCATGATGATGTGCTTGCCGGTCTCGATCGCTCGGAGGGCGTGATGCACGCCGACGATGGGGTTGCCGGTCGCCTCGACGATGACGTCGATGTCGTGCTCGAAGAGGACGGCCGCGTTGTCGACGATGGTGGTGGTGCGGTTGGCGAGCGCCTCGGGGATGTCGGCGGCCATCGCCTCGGCGGGCCAGTCGACCAGCTCGAAGGCGCCGCGGGCCCGGGCCACGTTCACGTCGGCGATGGCGACCACGTGGACGCCGGGGATGTTGCGCGCCTGCGAGAGGTACATGGTGCCGTAGCGGCCGGCGCCGATCAGCCCGACGCGGATGGGGCGGCCCTCGCGTTCGCGATCGCCGAGGAGTTTGTACAGGTTCACGTTGACCTCTCTGGTCCGGTGGCGCACGGACGCGGAGAGCCGCCGGTGAGGGCGGTGGACGTCGTCGTCGTGCGCAGTCTTCTTCGGAGGAATTCTGCTGACCGGTCGGGGTGGAACCGGTACCAGTTTTGTACCAGCGCCCGTTAGGCTGTGTCAACAGCAGTTCGCATCGCGGCGTTCGACGAGGACCCCGCCGGCCCCCGGGAGGACCCGTGCAGAAAGCTCCGACGATCCGCGACGTCGCCCGCACCGCGGGCGTCTCGGTCTCGGTCGTCTCCCGCGTGCTCAACGACGGCACCGGCCCGGTCGCTGTCGACACCCGGCGCCGCGTGGTCGAGGCGATCGACGAGCTCGGCTTCCGCCCCCGCGCCGCCGCCCGCGAGCTCAGCCAGGGTCAGGCCCTCGCGATCGGCCTGGTCCTGCCCGACCTCACCAACCCGTTCTTCGCCCGCCTCGCCGACAAGGTGGTGTGGGAGGCGCGCGCCCGCGGGGCCCAGGTGCTCCTGGTCACCACGCAGGAGGACTCCCACGTCGAGGGCGAGTCGCTCACGAGCCTGCTCGACCGCTCCGTCGGAGGCGTGATCGCCACCCCCTCCGGCGACAACCTCGAGAAGTGGTCGCGCCTGCGCCGCGCCGGGGTCGACGTGGTCTTCGTCGACCGCACCACGCCCGGGCTCGACGACGTCGACGTCGTCAGCATCGGCAACTCCGCCTCCGCCGCCCGGGCCACCGACCACCTGATCGCGCTCGGCCACACCCGGATCGCGATCCTCTCCGGACCCGCGCACACCTCCACCGGCCAGGCCCGCGTCGCCGGGTACCGCGCCTCCCTCACCGCGGCCGGCCTGCCGCTGGACTCCACGCTCGTGCGCGACGTGCCCTTCCGCGGCGACGTCGGCGGCGAGGCGGTCGCCGCCCTCCTCGCGCTGCCGGAGCCGCCGACCGCGCTCGTCGTCGCCAACACCGCGCAGGTGCGCAGCGCCGTGCACCGGCTCTTCCAGCTCGGCATCCGGATCCCGGAGGCCCTCTCGGTCGTCGTGTTCGACGACAACCCGTGGAGCGAGCTGGTCACCCCGCCGCTCAGCGTCGTCCGCCAGCCGATCGACATGCTCGCCCGTCACAGCGTCGAGCTCGTCCTCGCCCGCATGCAGGGCCGCCTCCCCGAGGCGCCGCAGCACATCGAGGTGCAGGCCGACCTCGTCATCCGCTCCAGCTGCGCCGCACCCCCGCAGCGCTGATCCCCCTCCCCCCTCCGAAAGGCACGCCATGTCCGATCCCGTCGTCGTCACCGCGATCTTCACTCCCGCCGAGGGGCAGCGCGACGCGCTCGTCGCCGCCCTCTCCACCGCCATCGCGGAGGTGCACGAGGAGGAGGGCTGCGAGCTCTACGCGATCCACGACTCGCCCGACGGCACCATCGTCATGCTGGAGAAGTGGACGAGCGGCGACCTGCTCGACGCGCACGGCGCCGGCGAGCCGGTCGTCCGCCTCAACGCGGCGATCCGCGGACTCGTCGCCCACCCGCCCGTCGTGACGCGGCTCGTCCCGATCCCGGCCGGCACCTCGCAGCAGGGCGAGCTCTAGCACCCGGGGGCGGGGCCGCTCCGGATCCGGATCGCGCCTCCCGCCGGAAACGCGCGCGAAACAGCGGAGGCCTACGGTCGGGAGCGACCCCGCCGCCCCCGGGTGCTAGAGCTCGCCCTGCTGCGAGGTGCCGGCCGGGATCGGGA
>NZ_PSVF01000064.1:0-3495 GCF_002931975.1 Rathayibacter sp. AY1F3 | reverse complement strand
CCTCCGATCCCGCCCCCGTCCGACCCTTCACAGCAGGAGACCACCCATGCGCAGACGATTCATCCCCCTCGCCGCCGTCCTGGCGTCGACCGCCGCCCTCACCGGCTGCAGCGGCTTCGGCGGAGGAGGCGGCGGTTCGGCCGACGCCGACTCGATCACCTTCACCACCTGGGCCAGCGAGTCCGAGCAGGCGGCCTTCGAGTCGCTGATCACCGACTTCGAGGCCGAGCACGAGGGGGCGAGCGTCGAGCTCAACGTCGTCCCCTACGACCAGATGTTCAGCAACATCGACGCGCAGCTGTCGTCGGGCGAGGCCCCCGACGTGTTCCGCGTCGACTACGGCAACCTCGGCGTCTACTCCAGCCAGGAGCAGCTGCTCGACCTGACCGACCGGATCGACGACTTCGACTCCTTCACGCCCGCGTTCCAGGAGGCCGTCTCCTTCGAGGGGAAGCCCTACGGCGTCCCGCACCAGACCGACGTGTCGGCGCTGCTGGTGAACACGCAGCTGCTCGCGGCGGCCGGCATCACCGACGTGCCGACCACCGCCGACGAGGCGTGGACCTGGGAGGAGTTCGCCGACGCCTCCGCGAAGCTGCGCGCGAGCCTGCCCGCCGAGCAGTACCCGTTCGTCTACAACTGGCAGCTCGGCGGCACGCCCCGCTGGCTGAGCTGGCTGTTCGAGGCCGACGGCACGCTGCTGGAGGAGGACGGCACCACTCCGGCGATCGACTCCGCCGCCGGCGCGAAGGCGCTGGACTTCACGAAGAGCTTCTTCGACAACGACTGGGTCCCGCCGACCAGCTCGGTGAAGTCCGCCACCTACGCCGACTCCTTCTTCACGGAGCAGACCGCGGCGATGGCCTTCGCCGGGTCCTTCCTGGTGCCGGACATCGACGACCTCGCCGACTTCGAGTGGACCGCCACGCCGATGCCCGTCGACGAGCGCGGCGCGACCGACCTCGGCGGCAACGCCCTCGTCGCCACGGCCGACACCGATGACCCCGAGCTCGCGACCGAGTTCCTCTCGTTCATGACGCAGGCCGACACCATGGCCGAGTTCTGCGCGGCGACGAACGAGCTGCCCACCCGGTCCGACATCGACCCCGCGTCGATCGACTTCGCGGTGCGCCCGGACGTGATGCCCGTGTTCGTCGAGCAGGCCGCGACGATCACCCCGCGGGACGTGCAGCAGCTCACCTCGCCGTTCCTCGCGAAGATCTCCGTCGCGATGCAGGACCAGCTCGAGGAGGCGTTCGTCGGCGGGCGCAGCACCGAGGAGACCCTCTCCGGCCTCGACGCGGCCATCCAGCAGGCGACCAGCTGATGACCGCCACCACCCTCCGCGGCCGGGCGGGCTCCTCCGCCCGGCCGCGGTCGGCCCGCAGGCGCGAGGCCCTCGCCGGCTTCGGCTTCGTCGGCCCGAACCTGCTCCTGATGGCGCTGTTCCTGTTCGTGCCGATCCTCTGGGCGATCCAGCTCTCGTTCCAGGAGTCGCGCGGCTTCGGCACGCCCGAGTGGGTCGGCTTCGCGAACTACCTGCGGATGGGCGCCGATCCGGTGTTCTGGCAGAGCCTGGGCAACACGCTCCTCTTCACCGCGGTCACCGTGCCGCTCGAGCTCGCCGGCGGCCTCGGCCTGGCCGTGCTGCTCAACTCCGTGCTGCCCGCGCGCGGGATCTTCCGAACGGTGATCGTGCTGCCCCTGGTGATCTCGGGCGTCGCCTCCGGGATGATCGCGGTCACGATCTTCAGCGAGTCCTCGGGCATCGTGAACAAGGTGCTGAGCTCGCTGGGCGCCTCGCCGGTCGCGTGGCAGTCGGACGGCTCCGCGGCGATGATCTCGGTGATGCTGACCGCGGTGTGGCTGCGGATCGGCTTCAACATGGTGATCTACCTGGCGGGCCTGCAGAGCGTCTCGCCCGAGCTCTACGAGGCCGCACGAATCGATGGAGCGACGCGCTGGCAGCAGTTCCGCGCGCTGACGGTGCCGCTGGTCGGCCCGTCCACCTTCTTCCTGCTGATCATGAACGTGATCGCCTCGTTCCAGGTCTTCGACATCGTCTTCGTGATGACGGGCGGCGGCCCCGGCTTCTCCACGTCGGTGCTCGGCACCTACGCGTACCGCAACGGCTTCCAGGTCCGCGAGCAGGGCTACGGCGCCGCGCTCGGCGTCGTCATCCTGCTGGTCTCCCTCGCCTTCACCTACCTGCAGTGGCGCACGAGCCGCACGCGCGACCTCGTCGACTAGGAGCCCTCATGTCGTCATCCACCGTCACCACGCCCGCCGCGGTCGCCGCGGCCACCGCCCGCGAGACCCCGCGCCGGCGTCCCTCCCGCCGCGACGGCTCCCGCTCCGGACTCGTCGTCCGTCTCGTCGTCGCGATCGTCGCCTCGGCGATCGTGTTCTTCCCGCTGTACTGGATGCTCGTCATCGCCTTCTCGCCGCGCGGCGAGGTGTTCGCGCCCGGCCCGCCCCGCTTCTGGCCGAGCGAGATCTCGTTCGAGAACTTCGCGACGGTGTTCGCGCGCTTCCCCGTGGGCGAGTGGTTCGTCAACTCGGTCGTGATCGGGGTGTTCGTCACGGTGTTCACCGTCGTGGTGAACCTGCTGGCCGGCTGGGGCTTCGCGCGGCTGCGCTTCCCCGGGCGGAACCTGCTGTTCCTGCTCGCACTGGCCACGATGATGATCCCGGTGCAGGCGATCATGGTCGCGCAGTTCAAGCTCGTGACCGGACTGCAGATCTACGGCACCTACTGGTCGGTGATCCTGCCCGGAGCAGCGGCGGCCTTCGGGATCTTCCTCGCCCGGCAGTTCTTCCTCTCCATCCCGGAGGAGCTGATCGAGGCGGCGCGGATCGACGGCGCCGGCCACCTGCGGGTGTTCCTGCAGATCGTGCTGCCGCTCTCGAAGCCGCTGATCGCCGTCCTGATCCTGCTGACTCTGCTCGGCAGCTGGAACGACTTCGCCTGGCCGCTGATCGCCCTGAAGGACAACGAGCTGTTCACGCTGCCGATCGGCCTGCTCTACCTCAAGGGCCAGTCGACGCCGGACTACAGCGCGAGCATGGCGCTGGCGCTGGTGTCGGTGCTGCCGATGGTGCTGCTGTTCCTGTGCTTCCAGCGCTACTTCGTGCAGGGGTTCGCGCGCAGCGGCATCCGGTGAGGTCGGGCGGCGGCACGGGCGGCGGCACGGGCGGAGTGGAGCGGTCGCCGCGGCGGGAGGCTCCTGACCGGACGGGGCAGGAGAGGACGTGGAAGGAGAGGACAGAGCAGGGCCGGAGAGGACGGGGCAGGAGAGTGCCGACGGACGCTGCGGGCGGCGGGCGGCGGGCGGCGGAGAACGTGAACCACGTGGAGGTCGTCCGGTCGTGATCTCCCGAGTTCGACGGCTCTCCTGCGCGGCGGGGGCGTCCGCCAGCCGGAGCGGGACGGGAGCGGACCGGGACGGAGCGGACCGGGACGGAGCGGACCGGGACGGAGGGGCGGACCGGGAC
>NZ_PSVF01000063.1:0-3851 GCF_002931975.1 Rathayibacter sp. AY1F3 | reverse complement strand
CCCCCGCGCCGCTCGGCTCGCCCTCGACTCCGCATCACTGCACCCTAATCGGGGGACGGCCGCCGTGGGCGCCGGTCAGCGGGGCGGTTCGCGCATCCGAGACCCGGGTCGGCCGCACCCTCCGGGCCGCACCGGCGGCGCTCGACCGGTGGGAAGGGGGCCCGGCGCACGCCCGTCGAGGGCGGGGGACGGCGCGCGCGGAACGGCGGGGCGCCCGCCGCCGCGCCGCCTAGCATGGGGCGGGTGACCGACCAGCAGGAGCCTCCCGTCCGCCTCCGCCCCGAGATCCTGGCGCTCCCCGCCTACAAGCAGGGCCGCGCGGCCGCCGCCGACGCCTTCAAGCTCTCCTCCAACGAGAACCCGTTCGACCCGCTGCCCTCCGTGCTCGCGCGGGTCCGCGAGGTGGACGACTTCAACCGGTACCCGGACGCGGCGGCGACCGCCCTGCGCACAGCGCTCGCCGCGGAGTACGGCGTCCCGATCGAGGAGGTGATCGTCGGAGCCGGCTCCGTCGCGGTCATCGCCCAGCTCATCACCGCGGCGGCGGGCCCGGGCGACGAGGTCGTCTACGCCTGGCGCTCGTTCGAGGCGTACCCCTCGCTCGTCACGACCGCGGGCGCCACCAGCGTGCGCGTGCCGCTCCGCGCCGACGACTCCCACGACCTCGACGCCATGGCTCAGGCCGTCACCGAGCGCACCCGCCTGCTGATCGTCTGCAGCCCCAACAACCCCACCGGCACCGTCGCGACCGCCGACGACGTCGAGGCGCTCCTCGAGCGCGTCCCGGGAGACGTCCTCGTGCTCCTCGACGAGGCGTACGCCGAGTTCGTCGACGACGAGCGGGCCGTGGACGGCACCCGCCTGCTCGGCCGCTACCCGAACCTCGTGATCGCTCGCACATTCTCCAAGGCGTACGGCCTCGCCGGCCTCCGCGTCGGCTACGCGATCGGCCACGCGCGGATCCTCGACGCCGCCCGCTCCACCGCCATCCCGCTCTCGGTCACCCGGTTCGCCGAGACCGCGGCGGTCGCCTCCCTCGAGCACCGCGAGGAGCTCCTCGAGCGCGTCCACCGCATCACCCGCCTCCGCGACGACCTCTGGCGGGCGCTGCTCGACCAGGGCTGGACGATCCCGGAGTCGCAGGCGAACTTCCTCTGGTTCGACACCCGCGAGGACACGGCGCGGGCGGCCGAGGTCTTCGAGCGCGCCGGGGTCGTGGTCCGCGCGTTCCCGCCGGAGGGGATCCGCGTCTCCGTCGGCGAGGCGCGCTCTGTCGACAAGCTCCTCAGCGCAGCGGCCGAGATTGTGGCTTCCCTCCCCGAGGGCCACCCCGCGAGACGGATAGGTTAGTCGGGTGGTAGCCACCAGCACGGAGTCGCCGACTGTCCAGTTCCTCTCCGCGGACGGGCGGTTCTCGCCGACCCCCGCGGCCGAGCAGTACGCCTCCTACCTCGACGGGGTGGACGAGGCGCAGCACCGCTCCTTCTACCGCGAGATGGCGGTGGTCCGCCGCTTCGACACCGAGGCCGCGAACCTGCAGCGCCAGGGCCAGCTCGGACTGTGGGTCCCGAGCCACGGCCAGGAGGCGGCGCAGGTCGGCTCCGCGTTCGCGATGCGCCCGCAGGACCACGTGTTCCCCTCCTACCGCGAGCACGTCGTCGGCAAGATCCGCGGCATCGACCTGCTCGGCGTCCTCGCGCTCCTGCGCGGCACGACGCACGGCGGCTGGGACCCGACCGACCCGACGAACGGGAACTTCCACCTCTACACGCTGGTGCTCGGCTCGCAGGCCCTGCACGCGACCGGCTACGCGATGGGCCTCACCCTCGACGGAGCGACCGGCACGGGCGACCCCGAGAAGGACGCGGCCGTCGTCGTCTACTTCGGCGACGGCGCCTCCAGCCAGGGCGACGTCAGCGAGGCGATGGTCTTCGCCGCGAGCTACCAGGCTCCCGAGGTCTTCTTCCTCCAGAACAACCACTACGCGATCTCGGTCCCCGTGGCCACGCAGTCGCGCAGCCCCCTCTACCTCCGCTCCTCCGGCTTCGGCATCCCCGGTGTGCAGATCGACGGCAACGACGTGCTCGCGAGCTACGCGGTCACCGCCAAGCACCTGCAGGACGCGCGCTCCGGCGGCGGTCCCCAGTTCATCGAGGCGCTGACTTACCGGATCGGCGCGCACACCTCGAGCGACGACCCGACGAAGTACCGCACCGACGACGAGCTCGCCTCGTGGGTCGCGAAGGACCCGATCACCCGCTTCGCCGCGTTCCTGCGGAGCGAGGGCGTGGAGCAGTCCTTCTTCGACGAGGTCGACGAGGAGGCGAAGGACTTCGCGTCCGACATCCGCCGCCGCCTCCTCGCCCTCGAGGTCCCTCCCACGGGCGTCATGTTCGACCACGTCTACTCGGAGCCGCACGTGCTCGTCGAGGAGCAGAAGGCGTGGCTGCAGCGCTACGAAGAATCGTTCGGAGGCGAGTGATGACGATCGACACCAGCACGACGGCCGCGCAGCCGCCCCTCACCGGGTCGCAGCTCGAGTCCATGTCCATGGCCAAGGCGCTCAACGCCGGCCTCCGCCGCGCGATGACGCAGGACGACCGCGTCCTCCTGATGGGCGAGGACATCGGCCCCCTGGGCGGCGTCTTCCGCATCACCGAGGGCCTGCACGCCGAGTTCGGGGCGAAGCGCGTGCTCGACACGCCGCTCGCCGAGTCCGGCATCGTCGGCACCGCGATCGGGCTCGCGATGCGCGGCTTCCGCCCGGTCTGCGAGATCCAGTTCGACGGGTTCATCTACCCGGCCTTCGACCAGATCACCTCGCAGCTGGCCAAGATGACCAATCGCCACGAGGGCGCGATCACCATGCCCGTCGTCATCCGCGTGCCCTACGGCGGGCACATCGGAGCGGTCGAGCACCACCAGGAGAGCAACGAGGCGTACTTCGCGCACACCGCGGGCCTGCGCGCGGTCAGCCCGTCGACTCCCAACGACGCCTACTGGATGATCCAGGAGGCCATCGCCTCGGACGACCCCGTCATGTTCTTCGAGCCCAAGAGCCGCTACTGGCCCAAGGGCGACGTCGACCTCAGCGGTTCCGCCGCGCCGCTGCACGCCAGCCGCGTCGTCCGCCAGGGCACGGAGGTCACGCTGGTCGGCTGGGGCCCGATGGTCGCCGTCCTCCTCCAGGCCGCCGAGCTCGCCGGCGAGGAGGGCACGAGCGTCGAGGTCGTCGACCTGCGCTCACTCTCCCCGATCGACTGGGAGCCGCTGCTCGCGTCGGTCCGCAGGACCGGTCGGCTCGTCGTCGCGCAGGAGGCGTCCGCGAACGTGAGCCTCGGCTCCGAGATCGCGGCGACCGTCACCGAGCGCGCCTTCTTCTCGCTGGAGGCGCCGGTCCTCCGGGTCGCCGGCTTCGACACCCCCTTCCCGCCCGCCAAGGTCGAGAAGCTCTTCCTCCCCGACGTCGACCGCGTGCTCGAGGCCGTCGACCGCTCGCTCGCGTACTGACGCGCGCGACATCCGCCCGCACGAGCCCACAGGAGTCCCCCCGATGACAGAGCAGTTCCTCCTCCCCGACGTCGGCGAGGGCCTCACCGAGGCCGAGATCGTGGCCTGGAAGGTCAAGGTCGGCGACGAGGTGGCCGTCAACCAGGTCCTCGTCGAGATCGAGACCGCCAAGTCGCTCGTCGAGCTCCCCTCGCCGTTCAGCGGCACCGTGGTCGACGTGCTCGTCGACGAGGGCCAGACGGTCGACGTCGGCACCGCGATCATCACCGTCCAGGCCGGAGCCGGCTCGATCGGCTCCGAGGTGCCCGCGATCCCGGCCCACCCCGCGCAGGCCGCCGCCC
>NZ_PSVF01000062.1:0-3946 GCF_002931975.1 Rathayibacter sp. AY1F3 | reverse complement strand
ACCCCGGCCCGCCCGCGTGTGCCCGAAGACGCCGGACCTCCCCGTCGGCGAGCCCTTCGCGAGCCGGTGCGCGCCTCCTCCCGCCTCCGCCGTCGAGGCCCGGCTCCGGGCACTCCTCGCCGAGCGGCTCGTCTTCGACCCGGCGCACACGGCGGTCCGTCTGAAGCGGCCGTTCTTCGAGCACTGCGAGGCGTGGCCCGACCTGGTGCTCGGCGAGCTGCGCGTCGCGATCGAGTACGACTCCACCGGCCGTCACGGACTCGAGCACGTCGGGCACCGCGAGGAGGCCGACCGGCGGAAGGACCGCGCGCTCCGCTCCGCCGGGTGGGAGGTGGTGCGCATCCGCACGGGGAAGCTGCTGCCGCTCGGCCCCCACGACCTGGTCGCCACGGGAGTCACGGCCGCGCTGGCGGACCGTCTGGTCGACCGGCTCCGCGATGTCCGCGGTCCGCTGCTCGTCGACGCCTGGGGGCGCTGAGCGCGTCGTGCGGCGGCTGCGGGACTGTCCTCCGGGATCCGTCCCCGTGGCGCCCTCCCCGTCGCTCCGTCCCGGTGTCCGGCTCGGCGGAGCGGGACCCGCGGATGCAGTGCCGGCGAGTGGGAACCGTCGAGTGGGAACCGGCGAGTCGCAGCCGCCCGCTCGCAGCAGACGCGTCAGAGCCGCAGGGCCAGCGCCTCGCTGCGCCAGCGGCCGTGCAGAGCCCAGGGGTCGGGCTCCCCGGCGCGCACGGTCTCGATGTGGGCGTCGAGCACGGGGCTGCGCGCGAACCACTCGGTGCGCTCCAGGCGCTCGTCGGCGAACTGGGCGTGCCGATGCTGCTCGAGTGCTCGCCCGCCGCGCTCGAACGCGAGGAGCTCCTCGTGCCGGAGCCGGTGGAGGCGCTGCCGGGGATTGCCGCTGGTGCCGATCTTGATCCGCTCGCCGAAGCGGATGTAGTAGACGACGTCGACCCGGGGCGGCGGGAGCTCGCCGTCGGGAGCATCGCCGAGCCGCCACTCGCAGGCGGCGCAGAGCCAGGCGGAGGGGAGCCGGACGCCCAGGCGGGACCCGCACGCCGCGCACGGCGAGGGCAGGGCGTCGATCACGCCGTCCTCGCGGGCGACCCAGTCGTGCGCGAGCCCGAGGTGCGCCGCGCAGAGCGCGAGAGGGGCGCCCGTCTCGGCCGAGGACGCGCACCCTCCGATCGCGCACGCTGACATGCCGCCGACGCTAGGTGCGACCCCCGACATCGCGCCGCCGTCGACCGCGCCGCCGCGAGCACGCAGGAGTCGGAGTGCTCGCTCTCGAGGACGGCGGCACCCGCGCGCTCGCTGCCCGGCGGATCAGCTCAGGCGGTCGACCAGCGACGAGGCGAGGCCCGTGTAGCCGCCCGGCGTCAGCGCCAGCAGGCGCTCCTTCGCCGCGTCGCCGATGTCGAGACCCTGCACGAAGACGGCGAGGTCGTCGGCACCGAGGCGCTTGCCGCGGGTCAGGTCCTTCAGCAGCGCGTACGGGTCGGTGATCGAGGAGCGGCCGGCCGCCACCTCTGCGCGGATCACCGTCTGGATCGCCTCGGCCAGCACCTCCCAGTTGCCGTCGAGGTCGGCGGCGAGGGCGGTCGGGTCGAGGTCGATCTCGAGCAGGCCGCGGGCGATGTTGTCGAGGGCGAGGAGGGAGTGGCCGAACGCGACGCCGATGTTGCGCTGCGTGGTCGAGTCGGTGAGGTCGCGCTGGAGGCGCGAGGTGACCAGGGTCTGCGCGAGCGAGTCGAGCAGGGCGCTGGAGAGCTCGAGGTTCGCCTCGGCGTTCTCGAAGCGGATCGGGTTGATCTTGTGCGGCATCGTGGACGAGCCGGTCGCCCCGGCCTGGGGGATCTGCCGGAAGTAGCCGAGCGAGATGTAGGTCCAGACATCGGTGCAGATGTTGTGCAGGATGCGGTTCGCGTGCGCGGCCCTGCCGTAGAGCTCGGCCTGCCAGTCGTGCGACTCGATCTGGGTGGTCAGCGGGTTGAAGACGAGGCCGAGGGAGGTGACGAACTCCTCCGCGAGGGCGGGCCAGTCGGTGCCGGGGTCGGCGGCGAGGTGCGCGGCGAACGTGCCCGTCGCTCCGCTGAACTTGCCCAGGTACTCCGTCGCCTCGATCTGCGCGACGACCCGCTCGAGCCGGTACGCGTAGACGGCGAACTCCTTGCCCATCGTGGTCGGGGTCGCGGGCTGGCCGTGGGTGCGGCTGAGCATCGACTCGTCGCGGTAGCGGACGGCCAGCTCCCGGAGCGACGCGACGACCGAGCGCAGCTTCGGCAGCCAGATCTCGCCGACGGCCTGGCGGACCACGATCGCGTAGGAGAGGTTGTTGATGTCCTCGCTGGTGGCGGCGAAGTGGGTGAGCTCGGCGATGCGCTCCAGGCCCAGCTCCTCGAGCCACTGGCGGACGAGGTACTCCACGGCCTTCACGTCGTGGCGGGTGCGGGCCTCGAGGGTCGCCAGCTCGTCGATCTCGGGCTGGCCGAAGTCGCGGGCGCGGCGGCGCAGCTCCTCGGCGGTCGCCGCGTCGACGGGATCGGAGCCGAAGAGGCGGCGGTCGGTCAGCGCCAGCAGCCACTCGACCTCGACGTGCACCCGCGCGCGGTTCAGCCCCGCCTCCGAGAGGTACTCGCCGAGCGACGAGACGGCACCGCTGTAGCGGCCGTCGAGGGGGCTCAGCGGCTGGGTGGGGAGCGAGGTCATGCGGTGGTGCCTTCCGGTTCTCAGGTGTCCTGCGCGAGGGCGGCGCGCGCGTCGGTGGAGTCGGGGCGGACCGAGCGGTTGCCGCGCAGTCCTGGTTCGATCTGGGCGAAGAGGGCCCGGCAGGCGCGCTCGATCAGCGCGAGCACCGAGTCGAACGCCGCCGCATCGGAATAGTAGGGGTCGGGGACGTCGCCCTGCGGGGAGAGGCCGGGCTCGAAGTCGAGCAGGCGGCGGATCTTCTGCCGGTCGACCTCGGTGCGCGCCCAGGAGCGCAGCGCGCGCTCGTGCCCGTGGTCGAGCGCGACGACCAGGTCGAACTCGGCGAAGCGGGACGGGTCGAAGAGCTGGGCGCGGTGGCGGCCCCCGTCGAAGCCGTGACGCTCCAGCGCCGCGAGGGCGCGGCTGTCGGCGTGCTCGCCGAGGTGCCATTCGCCGGTGCCGGCCGAGCTGATCTCGATCGTGGAGCCGAGCCCCGCCTGCTCCGCCAGGGAGCGCAGCACCACCTCGGCCATCGGCGACCGGCAGATGTTGCCGGTGCAGACGAAGCACACGGCGAAGGCCGAGGGCGCAGGGGAGTCGGGGGTCACCCGCCCATCATGGCGCACCGCGGCTCCTCCCCAGCAGGCCGATCGCGGCCGTCGTCCACCGATGGCGCGCGACGCCTCCCGGGCGGCGGCGGCGCGGCCGATGCTGACTGCCGAGCCCGCGGTGTCAGTCCTGACGGCGGCGGAGGAAGGGGCGCAGGAGGAGGCCGATGAACCAGTTCACCAGGGCGAGCACGAGGGCGCCGAGCACGCCCCACCAGAAGCCGTCCACGACGAGGCCGAAGCCGAAGAGGCCGCTGATCCAGGCGGTCAGGAGCAGCAGGAGGCCGTTGACGAGGAACGAGACCAGGCCGAGCGTCAGCACGTACAGGGGGAACGCGACCACCCGCACCACTCCGCCGACGACGGCGTTGACGACGCCGAAGATCACCGCCACCAGCAGGTACGTGAGGACCGCCGCTGCGGGGCCCTCCTCGTACGGGTCGACGCGCACGCCCGCCACGACCAGGGTCGTGAGCCAGATCGCGACGGCGTTGGTCAGGAGGCCGAGGAAAAGTCTGCTCATGCCTCCACTATCCCCGCAGGCGGGGCGGGCCGCGAGCCGGGGCTCAGGTGAGGGGCCCGCCGATGGTCGGCTCGGGCGCAGGAGTGCAGAGGCGGGGGTCGTCGGCGCAGGTCCGCGGAGGGAGCACCGC
>NZ_PSVF01000061.1:0-4925 GCF_002931975.1 Rathayibacter sp. AY1F3 | reverse complement strand
ACCTCGGCCTCCCGGGCTCGCTGCCGGTCGTGAACGAGCAGGCCGTCCGCTACTCGATCAGCCTCGGCCTCGCCCTGGGCTGCTCGATCGCCCCGTCCAGCCGCTTCGCGCGCAAGAACTACTTCTATCCGGACCTGGCGAAGAACTACCAGATCTCGCAGTTCGACGAGCCGATCGCCTTCGAGGGCTCGGTCGAGATCGAGCTGGCCGACGGCTCGCTCGTGCAGATCCCGATCGAGCGCGCGCACATGGAGGAGGACGCCGGCAAGCTCACGCACATCGGCGGCGCCACCGGCCGCATCCAGGGCGCCGAGTACTCGCTCGTGGACTACAACCGCGCGGGGGTCCCGCTCGTCGAGATCGTCACGAAGCCCATCTACGGCGCGGGGAAGAGCGCACCCGAGTACGCGAAGGCCTACGTCGCGACGATCCGCGACATCGTGCTGGCGCTCGGCATCTCGGACGCCAAGATGGAGCGCGGCAACCTGCGCTGCGACGCGAACGTCTCGCTCCGCCCGATCGGCCAGGAGAAGCTCGGAACCCGCACCGAGACCAAGAACGTCAACTCGCTCCGCTCGGTCGAGCGCGCCGTCCGCTACGAGATCCAGCGCCAGGCGGCGATCCTCGCCGCGGGCGGCACGATCACGCAGGAGACGCGCCACTGGCACGAGGACACCGGCCGCACCTCCGCGGGCCGGCCCAAGAGCGACGCCGACGACTACCGCTACTTCCCGGAGCCCGACCTGCTCCCGGTCGTGCCGAGCCCGGAGTTGATCGAGGAGCTGCGCGCCGCGCTCCCCGAGAAGCCCGCCGACCGCCGTCGCCGCCTCAAGCAGGAGTGGGGCTTCACCGACCTCGAGTTCCAGGACGTCGCCAACAGCGGCCTGCTGGTCGAGATCACCGAGTCCGTCTCCGCGGGAGCCGCTCCGCAGGCGGCCCGCAAGTGGTGGACCGGGGAGATCGCGCGCCTCGCGAACGCGGCGGGCGAGGACCCGGCCTCCCTGGTCACCCCGGCCCAGGTCGCCGAGCTCGCCGGTCTGATCGAGAGCGGCACGCTGACCGACCGCCTCGCCCGCGAGGTCCTCCAGGGCGTCATCGCCGGAGAGGGCACCCCGCAGGAGGTCGTCGACGCCCGTGGACTCGCGGTCGTCTCGGACGACGGAGCGCTCATCGAGGCGATCGACGCGGCACTGGCCTCGCAGCCCGACGTGCTCGCGAAGATCCGCGACGGCAAGGTGCAGGCCGCCGGTGCCGTGATCGGTGCCGTGATGAAGGCCATGAAGGGGCAGGCCGACGCCGCCCGCGTCCGCGAGCTCGTCCTGGAGCGCGCGGCCGGCTGAGCCGGTGCGCGGGGAGGTGCGGTCATGAGCGGTGGAACCGGCGACGCGCCCCTTCCCGCGCGGCTCGAGCTGCCGGCGGGCGCCCTCCTGCGTCCTCTCGTCTCGAGCGACGCGGACCTCCTGCACGCGGTGATCGGCGAGCAGCGACCGTGGCTCGCGGCTCTCCTCCGCGGGGACGATCCGGCCGCCTTGCCGTCGGCGTCCCTAGGTGACGACGTGCGCGGTCTCCTGCGCCTCGAGGAGGAGTCGCATGCGGGCAGAGCGCACGCGTTCCTGCTCGTCGGCCCGGACCGCACCGAGGCGCTGGGCGCTCTGAGCGTCCGGCCCGGCGGCGGCGACTCCGCCGAGGCCTCCTGGTGGGTCGTCCCCGCCGTCCGGGGCTCGCGGCTCGAGGAGGAGCTCGACGCCTACGCGCGCCGCTGGCTCCAGCAGCACTGGCCCTTCGACACAATCACCACGCCCGACAACCACCCCGACGATCCCGCCTCCCTGGCCGGGGCGAACATCGTGGCGCTCGTGCCCGTCGCGCCGGAGCGCACGGCCCTCCCCGACGCCGACGCCGCCTCGGCGGCGCTCCTCTGGGCGGAGTACCGCTCCACGCATCCGGGAGTCGACGAAGCGCTCCCGCCGGTCGAGTCGTTCGGCGACAGCACGGCGATGGCGGACGAGCTGCTGGGCCTCGTGCGGCGCGGAGTGAAGACGGCCACGGCGTCCCTCGCCGAGGAGGGGGCGCCCGTCGCGGGCGACCACTGGATCGTCTGCGACGGCGCGGGAGCGGCGCGTGTCGTCCTCGTGACGGACGAGGTGCGGACCGGTCCGCTCGACTCCGTCGACGACGCGTTCGCCTGGGCCGAGGGCGAGGGGGACCGCACGCGCGCCTCCTGGCTCGACGGCCACCGCCGCTACTTCGCCCGCGTCTCACCGGGCGGCATCGGCGACGTGGTCTTCGAGCGCTTCCACGTGGTCTGGCCGGAGGCCGACGCCGAGCGCGCCGCCGCCTTCGCCCGCTCGGTCGGAGCGTTCCGGCCCGAGGAGCTCGACGGGACTCCCTCGCAGACCTAGGGGGTTTCCCGGATGCCCCGCTCAGGCGCCCTGCGCCAGAGTGGAGTCATGGCTACTCTCGTGCGCCCCCGTCGGGGCAGGATCATCGCCGGCGTCTGTGCCGGTCTCGCCCGCCGATTCGGCTGGAGCCCCTTCGTGGTGCGTCTCCTGTTCGTGCTCTCGTGCCTCCTCCCGGGGCCGCAGATCATCGCTTACCTCGTGATGTGGGTGGTCATCCCGAAGCAGAAATGACCGAGGCCCCCGCTCCGAGCAGCCTCTGAGAGAACGCTCAGCACCCGGAGCGGTGAGAGGCCTACGGTGGCGGTGTGCGTCCGTCGGGCGCCGAGGAGGAGATCATGGGATTCCTGGACCGACTGCTGGGCCGCGACGAGCAGCCCGAGAGCGCACGCCGCTCGACGTACGCGCCGCCGCAGGCCGCGGACCGCAGGCCCGAGTACGGCTCTCCTCCGGCGACGTCTCCGCGCACCGACGATGAGCGTGCCATCGAGCGCTACCGCTACCTCCTCCGCACCGCGCCGCCCGAGGCGATCGAGCAGGTGCACCGCGAGGCCTTCGAGCAGCTGACCCCGGAGCAGCGCCAGCAGGTCTTCCGAGAGCTCAGCGAGGGGGCCCCCGTCGGCGACGCGCCGAAGGACGACGACCCCCGCACGCTCGCCCAGTCCGCCACGCGGAGCGAGCTGCGCCAGCCCGGATTCATGGAGCGGCGCTTCTCCGGCGGCGGAGGCATGGGCTTCGGCGGCGTCCTCGCCTCCTCGATGCTCGGCACGATCGCCGGGTTCGCGATCGGCTCGGCCATCGCGGGCGCGTTCCTCCCCGACGCGGGAGGCGACTACGCCGGCGGTGACGGCGGGGGAGACGCCTCGGCCGACGGTGGAGCGGATGCGGGAGGTGCGGACGCCTCAGGTGCGGACGCCGGAGAAGGCGGCGGCTGGGGCGACTCCGGCGGCGGCGACTTCGGTGGCGGAGGCGACTTCGGCGGGGGCGGCGACTTCGGAGGCGGCGACTTCGGCTTCTAGCCCCGTTGCAGAGGGCCCCCGATCACGGACAGTGGTCGGGGGCCCTCGCTCGTTCCGGGCTAGTCCTCGTCGGTCAGCATCGCCTTCACCTGGCGGCGGAGGACCTTGCCGATCATGCTCCGCGGCAGCTCGTCGACGACGGTGATCCGCTTGGGCACCTTGTAGGGGGTCAGCGCCTCCCGGACGGCCTTGCGGGCGGCCGCGACGTCGAGCTGCGCGCCCGGCTCCAGGACGACCGCCGCCGCCACGGACTCGCCGCTGCGCGGATCGGGCAGGCCGACCACCGCCACCTCCTTGATCTCGGGCAGGCGGAGCAGCACCTCCTCCACCTCGGACGGCGAGACGTTGAAGCCGCCCGTGATCACGAGCTCCTTGATCCGGTCGACGATGCGCACGAAGCCGTCCTCGTCGATCGTCGCGATGTCGCCGGTGCGGAACCAGCCGTCACCGGTGAAGGTCGCCGCCGTCTCGTCGGGCTTGCGGTGGTAGCCCCGGAACACCTGCGGACCGCGCACGACCAGCTCGCCCTGCTCGCCGGTCGCCACCTCCGTGTCGGGATCCTCGGGGTCGACGATCCGCACGTCGGTGCCGGGCAGCGGGAGCCCGACCGTCCCGGCGCGTCGCGTCGGACCGACCGGGTTGGCCATCAGGACCGGAGAGGTCTCCGAGAGGCCGTAGCCCTCGACGAGCGTGCCTCCGGTCAGTGCCTCGAACGAGTCGACCAGCGCCGGGTCGAGCGGCATCGCACCCGAGATGGCGATCTCGATGCCGCGCAGGGAGACGCCCCGCTGCTGCGCGCTGCGCGCCAGGCGCTCCGCGATCGGCGGAACGGCCGGGAGGAAGGTGGCGGGGTGCTTCTTGACGACCTTCAGCACCAGCTCCGGGTCGAACTTCGGGAACAGCACCAGGCGCGCGCCCATGCTCATCGCGAAGGTGAGGCAGAGCGTCAGCCCGTAGGCGTGGAACATGGGGAGCACCGCGTAGACCACGCAGTCGCCACGGCGGACCGTCGGCACCCAGGCGCGCGACTGGGCGGCGTTCGCCGTCAGGTTCGCGTGGGTCAGCTCGGCGCCCTTGGGCGTGCCGGTCGTGCCGCTCGTGTACTGGATGACCGCGAGGTCCTCCGCGACCGGGCGCGGGTGCGCCGGGTCGATCCGCCGGCGCAGCAGCGACTCCCACTCGATCGCGCCGCGGACCGGCCCCGTCAGCGCGGCGCGCGACTCCCGGGCCTTCTTCAGCGGCAGGCGGAGGGCTGCGCGCATCGAGGCGGGCATCGCGCGCGTGAGGTCGACGGCGACGACGGTCTCGACGCCGAGGTCGGCCGGGAGGTCCTGCACCGTCGGCACGACGCGGTTCCAGGCGATCGCGACACGAGCGCCGTGGTCCTCGAACTGGTGGCGCAGCTCGCGCGGGGTGTAGAGCGGGTTGTGCTCGACCACCACGGCGCCGAGCCGGAGGACGGCGTAGAAGGCGACGACGTGCTGCGGGCAGTTCGGGAGGACGAGGG
>NZ_PSVF01000060.1:0-5080 GCF_002931975.1 Rathayibacter sp. AY1F3 | reverse complement strand
CCTCACGCGGACAGGCGGGAGCGGATGCGACGAGTGCGCGCCCGGGGCACAGCGAGCACCAGACCGGCTGGGCGGTCGACGTGGTGGGAGCAGGGGAAGCGGCTATGTCACCAGGCGGGGGTGGGAGATCCGTCAGACGGGCCTCCGAAAGCGCTCCGAATAACAGTACGGTAACGAGCGGCGCGTGTCACGCCCGATCGTGTCCGTCTGTGATCGCTAGACCGCCTAGGAAGTGGTCCCCGGCGCGTAATCGGGCGCATCCGGAAGGCCGAAGACGCGCTCGAGCGTCTCGATGCCGGAGTCGTGCAGGTACCCGGAGAGCTGGGTCCCGACGTACCGCAGGTGGTACGGCTCCGACTCGTACCCCGTGATCGGAGTGGTGTCGGGCTTGTAGCGCACGAGGAAGCCGAAGCGATGGGCGTTGGCGCCGACCCACTGCCCCTCCGGAGTGTCGCCCCAGCAGATCTCGAGCGCGCACGCGCCCGACGCTCCCACCACGTCGACCGCCCAGCCGGTCTGGTGCTCGCTGTGCCCCGGGCGCGCACTCGTCGCATCCGCTCCCGCCTGTCCGCGTGAGGACACCCAGCCCGCGTAGACGCTGACCTGGGTGTCGTAGGAGCGGTAGGCGCTCTGCACCGCCAGCGAGAGGCCGGCCTCGGAGCGGGCGGCGGCGAAGAGCGGGACGAGGGCGTCCGCGGTCGCCTGGCGCATCGGCTGCCGGTTGACGTAGGGCACGTCGGGGAAGGTCAGGTCGGCGGGGACGTAGTCGACCGGCGCGAGCGTCCGCAGCTTGTTGACGACGACCCAGGTGCTCGCCGGGTCGTCGACGGACTGCGCGGTGAGGTCGATCCCGGAGGCGGTGGGAGTGGGTGTGGGAGTCGGAGTGGCGGTCGGCTCCGCTGTGGGCGCCGAAGTGGTAGCGGCGGCGGAGGGCGACGGAGCGGGCGGCGCCGTCGAGGGGGTCGGCGAGGGCGCCGGCGCTCCGTTCCCGATGGCGGCTCCGACCCCCAGCGCGGTCAGGCCCGCCGCGGCGGCCACACCCCCGATGACCAGGGCTCGGCGGCGGACGGGGCGCCCATCGGTCGGCTCGTTCTCGTTCGACGTCATCCTCCGAGCCTAGACAGACCCGTTCCTGCGCATCTGCTGAAGCACCGGCGATCGGTTCTGTCCACCCGTGCCCCTCCACGCGGGTCGCGCATATCCTCTAAGGATTCACATAAGCAGACCCCCTAGCTTGAGTGACAGCCACGACTCCGCGTGCGACCGCCCCCTCGGCTGCACGGCCCCCCACGGAGCCGTCGATGGAAGGACCCCATGCTCCGACCCCTCACCGCACCCTCCGTCCCTCTCGCCGCCCTCGCTCGGACGCTCGAGATCGGCGACGAGGGCGGCCTGACGGCCGAGATCAGCGGAGTGACGCTGATCGCCTCCGACGTCGAGCCCGGCGACCTCTTCGTCGCCCTGCCCGGGGTCAACCGCCACGGGGCCGAGTTCGTCGAGCAGGCCGTGGCCCGCGGCGCCTCCGCCGTTCTGACCGACACCGCGGGCGCCGACGCCGCGCGCGCGACCGGTCTGCCCGTCCTCGTGGTCGACGACCCCCGCTCCCGCCTGGGCGCCGTCGCCGCCGCCGTCTACGGGACGGCTGAGCGCTCCCCCGTGCTGCTCGGCGTGACCGGCACCAACGGCAAGACGTCGACCGTCCACATGCTCGAGGGGATCCTCCGCCAGCTCGGCGTCGTGCCCGGCCTCAGCTCGACCGCGGAGCGCCACATCGGCGACACCTCGGTGACCAGCGGCCTGACCACCCCGGAGGCGACGGAGCTGCACGCGCTCGTCGCCCGCATGGAGGAGGAGGGCGTCGGCGCGGCCGCGATCGAGGTCAGCGCCCAGGCGCTCACCCGCCACCGCGTCGACGGCGTGATCTTCGACGTCGCCGGCTTCACGAACCTCAGCCACGACCACCTCGACGACTACGGCGACATGGACACCTACTTCGGCGAGAAGGCCCAGCTGTTCCAGCCCGATCGCGCGCGCCGGGCCGTCGTCTCGCTCGACTCCCCCGCGGGCGCGCGCCTCGTCGAGGTCGCCGGCGTGCCGGTCACCACGATCACCTCCCTCCCGGGCGTCGACGCCGACTGGACCGTGACGGTGCTCGAGCAGGAGTTCGGCCGCACCCGCTTCCGGATCGGGAACCGCGAGGGCCGCGCCATCACGACCTCCGTGCCGATCATCGGCACCCACATGGCCGCCAACGCCGGGCTGGCGATCGTGATGCTGATCGAGTCCGGTCGGCCGATCGGCGAGATCCGCGCTGCGCTCCACCGCGACGGCGGAGTGGACGCCTCCCTCCCCGGCCGCACCGAGCGCGTCTCGGGCGAGCGCGGCCCCACGGTGTACGTCGACTTCGGACACAGCGCCGACGCCTTCGCGCGCACACTGGAGGCCGTCCGCGAGGTCACTCCCGGCCGCGTGGTCATGGTGTTCGGCGCCGACGGCGACCGGGACGCGCTCAAGCGCCCGGCCATGGCCGAAGCCGCCGTCCTGGGCAGCGACGTGCTGGTCGTCACCGACCACCACCCGCGCTTCGAGGACCCGGCATCGATCCGGCGCACCCTCGTCGACGCCGCCCGCGCCGCACGTCCGGACGCCGAGATCCACGAGGTCGACGACCCCAAGCGCGCCATCCGCGTCGCCGTCTCCCTGGCGCACGAGGGCGACGCCATCCTCTGGGCCGGTCCTGGGCACCAGAACTACCGCGACATCCTCGGCGTGCGCACGCCGTACTCGGCCCGAGCCGAAGCCCGGGCAGCGCTCCGTGAGGCCGGCTGGGCGGACGAGGCGGTCCCCGCTCCGGCCTGATGCACGGCCCCGGCACGGCGGCCCTGAGATCCCGTTCAGGCTCGCCGGACGCTCTGTCGCGCTCTCCGCACGCGGTGTAACTTTGCGCAGCACGCAACGTTTGCGGCGGATCGCCGTGCCTGGACGCGTCCGCCAGACAAGGGGACCACCGTGGCCGACTCCGCCTCCGCTCCATCCGCTCCGACCTCGACGCCGTCCGGCGCCGTGATGTCGCACCGGCAGATCCTGTTCGTCATCTTCGGGCTGATGGCGGGGATGTTCCTCTCCTCGCTCGACCAGACCATCGTCGGCACCTCGATGCGCACCATCGCGGACGACCTCGACGGCCTCTCGCAGCAGGCGTGGGTGACCACCGCCTACCTGATCGTCTCGACGATCGCGACGCCGATCTACGGCAAGCTCTCCGACATCTTCGGACGCCGCCCGCTCTACCTGATCGCGATCGTGCTGTTCCTGATCGGCTCGACGCTCGCCGGCTTCTCGACCTCGATGCTCGGCCTCGCGGGCTTCCGCGCCGTGCAGGGCCTCGGCGCCGGCGGACTCATGTCGCTCGCGCTCACGGTAATGGGCGACATCCTGCCCCCGCGCGAGCGCGCCAAGTACCAGGGCTACTTCCTGGCCGTCTTCGGGATCTCCAGCGTCGTCGGACCGCTCATCGGCGGCCTGCTCGCCGGCACCCCCGAGATCCTCTTCATCACCGGCTGGCGCTGGGTCTTCCTGATCAACCTCCCGATCGGCGCCGTCGCGCTCTTCATCGTCGTGCGGTTCCTCCACCTGCCCAAGCCCGCCGGCAAGCGCTCGGTGCGGATCGACTGGTGGGGCGCCTCCCTCGTCGTCATCGCCGCGGGACCGCTGCTGCTGATCGCCGAGCAGGGCCGCGAGTGGGGCTGGGGCTCGCCGATCGCGTGGGTCTGCTACATCGTCGGCGCGCTGGGCGTCATCGGCTTCATCGCGGCCGAGCGGATGATGGGCGACGACGCGCTCATCCCCCTCAAGCTCTTCCGCTCGCCGACCTTCTCGATGGCGACCGTGCTGGGCGTCCTCGTCGGCTTCGGCATGTTCGGCGGCATGATGGCGATCCCGCTGTACCTGCAGCTGGTGAACGGCGCCACGCCGACCGAGTCCGGCTTCCTGATGCTGCCGATGATCCTCGGCCTGATGATCGCCTCGATCGTCTCGGGTCAGATCATCTCGCGCACGGGCCGCTACCGCGCCTTCCCGATCGTCGGCACGTTCCTGATGTCGGCCGCGTTCTTCTACTTCACCTTCGTGACGATCGACAAGCCGGTGATCTTCATGATGGGCGGGATGCTGATGCTGGGCCTCGGGCTCGGGCAGATGATGCAGACCCTCACCCTGGCCTCGCAGAACTCGGTCGACGTGGCGAACATGGGAGTCGCGACCAGCGCCTCCACGTTCTTCCGCCAGATCGGCGGCACCCTGGGCACCGCCGTGATCTTCTCGGTGCTGTTCAGCCGGATCCCCGACACCATCGCCGCGGCCTTCAAGAACCCGGCGCTCGCGGCGGATCTGCAGCGGGCCGTCACCGATCCGGCCGTCGCCGCGGACCCGGCCAACGCCGGGATCCTGAAGCTGCTGCAGTCGCAGGACACCGCCGCGATCGGCTCCGCGCTCGACGGGGACACGTCGTTCCTGAACACCGCGGACCGCGCCCTGTCGGCCCCGTTCCTGACCGGGTTCAACGACGCGACCGTGACCGTGTTCCAGGTCGCGCTGGGCGTGGTCCTGCTGGCCTTCGTCCTCTCGTGGTTCCTCAAGACCCCGCCGCTGCGGGCGAAGTCGGCCATGCAGGAGGCGCACGACCTCGCGGCCGAGGACAGCGCGGAGGAGCTGCGCCGCACGGACCCGCAGCTGGCCGCGCGCGCCGGGGCCGACCTGGCCGCGGGCAGCATCGAGCCGGACGTCCGGACGGACTCGATCCGCACCGCTCCTCCCCGCGACGGGCACGGCGCCCACCGGGCCTGATCGGGAAGCGCCGGCCGACCGCGTCCTGCGCTCCGCTGCTCTCCTCCGAGGCGCCGCCTCCGCCGCCCGGACACCGCCCTCACCGCGGTGTCCGGCCGGGGAGGCGGCGCCTCACGATCGTCCGGGGTGCGGTGTCCCGCGTTCCAGGGCGAGAGAGCGCTCCACCGGGGCTCTAGGATGGTCGGACCGCTGCCGAAGGAGTCCGCAATGAGCGCCGCCCCCACCCCCTCCCCCG
>NZ_PSVF01000006.1:0-136996 GCF_002931975.1 Rathayibacter sp. AY1F3 | reverse complement strand
CGTACACCTCCGTCGGCGAGTCGCGTGCCGGAGCGGCATCTCGCGGGGCGCCCGACCCCTCCCCGCGAGATGCCGCTCCGGCACGCGACTCGCCGACGGAGGTGTACGAGAGCGGAGTCTCGCGGAGGGGAGACGGGGGCCGGTCACCCGTAGAGTGGCCGGGTGGAAGCAGCCGACATCGCCGACGACATCACCGAGGTCCTCTACACCGAGGCCGAGATCCACGAGCGGATCCGCGCCCTGGCCCGCGCCATCGAGCGCGACTACGCGGGCGAGAACCTGCTCATCGTCGGGGTGCTGCGCGGCGCCGTGATGGTGATGGCCGATCTGGCCCGCGAGCTCAAGCTCGACATCGTCATGGACTGGATGGCCGTCTCGTCCTACGGGAGCGGCACCAAGTCCTCCGGCGTCGTGCGGATCCTGAAGGACCTCGACTCCGACATCACGAACCGCAAGGTGCTGATCGTCGAGGACATCATCGACTCCGGCCTCACGCTCTCGTGGCTGCAGGGCAACCTCCGCAGCCGCGGCGCCGAGTCCGTCGAGATCTGCGCGCTGTTCCGCAAGCCCGCGGCCGCCAAGGTCGAGGTCGACGTGGCCTATGTCGGCTTCGACATCCCGAACGAGTTCGTGATCGGGTACGGGCTCGACTACGCCGAGCGCTACCGCAACCTCCGCGATGTCGCCGTCCTCGCCCCGCACGTCTACGAGTAGCCCCGCGGACACCGCGCAGGAGAGCCTCGAGCGGCTCTTCGCGGTGCCGCTGCTGGGCTACCACATGAGCTACCCGACCTCGCTGCGGGCCGACCTCGAGTTCAACTACTGGTGGCTCGCGCACGCGATCGACGCGGCCGTCGACGCCTTCGAGCGCACGGGCGACGAGGCGCACCTGGAGCGGGCCCGGCGGATCCATCGCGCGATCCGCCTCCGAAACGGCGGGCGCCTGGTCAACGGCTACTTCGACGACATGATGTGGCTCGGTGGCGCGCTCGCCCGCCTCGGGGAGGCCTCGGGCGACCCGCGCTTCCTCGACCGGGCCGACCGCCTGTGGCGCTTCGCCGTCGCGAAGGGCTGGAACCTCCGCCACGGGGCGAGCCTCGCCTGGCGCCGCCGGCAGCTGGACTACAAGAACGCGCCCGCGAACGGCCCGTTCGCGATCCTCGGCGCGCGCCTGGAGCGGCTGCGGCCCGACGGCCGGGAGGAGCTCTCGCGCGCCGCCCTCGACTGGATGCACGTGCGCCTCCGCGACGACGACACCGGCTTCGTCGCCGACGGCATCGGCCGCGAGGGAGGTTCCGCGCGCGACGACTGGGCCTTCAGCTACAACCACGCCGTGTACATCGGCGCGGCGCTCGCCCTGCACCGCCTGCGGCCCGACCTCCGCCTGGTCGCCCACGCCTCCCGCACGGCCGAGGACCTGCTGGACCGGCTCGCCCCCGACGGCGTCTTCGTCGACCAGGGATCGGGGGACGGTGCCCTGTTCGGCGGCATCGCCTACCGGCACCTCGTCGACCTCGCCACGACGAGCGGAGTCGCGCCCGCGGTGGCCGCCCGCCTCCGCGGCTTCGTCGCCGGCAGCGTCGCCGCGCTGCAGAGCTCGAGCGTCCGCCGCGGCGTGCTGCTGGCCGGGCCCCGCTGGGACGCGCCTCCGTCGCTGCCCGCCACGCTCTCGGCCGAGATCGGCGCCGTGCTCGCCCTGGAGGCGTCAGCGCGACTGGACCGGTCGCCGGTGCCGTCAGACTGACGGGGTGAAGGCACCCGAGAAGCGCACCGTCGCCGTCGTGATCAACCCGAGCAAGTTCGACGACGTCGGCGCCGCGGAGGACCTGGTCGCGACGATCGCGCGCCGCCACGGCTGGAACGAGCCGCTCTGGTTCGAGACCAGCCCGGGCGACTCCGGTGCCGCCGCGGCCCGCGCCGCACTCGAGGCGGGCCCGGACCTGGTCTGCTCGATGGGAGGCGACGGCACCGTCCGCGCCGTCGCCACGGTGCTGCGGGGGACCGGCGTCCCCTACGGCCTGCTGCCCAGCGGCACGGGCAACCTCCTCGCGCGGAACCTCGGGATCCCGCTCGGCTCGCTGCCCGAGGCGGTCGAGATCGCCCTGCTCGGGCAGGACCGCGCGATCGACGTGGGCACGGCCGCGTTCGACGACGGCGAGGAGCGGGTGTTCATGGTGATGGGCGGGGTGGGCCTGGACGCCGAGATCATGGACAAGACGGACGAGGAGCTGAAGAAGCGGGTGGGCTGGGGCGCCTACTTCGCGGCGGGGGCGCCGGCGATGTTCAAGGCCGGATTCGAGGTGACCCTCACGATCGACGGCGCGGAGGAGCCTCCGCAGCGCTGCTTCATGGTGCTGGCCTGCAACTGCAGCTCCGTGGTGGCGAACATCGAGCTGGCCGCGGGCGCGGTGCTCGACGACGGCGACCTGGAGCTGGTGCTGCTGCGTCGGCGCTTCGGCCTCGCGCTGGATGTCGCGACCGGCAACCGCAACGGGCTCGCCTCCCTCCGGCAGTGGCCCGGCCGCGAGTTCTCGTTCGAGCTCGACCAGCCGGTGCTCGCCGAGCTGGACGGCGATCCGGTCGGCCGCACCCGCTCCGGGCGCTTCGGCGTGGATCCGGGCGCCCTGCTCGTGCGCCTGCCGGTGCCGACGCCGCGGAGCCCGGGACTGACTCCGCACGACTCGGTGATCGTCGACACGTCCGCCATCGCGACGCTGCTCCCGGAGCCGCCCTCCTCCTGACGCTTGCGCGCTCTTCTTTACGGTTGTAAGTTATCTGACGGACGTAAAGAAGGCGCTCCTCGCGCCGGGAAGAAGGACCCCGTGACCGATCCGCGGCTCACCCGCTCGCGCGAGCTCCTGCTCACCGCGATCACGACGGCCCTCGACCGCCCGGGCGACGACCAGCCCTCCATCACGGAGCTCTGCGGCGCCGCGGGCGTCAGCCGCCCCACGTTCTACCAGCATTTCGGCGATGTGCCGTCCCTGATCGAGGCCGCCGCGGTGGAGCGGATGCACGCGCTGTTCGGCGACGTCGCTCCCGGCACCGCCCCCGCCGACTGGGAGGGCGCGGTCCCCCGCATCGTCCGCGGGCTCCTCGAGGGCCTGCTCGTGCACGCCGACTTCTACCGCCGCGTGCTGAGCGGAGGCACGGCCCGCGCCGTGCAGGAGTCGGTCGTCGCGTTCCTCGCGCAGCGGCTCCTCGCCTTCTCGCCCCTCGCCGAGCGCGGATCGGGCGGCGGCGACCACGCACGCGTCGAGCGCTTCGCCGTCCTCCTCGCCGCCGGCACCACCTGGCTTGTCGTCGGCTGGCTCCTCGACGGCGACGCCCGCCGTCCCGCGGCCTCGGCCTCCGCCGACATCGCCGAGCTCCTCGTCACCGGAGTCGCCTCGCCGCGGCTCGCCGCCCTGCACTCCACGAAGTAGAAGGACCATGACCACCTCCCCGCTCCGCCGCGCCCTGCGCGCCGTGAACCCGCGCCTCGTCGTCGTCTTCGCCGCGATCGCGCTCATCCCGCTGATCTACGCGGGACTGCTGACCTCGGCCAACCTCGATCCCACGCACCACCTCGGCACGGTGCCCGCCGCGATCGTCAACGAGGACACCGGCGCGACCGCCTCGGACGGCTCCGCGCTCGCCCTCGGCGACGACCTGACCGAGCAGCTCACCACCGACACGTCCGGCTCGGACTTCGCCTGGACGGCGACCGGTGCCGACGAGGCGTCCCGCGAGCTCGCCTCCGGCGACGTCCTCGCCGTGCTGACGGTGCCGGCCGGCTTCTCGGCCGACGTCGCCTCCGTCGGCGGCGACGACCCCGCCGCGGCCGTGCAGGCGAAGCTGTCGATCGAGACGAACGACGCGGCCAACCTGATCGTCGGCAACATCGCCTCCACCATCGGCACCACCGTGACGAAGACGCTGGAGGAGAAGGTCGGCGCGACCTACCTCGAGAACGTCTACCTCGGCTTCACCGACGTGCACTCGAGCCTCGAGCAGGCGGCCGACGGCGCCGCTCAGCTGGCGGACGGCGCCGGGACCGCCGCGTCCGGCTCCTCCGAGCTGGTCGTCGGGCTCGCGCAGCTGCAGGACGGCACCGCGCAGCTGGCGACCGGCGCCGACTCCCTCCGCTCGGGCACGGGGAGCGCGGCCTCCGGAGCGTCCGACCTCTCGTCGGGACTCCAGCGGATCGCGAGCGGGACCGGGCAGCTGCCCGACCAGGCGGCGGCGCTCGACACGGGAGCCCGCACGGTCGCCGCCGGCGCCCAGCAGCTCGACGGCGGAGCGGCGTCGCTCGCCTCGGGCGCCACCGACCTCGCCGCGGGGACGTCGACCCTGAAGGACGGCGCGGTCTCGGCGGCATCCGGTGCCGCGGCGCTGGCCACCGGGTCCGCCTCCCTCTCCGACGGAGCGGGGAAGGCCCTCGCAGGAGCCCAGCAGCTCGCGACCGGCGCGGGAGCGCTCGCGACCGCCACTCCGCAACTCGCCACCGGAGCGACCGGAGTCGACTCCGGCCTCGCCTCCCTGCTCTCGCGGTACGACTCGCTGTCCGACGCCCAGCGCGTGGCCGAGCTGACCGCCCTCGAGCAGGGTGCGGCCGCTCTCGCGGGCGGAGCCGCCTCGGCGGACGCGGGCGCGCAGACGCTCGCCTCCGGTGCGACCGCGCTCGTCGGCGACGACGGGAGCGGACTGACGGCGCTCGCCGCCGGTGCCGCCACGGTCTCGGGCGGAGCCGCCGACCTCGCGACCGGCACCGCCGCTCTGTCCACCGGGGCGACCTCCGCCGCCGACGGCGCCCAGAAGCTGCAGACCGGTGCGCAGGCCCTCGCCCAGGGAGCTGCGACCCTCGACGGCGGAGCCGCGCAGGTCGCCGGCGGAGTGGACACCCTCTCCGGCGCGGTCGGCCCGCTCACCAGCGGCATCGCGTCCGCGGCCGCCGGCGCCTCCGACCTCGCCTCCGGGACGGCCGCCCTCGCGACGGGCGCCTCGGACCTCGCGGACGGCGCCGAGACCGCCGCGACCGGCTCGGCTGACGCGGCCACCGGTTCGCAGGACCTCGCCGACGGGATCGACTCGCTCGCCTCGGGATCGCGCACCCTCGACACGAAGCTCTCGGACGGCGCGGACGACGTGCCCACCTACACCGGCGAGCAGGCTCAGGAGCTCAGCATCGTCGCGGCCGCCCCGGTCGGGATCGACGCCGAGCGGATGAACCGCGTGCCGTCCTACGGCTACGGCCTCGCCCCCTACTTCATGGCGCTCGCGCTCTGGGTCGGCGCGCTCGCCTTCTACCTGATGAGCGCCCCGCTCAGCTCCCGCCTCCTCGCCGCGCGCCGGCCCGCCTGGGTCAGCGCGCTGCGCAGCTACCTGCCCGGCGCGCTGATGGCGGTCGCCCAGGGCGTCCTGGCCGCGCTCGTCATCCGCTTCGGAGTGGGCGTCGAGGCGTCGAACCTGCCCGGGCTGATCGGGATCGCCGTGCTCACGAGCCTCACCTTCGTGGCGATCAACCAGGCGCTGATCGCGCTGCTGGACGCCCCGGGCCGGTTCCTGGCGCTGCTGATGATCGTGCTGCAGCTGTCCTCGGCCGGAGGAACCTACCCGGTCGAGACCGCGCCCGCGTTCTTCCAGGCGATCCACGGCGTGCTGCCGCTGACCTGGACGGTGGAGGCGTTCCGCTCGCTGATCGCCGGCGGCAGCATCGGAGTCGCGCACGCGGTCCTGGTGCTCGTGCTCTGGCTGGTCGGGGCGCTCGCCGTGACCGTGCTGGCCGCCGCCCGCCGCCGCCGCGGCCTCGTGCCCGTCCTCCGCGACCCGGAGCCCCTCCTCGAGTCGGCCTGACCCGGGCCGGGCGGGCCCGGCCTGCCCGGTCCGCGCCTGCTGCCCCTTCTCGCGGCACGCCCCGCTCGGACGCCAGCGCCCCCCGAGACCGCAGTAGTTGTCGCTGTCGAGCTCGAGTGCGACAACTCCTGCGCTCTCGCGGCGCGCCCTGCCCGTGAAGCACCCGCCTCCACCCGCAAGGCAGAGGACGCGGACCGGGAAACGCGTGTCAGCGTTTCCCGGCAGTCCGACGAGACCCGCTCTGCGGAACGCACCCCGTCGCGAAGCCGACCGCGCGCGGGGATGCGGCCCGCCGCATCCCCGCCAGACCACACAGCCCGCGGCCGTTCGGCCCACGGCGAACGCGTGGGCGGCGCTCAGAGTGCGGGAGGTAGCCTGGCAGGCACAATCTCCTCGTCAGAAAGGCGCCGGGTGTCGCACCCGCAACAAGCATGAACGTGAAGCGCATCTTCCGGGGTCCCATCCTCTACGTCGTCCTGGCGATCGTCGCGGTGTGGATCGGCTCCTCGCTGATCACCATGTCCGGCTTCCGGCCGGTCACGACGCAGGAGGGTCTCGACCTCCTGAAGGACGGCAAGGTCGACTCGGCGAAGATCGTGGACGGCGAGCAGCGCGTCGATCTCACGCTCAAGCAGGCCGACGGCGACAACGGCACGCAGGTGCAGTTCTACTACGTGGCCCCTCGCGGCGCGGAGGTCGTCGACGCGGTGTCCGCGGCCGATCTCGGCAGCACCGGCTACAACGACGAGGTCCCGCAGACCAACTGGTTCCTCTCGGCTCTCGGCTTCCTGCTCCCCATCCTGCTGATCGGCGCGTTCTTCTGGCTGATGCTCTCGGGCATGCAGGGCGGCGGCAACCGCGTCATGCAGTTCGGCAAGTCGAAGGCGAAGCTCGTCTCGAAGGAGTCGCCCAAGGTCACGTTCGGCGATGTCGCCGGCGCCGACGAGGCGATCGAGGAGCTGCACGAGATCAAGGAGTTCCTCAAGGAGCCCGCGAAGTTCCAGGCAGTCGGCGCCCGCATCCCGAAGGGCGTCCTGCTCTACGGCCCTCCCGGCACCGGCAAGACCCTGCTGGCGCGCGCGGTCGCGGGCGAGGCGGGCGTCCCCTTCTACTCGATCTCCGGATCGGACTTCGTCGAGATGTTCGTCGGCGTCGGCGCGAGCCGTGTCCGCGACCTGTTCCAGCAGGCGAAGGAGAACTCGCCGGCCATCATCTTCGTCGACGAGATCGACGCCGTCGGCCGTCACCGCGGCGCCGGCATGGGCGGCGGTCACGACGAGCGCGAGCAGACCCTCAACCAGCTGCTGGTCGAGATGGACGGCTTCGACGTCAAGACGAACGTCATCCTGATCGCGGCGACGAACCGCCCCGACATCCTCGACCCCGCACTGCTGCGTCCGGGCCGCTTCGACCGCCAGATCGGCGTCGACGCCCCCGACCTGCTCGGCCGCAAGCGGATCCTCGAGGTCCACGGCCGCGGCAAGCCGCTCGCCGGCGGAGTCGACCTCGAGGTCGTCGCCCGCAAGACCCCGGGCTTCACCGGCGCCGACCTGGCCAACGTCCTCAACGAGGCCGCACTGCTCACCGCCCGCTCCAACGCGCAGCTGATCGACAACCGCGCGCTCGACGAGGCCATCGACCGCGTCATCGCGGGGCCGCAGCGCCGCACGCGGGTCATGCGCGACAAGGAGAAGCTGATCACCGCCTACCACGAGGGCGGACACGCTCTGGCGGCGGCGGCGATGCGCCACACCGACCCCGTGACCAAGGTCACGATCCTTCCGCGCGGTCGCGCCCTCGGCTACACGATGGTGCTCCCGCTGGAGGACAAGTACTCCACGACCCGCAACGAGCTCCTCGACCAGCTCACGTACGCGATGGGCGGCCGCGTCGCGGAGGAGATCGTCTTCCACGACCCCACCACCGGAGCGTCGAACGACATCGAGAAGGCGACCTCCATCGCCCGCAAGATGGTCACCGACTACGGCATGTCCGCGAACGTCGGAGCGGTCAAGCTCGGCCAGTCGTCGGGCGAGATGTTCCTCGGCCGCGACATGGGCCACCAGCGCGACTACTCCGAGCAGATCGCCGAGACGGTCGACGCCGAGACGCGCCAGCTCATCGAGCAGGCGCACGACGAGGCGTGGCAGGTCATCAACGACAACCGCGACATCCTCGACCGCCTCGCGATGGAGCTGCTCGAGAAGGAGACGCTCGACCACGACCAGCTGGCCGAGATCTTCAAGGACGTCCGCCGCATCGACGAGCGCCCGCAGTGGCTCTCGAGCGACAAGCGCCCCCTGTCCGACCTGCCGCCCATCGCGGTCCCGGTCGCCAAGGCGCCGATCGACTCGGGTGCGACCGACGGGGGAGTCTCCTCCGCTGGTGCCGACGAGGTCGCGCCGAAGCGCCCGCCGCTGATCAACCCGCGCCCCGCGACGGCGTAGCGCGCGCGTGCCCGTCGACAAGGCGCGCATCGAGGCGGCCGTCGCCGAGATCCTCGCGGCCATCGGGGACGACCCGGGCCGCGAGGGACTCCTCGACACGCCGCGGCGGTTCGCCGAGGCGTACGAGGAGTTCTTCGGCGGGTTCGACGACGACGCCGCGGCCCAGCTGACCGAGACGTTCGCGGTGGTCGAGGGCGGCCAGGAGTCGCCGCTCGACCAGACGGTGATCGTGCGCGACCTCGCCTTCCGCTCCGTCTGCGAGCACCACCTCCTGCCGTTCCTCGGCGTCGCGCACATCGCCTACCGGCCGCAGGAGCGGGTCGTCGGCCTCGGCCGGCTGCCGCGCGTGGTCGAGACGGTCGCGTCGCGACCGCAGATCCAGGAGCGGATGACCGAGCAGATCGCCGACGCGCTCGAGCAGGGCCTCGCTCCCGAGGGAGTGCTCGTCGTGGTCGACGCCGAGCACGGCTGCGTGCGGATGCGCGGGCCGCGCCAGACCGCGAGCTCGACCGTGACGGTCGCCGCCCGCGGTTCCCTCGCCGACCCGGCCGCCCGCGCCGAGATCATCGCGCTGATCGGCGCCGCGCGGGGGGAGTGACGTGGCCACCACCGTCGCCGACCTCACGCCGACCGGCCGCGCCGCGCTCCTCGGGATCCTCAACGTCACTCCGGACTCGTTCAGCGACGGCGGACGCTGGCTGTCCGTCGACGACGCCGTCCGTCACGGCCTCGACCTGACCCGGCCCGCCGGGGACGGGCCCGCCGCGTTCGGCGCGGACCTGGTCGACGTCGGCGGAGAGAGCACCCGCCCCGGTGCGGCGCGCGTCGACTCCGCCGCCGAGCAGGGCCGCGTGCTGCCCGTCGTCCGCGCCCTCGCCGCGGAGGGGGTGCGCGTCAGCATCGACACGATGAGCGCCGCCACGGCCGAGGCCGCCCTGGATGCCGGCGCCGTCGTCGTCAACGACGTCTCCGGCGGCCTCGCCGATCCGCGGATGCTCGCGCTCGTCGCCGAGCGCGGCGCCGTCTACATCGCGATGCACTGGCGCGGGCACAGCGCGGGCATGACCGCTCTCGCCTCCTACGGCGACGTGGTGGCGGACGTCCGCGGCGAGCTCGAGCGCCGCGTCGACGCCGCCCGTGAGGCCGGGATCCGGGACGACCGCCTCCTGCTCGACCCCGGCCTCGGCTTCGCGAAGGTCGGCGCGCACGACTGGGCGCTGCTGGCCGGGCTCGACGCGATCGTCTCGCTGGGCTTCCCGGTCCTGGTCGGCCACTCGCGCAAGCGGTTCCTCGCTCCGTTCGCCCCCGCCGGCGCCCCGGCCGCCGAGCGCGACGAGGTCTCCGCCATGCTGAGCCTCATCGCCGCCGAGCACGGCGCCTGGGGCGTCCGGGTCCACGACGTCCGCTCGTCCGCCCGTGCCCTGGCCCTCGCCGCCCGACTCCAGGAGGAGACCCCGTGACCGCGATCGACCCCGCCGCCCTCGCCGTGCGCGACTCCATCACCCTCACCGGGCTGCGCGTGCGCGCGCACCACGGCGTCTTCGACTTCGAGCGCGAGAACGGACAGGACTTCGTGATCGACGCGACGGTCTGGCTCGACACCGCGCCGGCGGCCGAGGACGACGCGCTGGCCGAGACGGTGCACTACGGCGAGCTCGCGATCGCCCTGGCCGACGCGGTGACCCGCGACCCGGTCGACCTCATCGAGACCCTGGCCGAGCGCCTCGCCCGGGTCGCCCTGGGCTTCGCCGCCGCCGACGTCGTCCGCATCACCGTCCACAAGCCGGACGCGCCGATCCCGCTGCCGTTCGAGGACGTCGCCGTGCAGATCACGAGGACCCGCTCGTGAGGCCACGGCAGGAGCGCGTCCGCCCGGTGCGCCACGTCGTGCTCGCGCTCGGCAGCAACCTCGGCGACCGCCTGGCGCACCTCGAGGAGGCGCTGCGGGCCCTCGCCACGACGCCGGGCCTGCGCATCGAGGCGGTGTCCAAGGTCGTCGAGTCGCCCGCGTGGAAGCCCGAGGGCGTCGACGAGGACGCGCCCGGGTACCTCAACGCGGTCGTGACCGGCTCGACCGTCCTCGAGCCCGACGACCTGCTCGCGGCGACGGCGGCGATCGAATCGGCCGGCGGCCGGATCCGCGGCGAGGGCGAGGAGCGCTGGGGCGACCGGACCCTCGACATCGACGTGATCGCGGTCGGCGGCGTGCTCCGCGACGACCCGCACCTGACCCTCCCGCACCCGCGGGCGGCCGAGCGGGCCTTCGTGCTCGAGCCCTGGCTCGACGCCGAGCCGGCGGCGGTCCTTCCCGGAGCCGGACCCGTGGCCGAGCTGCGCGCACGGGCGACCGACCGCGTGACCGACCACCCGGCCGGGCTGACCTGGCCTGGGCGCGACTCCGCCCGCGGCAGCACCGCCGACCCCGAGAGCAGGACCCCGTGAGGCGCACCCGCATCAGCACCCTGCTCGGACTCGGCCTCGCCGGGGCCGTCGCGGGGTTCCTCCTCGACCTCGCGATCGCCGCCGCCGGCCGCCCCGTGCTCATCCCGCCGCTGACGGTTCCGCTGACCCTGATCGTGGTCGCCGCCCTCGTGCTCGGCTTCGCCGTGCCGATCCACCGCGCCACGAAGGGCACGCTGCGCCGGGCCATCGATCCGTTCCGGGCGATGCGCGTCGTGGTGCTGGCGAAGGCGTCCAGCCACGTCGGTGCTCTGCTGCTCGGAGCCTCCGGCGGCATCCTGGTGTACCTGCTGAGCCGTGCGATCCCTTCGCTAGGCTCCGTGTGGCAGGACGTCGCGACCATCGTGGGTGCGCTCGTCCTGCTGGTGGCCGGCCTGGTCGCCGAGCATCTGTGCACCATCCCGCCGAGCGACGACGACGACAGCGCCGTCGGCGAGGTGAACCACGCCTGACGCCGACGCCCGGATCGCCGCGGGCAGTGAGGACGACGCCATGCCCGCCGAGCCCGAGGACGCGTCGCCGACGACCCGCCGCGACGCGAGGGGACGCCGGCGGGACCGCCTCGACATCACGGGGGAGTGGCGCCGCGTCTCGCCCCGGTACGTCGCGGTCGAGATCGTGTCGGCCGTCGTGTCGAGCGTGCTGCTGCTCGCCGTGCCCGTGGTGCTGATGCTGATCGGCCTGCCGTGGGGCTGGATCCCGCTGGCCGCCGCGGCCGCACTCGCGGTGACCCTCCTGATCGTGGCCCCGCGCCGTGCGCGCGCCTACGGCTACCTCCTGCGCCAGGACGACCTCCTCTTCCGCCGCGGCATCATGTTCCAGCGCTTCGTGTCGGTGCCGTACGGGCGGATGCAGCTCATCGACGTCAACCGCGGGCCACTCGCCCGGGCGCTCGGCCTCGCCGACCTCCGCTTCGTCACCGCCGCCGCGGCCACCGGCGTCAGCATCCCGGGCCTGGCCGAGCAGGACGCGGAGGAGCTCCGCGACCGCCTGGTCGAGCTCGCCGAGTCGCGCCGGGCCGGCCTGTGACCGAGCTCCGCGCCGTCGAGACGGACCTCGCCGACGGGGAGTGGCACCGCCTGCACCCCGCGACACCGGTCCTCAAGGGCGGGATCGGCCTGCTGGTCGTCCTCGGCATCGTGATCACGAACCTCCGCGAGCGCCTGGTCGAGCTGTTCCTGCCCGGGCCGGAGGGGTACGAGAGCGGCGATCCGGTCGACGAGCTGCTGCGCCGCGGTCTCGTCGGCTGGGCGCTGCTGGCGGTCGCGGTGGGCCTGGCGGTCGCCGTCTTCGCGTTCTGGCTGTCCTGGCGGATGCACACCTTCCGCATCACGGACGAGCTCGTCGAGGTGCGCTCCGGCGTGCTCTTCCGGACCAACCGGCGGGCGCGGCTGGACCGCATCCAGGGCATCGCGGTGCAGCGTCCGCTGTTCGCCCGGCTGTTCGGGGCCGCGAAGCTCGAGGTGAGCGTGGCCGGGCAGGACGCGAACGTCCAGCTGTCGTACCTCGGGTCGCGCTTGGTTGACGCCCTGCGCCGCGACATCCTGCGGCTCGCGTCCGGGGTGCGCGAGCGGGAGGCGACGGTCGACGGTGCGGCTCCGGCGGGCGGCTTCCTGGCGCGCCGGCTGGAGGAGTTCGGTGAGCCTCAGGACGAGACGCCGCCCGAGTCGGTCGTCTCGATCCCGCCGGGCCGACTCCTCGGCTCGCTCGTCTTCAGCGGCTTCACGCTGTTCCTGGCCGCCTCGGTCGTCGCCGTGGTGTTCGTCGCCGTCTACGGCTCGCCCTACGTGCTCTTCGCGATCCTGCCGGGCCTGATCGGCTCGGGCAGCTACTACGTCCGCCAGTTCGTGCGCTCGCTCCGGTACTCGATCGCCGCGACGCCCGACGGCGTGCGGGTCGGCTACGGCGTGCTCTCGACCAGCAGCGACACGATCCCGCCCGGCCGGATCCACGCCGTCGAGATCACTCAGCCGCTGCTCTGGCGCCCCTTCGGCTGGTGGCAGGTGCGGATCGACCGCGCCGGCCACGCGGCCTCCCGCGGGGCGAACGGCGAGCCGAACACCACGATCCTGCCCGTCGGCGACCTCGCCGCGGTCGAGCGCGTCCTCGCCCTCCTGCTGCCCGGACCGGCTGAGGGAGCGGAGTCGACGCCCGTCGGAGACGCACTCCGGCACCGCGACGCGGCCGGCTTCACCCGGGCGCCGCGCTCGGCGGTGTGGCTCCGCCCCTTCTCGTTCCGGAGGACCGGGTACCGGCTGACGGACGAGGTCGCGATCCTGCGCAGCGGAGCGGTCTGGCGGCGGGTCGCCGTGGTGCCCCTGGCGCGGATGCAGAGCGTCGGGGTTCAGCAGGGACCGCTCCAGCGCCTGCTCGGGCTGGCCTCGGCGCGCGTGCACACGGTGGCCGGCCCCGTCACTCCGCTCGTGCCGGTGATGAGCGCGGCCGACGGACTCGCCTTCTTCGAGAGCCTCGCGACGGCCGGAGTGCGGGCCGCCGACCGCGACGCGAGCCACCAGTGGGGGCGGCGCGCGGCCGCACCCGCCCTGCCCGACTGGCCCGCTCCGGAGGGGGAACCGCATGCCTGAGAACCGCCGCGACGGACGCCTGGGCGTCGGCGTGATCGGTGCCGGACGCGTGGGCCCGGTGCTGGGTGCCGCGCTCGCCGGGGCCGGCCACGCCGTGATCGGGATCGCCACCACCAGCGAGAGCGGCCGCGAGCGCGCCGACGCGCTGCTCCCCGGAGTCCCCGTGCTCGCGATCCCCGAGCTCGTCGAGCGCAGCGAGCTGGTGATCGTCGCCGTTCCCGGGAGCGAGATCGCCGCCCTGGTCGCGGGGCTCGCCGCGACCGGAGCGTGGCAGCCCGGCCAGCTGGTGCTGCACACGGCGCCCGAGCACGGCTACGGGGTGCTCGCGCCGGCGCTCGCCTCCGGGGTCATCCCCCTGGCAGTCCACCCGGCGATGGCCTTCAGCGGCACCAGCCTCGACCTGGCGCGCCTCGCCGAGACCTACTTCGCCGTGTCGGCGCCGGGCCCGGTGCTGCCGATCGCGCAGGCGCTGGTGGTCGAGATGGGCGGGGAGCCGGTGACCGTGGCGGAGTCGGACCGCGCCGCGTACGCGGAGGCCGTCTCGACCGCCACGACCTTCTCGACGGCGATCGTCGACCAGGCGGCGGGTCTGCTGGCGGGCATCGGCGTCGAGAAGCCGGGCTTCTTCCTCTCCAGCCTCGTCCGCTCCTCCGTCGACGACGCCCTGCGCCGCGCGGCGGGCTGACGGGCGGCGCCGCTCGAGACGCCGCTCCCGGGTGGGACGCCGCTCGGGAGGCGGTGCCTCGCGGAGGAGCACGGCGTCTCCGTGCCGAGGGCCCCCGGTGGTCGCGGGCCCGCCGGTAGCATCGTCGGGTGATCAGCACCGTCCACCGCATCGGCGACCTCCGCGAGCGGCTGCAGGAGGCGCGGCGGGCCGGTCGGCGCATCGCGCTCGTGCCGACGATGGGCGCCCTGCACGCCGGGCACCTCGCCCTCGTCGAGCGGGCGCGCGAGCTGGCCGACGTCGTCGTCGTGTCGGTGTTCGTGAATCCGCTGCAGTTCGGCCCGTCCGAGGACCTGGACCGCTACCCGCGCGACCTCGAGGGCGACACCGCCCTGCTCGACGCGGCCGGGGCCGACCTCCTCTTCGCTCCGGGAGTCGCCGTGATGTACCCCGACGGGCCGTCCTCGACGCGGGTCGTCGCGGGCGAGGTCGGCGGCCTCTACGAGGGGCGCGCGCGGCCGGGGCACTTCGACGGGATGCTCACCGTCGTCGCCAAGCTCCTGAGCATCGCCCAGCCGGACGTCGCGGTCTTCGGGCAGAAGGACGCGCAGCAGCTGTTCCTCGTGCGCCGCATGGTCCGCGACCTCGACCTGCCCGTGGAGATCGAGGGCGTCGGCATCGTGCGGGAGGAGGACGGGCTCGCCCGCTCCAGCCGCAACCGCTACCTCGACGAGGAGCAGCGCCGCGCGGGCCTCGTGCTGCCGCGCCTCCTCGCGGCCGCCGCGGAAGCCGCGGACCGCGGTGCCGCCGCGGCGATCGAGGCCGCCGAGGCCGTCGCGCACGCCGAGCCGCTCGTTAAGCTGGACTACCTCGTCGTCGTGGATCCCGCGACGCTCCTCCCGGTCGACGCCGACCACCGCGGCCCGGCACTCGTGCTCGTCGCCGCGATCGTCGGCACCACCCGCCTCCTCGACAACGCCCCGATCCTGCTCGCCTGATCGCGGCCGTCCGCCCCGAACCGAAAGCACCGCGACCCCTCATGGCCGACACCCCCGACGTCCCCGAGTCCACGACCCCCGCCGCCGAGCAGTCCGACTCCGAGCAGGCCGCCGCCGAGCAGGCCGCCGCCGAGCGGGCCGCGCAGCAGGAGGCCTCCGAGCAGAAGGCCGTCCGCCTCGCCAAGCGCGAGCGCCTGCTCGAGCTCGCGGGCGACGACCTCGGCGCCGGCGCCTACCCCGTCGCGGTCGGAGTCACCGACACCATCGCGGCCGTCCGGGCGCGCCACGAGGGCATCGAGCCGGACGTGAAGACCGGCGAGCGCGTCGGCCTCGCGGGCCGCGTGGTGTTCCAGCGCAACACGGGCAAGCTCTGCTTCGCGACGCTGCAGGCCGGCGACGGCGAGCGGATCCAGGCCATGGTCTCGCTCGGCGACGTGGGCGAGGAGTCGCTGGCGGCGTGGAAGGAGCTCGTCGACCTGGGCGACCACCTCTTCGTCGAGGGCGAGGTCGTCTCGAGCAAGCGCGGCGAGCTGAGCGTGTGGGTGTCGGAGTGGACGATCGCCGCGAAGTCGATCCTGCCGCTGCCGAACCTGCACAACGAGCTCGGCGACGAGACCCGGATGCGCCAGCGCTACCTCGACCTGATCGTGCGCCCCCAGGCCCGCGAGACGGTCGTCACCCGCGCCCACGTGAACGCCTCCCTCCGCGACACCTTCGCCTCCCACGAGTTCCTCGAGGTCGAGACCCCGATGCTGCAGGTGATGCACGGCGGCGCCTCCGCCCGCCCCTTCGCCACGCACTCGAACGCGTTCGACACCGAGCTGTACCTGCGCATCGCGCCCGAGCTCTACCTCAAGCGGGCGGTCGTCGGCGGCATCGACCGGGTCTTCGAGATCAACCGCAACTTCCGCAACGAGGGCGCCGACTCCACCCACTCGCCCGAGTTCGCGATGCTCGAGGCCTACCAGGCGTACGGCGACTACAACTCGATCGCCGACCTCACCCAGGAGCTGATCCAGAACGCGGCGCAGGCCGTCGCGGGCTCGCACGTGGTCACCTGGGCCGACGGCACCGAGTTCGACCTCGGCGGCCGGTGGGACCGCATCTCGATGTACGAGAGCCTGTCGCTCGCGGCCGGCATCGCGATCACGCCGGAGACGGAGCTCGCCGAGCTCGAGACCCTCGCCGCGCGCGAGGGCGTCGAGGTGCACGTCCCCACGCACGGCAAGTACGTCGAGGAGCTGTGGGAGCACTTCGTGAAGGGCGGCCTGACGCGTCCGACCTTCGTGATGGACTTCCCCGTCGACACCTCGCCGCTCGTGCGCGCGCACCGCAGCATCCCGGGCGTCGTCGAGAAGTGGGACCTCTACGTCCGCGGCTTCGAGCTGGCCACCGGCTACTCCGAGCTGATCGACCCGGTCGTGCAGCGCGAGCGCTTCGTCGAGCAGGCCCGCCAGGCCGCCGCGGGCGACGACGAGGCGATGCGCCTGGACGAGGACTTCCTCCGCGCCCTCGAGCACGGCATGCCCCCCACCGGCGGCATGGGCATGGGCATCGACCGCCTCCTGATGGCGATCACCGGGCTCGGGATCCGCGAGACGATCCTGTTCCCGCTCGTCAAGTAGGGTCGCAGGAGCCGAGGGGGAGACATGGTCAGGGCATCGAGCATCGTCGCGGCCGTCGCGGCGGGCGTCCTCACGATCGCGCAGTTCGGAGTGGGGACCGCGGTCGCCGCGAGCGTCCTCACCTCCTCCGGCGACGTCGGCACCGCGCTGGCCGACCGGCGGGCGGCCGAGGCGTTCACGCCCGACCCCACGATCGCCGGCTTCGCGGAGCGGACCGCCATGTCCGACCGCGGCCGCGCCCTCTACTACGCGTCGAGCCCGTCGGTCGAGCCGACCGCCGGCTTCAACGACCTCTGCGGCTACGGCGCCTCCGACGACATCGTCCTCGGCTGCTACACCGGCACCAGCATCTACATCTCGGACGTCGCCAACCCCGACCTCGACGGGATCCGCGACGTGACGGCGGCGCACGAGATGCTGCACGCCGCGTGGGTGCGGCTCGACGCGGAGGAGCAGGCCGAGCTGGGCGACGAGCTCGAGGCCGCGTACGAGACCCTCCCTCAGGACGGCACGATCGCCGAGCGCCTCGAGCTGTACCGCACCGGCGGCCTCGGCGAGCGCGTCAACGAGCTGCACTCGATCCTGGGGACCGAGGTGGCCGACCTGCCGCCGGCGCTCGAGGCGCACTACGCCGAGTTCTTCGACGACCGCTCCGTCGTCGTGGGCCTGAACGCCCGCTACGAGGCGGTCTTCACCGATCTCGAGAACCGCATCGAGGACCTGGTCTCCCGGATCGAGACGATGTACGCGGACCTCACGGCGCGGGTCGACGCGAACAACGCCGAGTACGACGCGCTCAACGTCGAGATCGACGACTTCAACTCGCGCGCCGACAGCGGCGACTTCGGATCGACGGCCGAGTTCGAGACGGAGCGCGCCGATCTGCTCGCCCGCAGCCAGGCCGTCGACGCCACCCGCGCCGCCATCGACGCGGACATCGCTGTGTACGACGGCCTGCGCTCGGAGCTGGAGGGCCTCAACTCCGATGCCGCGGCGCTGAACAAGTCGGTCGAGAGCCAGTAGCGCCCAGCGCCCGCGAAGGCCGCTGGGCGCACGGGCCTCCGGGCTCACGGCTCCCGCGCCGGTGCCGCGGGTAGGATCGCCGCATGGACTGGGAGCTGTGGAACCAGGGGCTGTGGGCCCTCGTGCCGACGATCACGGTCGGAGCCATCTTCTGGTTCGTGATGCGCGCCCTCATCCGCTCGGACCGCAACGAGCGCCGCGCGTACGACCGCATCGAGGCCCGCGAGCGCGAGCGCCGCGGCCTGCCTCCCCGCGACGCCTCCTGACCACCGCCGCCGCGCGGGTGCCTCCCGCGCCCGCTGAGCGGCTCCGCACGACGAACGAGGAGGCGCGGTGCCCGCACCCGACTGGGCCGTGATCCTCCCGATCGCGGCCGTGGTCGTCGAGCTCGTGGTCCGCGTGATCGCCGTGATCGTCGTGCCGCGGAACCGTCGTCCGACCACCGGCCTCGCCTGGCTGATGGCGATCTTCCTCATCCCGTACGTCGGCATCCTGCTGTTCCTCTTCATCGGGAGCTACCGGCTGCCGCGCAAGCGCCGCCGGAAGCAGCAGGAGATCAACCGGTTCATCCTGGAGTCGACCGACGGCATCGACCGCGTCGCCCGGGAGCACCCGTGGCCGCAGTGGCTGGAGTCGGTGGTCACCCTCAACCGCAACCTCGGCGCCATGCCGCTGGTCGGCGGGAACGACGCGCGCCTCCAGGGCGACTACGAGCAGACCATCCGCGCGATGGCCGCCGAGATCGACCGCGCCCGCCGCTACGTGCACTGCGAGTTCTACATCCTCGCCGCCGACTCGACCACCGCGCCCTTCTTCGACGCGCTCGACCGCGCGGTGGCGCGCGGGGTGCGGGTGCGGATCCTCCTCGACCACATCGCGTCGATCCGCGTGCCCGGCTACTACAGCGGCACCCACCGCCGGCTGCGCGCCCTCGAGCGGGCGGGCGCCTCGTGGTCGTACATGCTCCCCGTGCGGCCGTGGCGCGGGCAGTACCAGCGGCCGGACCTGCGCAACCACCGCAAGCTGCTGATCGTCGACGGCAACGCGGCCTTCATGGGCTCGCAGAACGTCGTCGACTCCAGCTACAACAAGCGCGGCAACATCCGCCGCGGCCTGCACTGGCACGACCTGATGGTGCGCCTCGAGGGGCCGGTGGTGCAGGGCATCAACGCCATCTTCATCACCGACTGGTACAGCGAGACCGACGAGCTGCTCCTGCGGGAGTCGGAGCCGATGGAGGCGCTGCAGCAGCGCGACACGATCGACTGCCAGGTGGTGCCGAGCGGGCCGGGGTTCGAGGGCGAGAACAACCTGCGCCTGTTCCTGACGCTGCTCTACTCGGCGCAGAAGTCGATCATCATCACCAGCCCGTACTTCGTGCCCGACGAGGCGATGCTCTACGCGATCACCACGGCGACCCGGCGGGGCGTGCACGTGGAGCTCTTCGTCTCCGAGATCGGCGACCAGGCCGTGGTCTACCACGCCCAGCGCTCGTACTACGAGACGCTGCTGACCGCGGGCGTGCGCATCTGGATGTACCGCAAGCCGACCATCCTGCACGCGAAGCACTTCACGATCGACGACGACGTCGCCGTGATCGGCTCGAGCAACATGGACATGCGCTCCTTCACGCTCAACCTCGAGGTCTCGCTCATGGTGCGCGGCTCGGAGTTCGTCGAGGACCTGCGCCAGGTGCAGCAGGACTACCGCGAGCACTCCCGCGAGCTGACCCTCCGCGAGTGGCGGCAGCAGCCGCTCCGCTCGACCCTGCTCGACAACCTGGCGCGGCTCACCTCGGCACTGCAGTAGCGCGGCTCCCGTCCGCCCGCAGGCGGAGGATGCGCGGCCCCGACTCGTCGCGCAAGTCCCTGTGCGGGCCGCCGCGCCCCGCGTAGCGTCGGAGCGTCCTCAGCACCATCCGGTTCCGCCTGCCCGGCGCCGGGTTCGAGAAGGGAACGGACATGACGGCATCCCGTACGACGCGCATCCTCATCCTCGGCGGCGGCTACGTCGGCCTGTACACGGCCTGGGGCCTCGAGAAGAGACGGGGGGAGGCGCCGATCGACGTCACCGTCGTCGAGCCGAACCCCTACATGACCTACCAGCCGCTGCTGCCCGAGGTCGCCGGCGGCCACGTCCAGCCGCGCCACGTCACGGTGCCGCTGGTCTCCGCGCTCAAGCGCACCCGCGTGATCCGCGGCGCGATCACCGGCGTGAGCCTCGCCGAGCGCAGCGCCACCGTCGCCGCGATGGACGGCTCCACCCGCACGATCGAGTTCGACCAGGTCGTCTTCGCGCTCGGAGCCGTCACCCGCACGTTCCCCACGCCGGGCCTCGCCGAGCACGGCATCGGCTTCAAGACGGTGGAGGAGGCGGCGCACCTGCGCGACCGCGTCATCGAGAACATCGCGAAGGCGGCGCTCACCACCGATCCCGCCGAGCGCCGGCGCCTGCTCACCTTCGTCTTCGTCGGCGGCGGCTACACCGGCGTCGAGGCGCTGAGCGAGCTGCTCGACCTCAGCCGCAAGACCCTCGCCGCACAGCCCTCCCTCTCGATGGGCGACGTGACCTGGCACCTCGTCGAGGCGCTGGACCGGGTCGCCCCCGAGGTCGGTCCCGAGCTCTCGAAGTGGACGCTCGACCACCTCCGCTCGCGCGGCGTGCACGTGCACCTGAAGACGACGATGCCCTCCTGCGAGGACGGCGTCGTGGAGCTCTCCTCGGGCGAGCGCATCCCGACGGCCACGATCGTGTGGACCGCCGGCGTGAAGCCGAACCCGATCCTCGACGCGACCGACGCGCCCCGCGGGCCGAAGGGCCACGTCATGGCGGATGCGCGCCTGCGGGTCATCCGCGAGGACGGCGAGCCGGTGGGCGGCGCCTGGGCGGCCGGCGACGGCGCGCAGGTGCCGGACCTCACCAGTGAGAAGCAGCCCGCGTACTACCCGCCGAACGCGCAGAACGCGGTCCGGCAGGCCAAGCTCCTGGCGCGCAACATCATCGCCGACCTCACCGGAGGCACCGTGGAGGAGTACCGCCACGCCTCCGTCGGGACCGTCGCCGAGTACGGCATCGGCAAGGGCGCCGGCCTGATCAAGGGCGTGAAGCTGCGCGGCCTCCCCGCCTGGCTCGCCCACCGCGCCTACCACGGAGCGGCGATGCCGACCCTGGATCGCAAGTGGCGGATCATCACGGGCTGGCTCGTCGACGCCGTCACTCCGCGCGACCTCTCGCCGATGAGCGCGCTGCAGGATCCTCGCCGCGCCTTCCGCGAGACGGCCGAGGCCACCGACCGCGAGGCAGCAGCGAAGGCCGCCGCGAAGAAGGAGTCGGACGCGTCCTGACGCGCCGGTGAGAGCGCGGGAGTCGCGGTGGTCGAGCGGGATCATCGCGACTCCCGCGCTCCCGAGTCGTGGGCCCCGCCTCGGAGCGCCTCGGCCTGACGGTCTCGGCTCAGGCCCGGCGGCGCGGCTTGAGGCGCACGGTCGGCAGCACGGGCGCGGGGAGCGCGCGTCCGCCGTACCCGTCGACGGTGCCGAACGGTCCCGCGGGATCCGCCCCGGCGATCACGTCGGACTGCCAGCGCTCGCGGGCGGCCGCCACGTCGTCGTGGCTGCGGCCGACGAAGTTCCACCACATCACCAGCTCCTCGGCGAACGGCTCGCCGCCGAGCAGCACCACGCGGGCTCCCGCGTCCCCGGCCGTCAGCACCAGGTGCGAGCGGCCGGGCGCCAGGTAGGCGAGGTCCGAGCGCGGGACGTCCGCGCCCTCGACCGCCACGGGGCCGGCGTCGACGAGCACGCCGTACTCCCACGACTCCTCGACCGGCAGCTCGACCCGGGCGCCCGGCTCGAGGTCGATCTGGGCGGCGACCAGCGGAGTGAAGGTGCTCGCGGGCACCGACGCGCCCAGCATCCCTCCGACGAAGACGCGCACCAGCGCGCCGGGCAGATCCACGGGCACGCCGCGGTGGTGCTCGAAGAACGGATCGACGAGCCGCGCCTCCTCGGGCAGCGCGACCCAGAGCTGCACCCCGTGCAGGACGGGCGCGCCCCCGGTCGAGACCTCCGAGTGCGAGATGCCGCGTCCGGCCGTCATCAGGTTGAGCTCGCCCGGGCGCACCACGGCGAGGCTGCCGACGCTGTCGCGGTGCTCGATCTCGCCCTCGAAGAGCCAGCTCACGGTCTGCAGGCCGGTGTGCGGGTGCGGCGGGACGTCCATCCCGGCCTCCTCGCCGAGCCGCACCGGGCCGTAGTGGTCGGCGAAGCACCATGCGCCGATCGTCGAGCGCGAGCGCTGGGGGAGGGTGCGGCGCACCTCGATCGCGCGCGGACCGCCGAGCGGGACGAGTCGCGCCTCCAGGATCTCGACCGCGCCGGACTCGCGAGGGACCGGCTCCGCGGCGACGGGGAGCTCGTCGGGATGCTCCTCCAGGTTGCTCATGCGGGAAGTGTATGCCTTCGCATGGACCGGTGAACGGGACCGCCGCCCGCACCCCTCCGGATCGCGTGCACGCCCAGGGCGAACAGGCCTGCTCACCGGGGGGAGCGCTGGTTACAGTCGACGTATCGGAGCCCACCCCTGCGGGTTCTGTAGGGAGTGACAGCATGTTCGAGAGATTCACCGATCGCGCGCGGCGCGTCGTCGTCCTGGCCCAGGAAGAGGCCAAGATGCTCAATCACAACTACATCGGCACGGAGCACATCCTGCTCGGCCTGATCCACGAGGGCGAGGGAGTGGCCGCCAAGGCGCTCGAGTCCCTCGGGATCTCGCTCGACGCTGTGCGCGAGCAGGTGCAGGACATCATCGGCCAGGGGCAGCAGCAGCCGACCGGCCACATCCCCTTCACGCCTCGGGCGAAGAAGGTCCTCGAGCTGTCCCTGCGCGAAGCGCTGCAGCTCGGCCACAACTACATCGGGACCGAGCACATCCTGCTCGGCCTCATCCGCGAGGGCGAGGGCGTCGCCGCTCAGGTGCTGGTCAAGCTCGGTGCCGACCTGAACCGCGTGCGCCAGCAGGTCATCCAGCTGCTCTCCGGCTACCAGGGCAAGGAGCAGGTCGCCGTGGGCGGTGAGCAGCAGCAGCCTCAGGGGGGATCGCAGATCCTCGACCAGTTCGGCCGCAACCTCACCCAGGCGGCGCGCGACAACAAGCTCGACCCGGTCATCGGGCGCGAGAAGGAGATCGAGCGGGTCATGCAGATCCTCTCCCGCCGCTCCAAGAACAACCCCGTCCTGATCGGCGAGCCCGGCGTCGGCAAGACCGCCGTCGTCGAGGGCCTCGCCCAGGCGATCGTGCGCGGCGACGTGCCCGAGACGCTGAAGGACAAGCAGCTCTACACGCTCGACCTCGGGTCGCTCATCGCCGGATCCCGCTACCGCGGTGACTTCGAGGAGCGCCTCAAGAAGGTCACGAAGGAGATCCGCACCCGCGGCGACATCATCACCTTCATCGACGAGATCCACACCCTCGTCGGCGCAGGGGCCGCTGAGGGCGCGATCGACGCCGCCTCGATCCTCAAGCCGCTGCTCGCCCGCGGCGAGCTGCAGACCATCGGCGCGACCACGCTCGACGAGTACCGCAAGCACTTCGAGAAGGACGCCGCTCTCGAGCGCCGCTTCCAGCCGATCCAGGTCGCGGAGCCGTCGCTGCCCCACACGATCAACATCCTCAAGGGCCTGCGCGACCGCTACGAGGCGCACCACAAGGTGTCCATCACCGACGGCGCGATCGTCTCGGCGGCCAATCTGGCCGACCGCTACATCAGCGACCGCTTCCTCCCCGACAAGGCGATCGACCTGATCGACGAGGCCGGCGCACGCCTGCGCCTCTCGATCCTCTCGGCGCCGCCGGAGCTGCGCGACTTCGACGACCGCATCGCCGTTGTCCGCTCCGCCAAGGAGGCCGCGATCGAGGACCAGGACTTCGAGAAGGCCGCGTCGCTCCGCGACGAGGAGAAGCAGCTGCTCGGTGAGCGCCTGCGCCTCGAGAAGCAGTGGAAGTCGGGCGACGTCAAGGCCACCGGCGTGGTCGACGAGGGCCTGATCGCCGAGGTCCTCGCCCAGGCGACGGGCATCCCGGTCTTCAAGCTCACGGAGGAGGAGTCCTCGCGGCTCGTCTTCATGGAGAAGGCCCTGCACCAGCGCGTCATCGGCCAGGAGGAGGCCATCGCGGCACTCTCGCGGACGATCCGCCGCACCCGCGCGGGCCTCAAGGACCCCAAGCGCCCCTCGGGCTCGTTCATCTTCGCCGGCCCCACGGGCGTCGGGAAGACCGAGCTGGCCAAGGCGCTCGCCGAGTTCCTCTTCGACGACGAGAACGCGATGATCTCGCTCGACATGTCGGAGTACGGCGAGAAGCACACCGTCTCGCGGCTGTTCGGCGCCCCTCCCGGGTTCGTCGGCTTCGAGGAGGGCGGCCAGCTCACCGAGAAGGTGCGCCGCAAGCCGTTCAGCGTGGTCCTCTTCGACGAGATCGAGAAGGCGCACCCGGACATCTTCAACTCGCTCCTCCAGATCCTGGAGGAGGGTCGACTGACCGACGGCCAGGGCCGTGTCGTCGACTTCAAGAACACCGTCATCATCATGACCACCAACCTCGGTGCTCGTGACATCGCCGGTGGTCCCGTCGGGTTCCAGATCGAGGGCGACAACGCCACCGGCTACGACCGCATGCGCGGCAAGGTGAACGAGGAGCTCAAGAAGCACTTCAAGCCCGAGTTCCTCAACCGCGTGGACGACGTCATCGTCTTCCCGCAGCTGTCGAAGCCCGAGCTGCTCCAGATCGTCGACCTCTTCATCAAGCGCCTGGGCGACCGCCTGCTCGACCGCGACATGACGGTGGAGCTGACGCAGCCGGCCAAGGAGCGCCTGATCGAGGTCGGGTTCGACCCGGCCCTCGGTGCGCGCCCCCTGCGCCGCGCGATCCAGCGCGAGATCGAGGACCAGCTGTCCGAGCGGATCCTGCACGGCGAGCTCGGCGCCGGAGACCACATCCACGTGGACTTCGCCGAGAACAGGTTCGTCTTCACCACGACCCCGCGTCTGATCTCGATCAGCGCCGGCGCGTCCACCGGAGCGGCCACGGCCGGCCCGGCGACGCCCGACCTGATGTCGTAGCAGGCTGCCGAACGACCCCGTGCCCGTCCCCTCTCGCGAGGGGGCGGGCACGTCGTCGTCCGGGGGGGTGGGCGCCTGCTCGCAGGATCCCGCGCCCTGTGCGGCCTAGGCTTGTCGAATGGCCGATTGGAAGTACCCGGTGCGCCGCGCGCGCACGAGCGATGTCCCCTTCATCCAGGAGCTGAGCGAGCCGCTCGTGAACGAGCGCATCCTCCTGGGCAAGGACCGCGTGGTGCTCTACGGCGCCGTGCAGGAGTTCCGCATCGCCGAGGACGGCCATGGGACGGCGATCGGCTGCGGTGCGCTGCATGTGATGTGGGACGACATCGCGGAGGTGCGCACCCTCGCGGTCGCGCAGGACTGGCTCGGGAGGGGTGTGGGCCACCACATCCTGGAGCGCCTCGAGAACGACGCGCGCGAGCTCGGCCTGAAGCGCCTGTTCTGCCTCACCTTCGAGGTCGACTTCTTCACCCGCCACGGCTTCGAGCCGATCGGCGAGAAGGTCGTCGACCCCGAGGTCTACGCCGAGCTGCTCCGCTCTCCCGACGAGGGAGTCGCCGAGTTCCTCGACCTCGCCCGGGTGAAGCCGAACACGCTCGGCAACACCCGCATGCTGAAGACGCTCTGACCGCCGCCACGTCGTAGCCTGTCCCGGTGACTCCGCCGCCCCGCCGCCTGCCCTCCCGGGTCTACCGGCGACGCCGCGCCGGAGTGCTGCTCGCGCTGGTCGTCATCGTCGCGGGCCTGGCGGTGGTGCTGTCGCTGCTCCCGCGGATGACCGGCTCCGACGCCGCGTCGAGCCCCACGCCGACCGTCGTGCTGCCGACGCTCTACCCGACCACCTCGCCCGGTGCGACGCCCGGCGCCGCACCCGCCTGCTCGGCCGACTCCGTCGCCGTCACCGCGGTCACGGACGCCACGAGCTACGCGCCCGGCGAGGATCCGCAGCTCTCGCTCTCGCTGGCCAACATCTCGAGCACCGACTGCGTGATCGACGCGGGCACGAGCAAGCAGGTCTTCACGATCACGAGCGGCTCCGAGCAGATCTGGACCTCCACGGACTGCCAGACCGGCGCGGCCGATCTGCCGGTGCTCCTCCAGGCGGGCCGCTCGGTGATGGGCAGCGCGCTGACGTGGGACCGCACCCGCTCCTCCGCCGACACCTGCTCCGGCGGACGCGAGGCGGTCGAGGCGGGCGGCGCCGCCTACAACCTGTCGGTGTCGGTCGCCGGCATCCCCTCGGGCTCGCCCACGCAGTTCCTGCTCCAGTAGTCCGCCCGGGGGACGTGCCGGGCGTGCGTCGGCGCGTAGCATCGCAGGCATGTGGGGGCTGCTCGGCACGATCCTGTCCGCCTCGACCGGCCGGGCGGGGGTGGTCGCGCGGCGCGCGGCGGCCGTGGCCCTCGCGGTTCCGCTGCTGGTCGGCGGGGCGGCGGCGCAGGCCGTGGCGGCTCCGCAGCCCGTCGCGGGTGTCGTGCGCGCGGATGTGGACGGCTTCCGGTTCTCGGAGTACTCGGCCGACTTCCGCCTCGACCGCGACGAGGAGGGCCGCTCGACGCTGACGACTGTCGAGACCTTCGTCGCCGAGTTCCCGCCGTCGCAGAACCGCGGCATGCAGCGCGCGATCCCGCTCGACTACGAGGGGCACCCGACCGACGTCGACCTGGTGTCCGTCACCGACGGCGACGGGGCGGCGCGGCCGGTCGACTCCGAGCGCGAGGACGGCTTCCTCCTGGTCACCAGCGCGGCGGACGAGTTCGTCAGCGGCAGCCAGACCTACGTCTTCACCTACACGCAGCACAACACGACCCTCCCTGGATCCGGCACGCGCAGCGGCGAGGACGAGTTCTACTGGGACGTCAACGGCACGGGCTGGCGCCAGTCCTTCGACCGCTACGACGTGCGCGTCGAGCTCGCCGGGTCGCTGGCCTCCGCCGCGACGGGGACCGTCAGCTGCTACCGGGGACCGGAGGGCTCGACGACGCCCTGCCCGATCGGCCGCGACGGCGCGGTCGTCACGGCAGCGGGGGAGTCGCTGGCTCCGGGGGAGAACGTGACCGTGGCGATCGGCTTCGCTCCCGGGACCTTCACGCCGCGCGACGACCGCTACCTCGCCTCCGGCTGGTCCTGGGTGCAGCTGGGCGGCCTCGCCGCGGTCCTGATCGGCCTCGCGCTCGCCGTGCACCGCCGCCGGACCGTGCTCCGCGACGCTCCCGGCCGCCCGACCGTCGTCGCCGAGTACGACCCGCCCGCGGAGGGGCTGTTCCTCTCCGCCGCGCTGCTGCGGAAGACGTCGAAGGCCCCCGCGGCCGGACTCCTGGACGCCGCCGTCCGCGGTCTCGTGCGCATCGAGGAGACGGGGGAGGGGCGGAAGCAGGAGTACGCCGTGCGGGTGCTCGACCCAGCGACGACGCCGACGCGACGCGCGGGACGCCCGCGGCCCCTCGCCTCCGACGACCGCGAGTTCCTCGACATCGCCCTCGGCCGGGCGCCGGGGACGGTGCGTGAGCTCTCGGGCAAGGACAAGGAGTTCGGCAAGGCCGTCGGACAGTTCCAGACCGCGCTGGGCAACCGGGTGACCGAGGCGGGACTGAAGAAGGCCGGGACGATCGGCGGCAGCGTGCTCGTGATCGTCCCGCTGCTGCTGGGTGTCATGGCCGCCTTCCTGGGCGCGATCCTCCTGATGACCCGCTCCTTCGGCGGAGCGCTCCCGCTCGTGCTGATGCTCGTCGCGATCGTCGCGGGCGTCGTGGGGACGATCCTGGTCTCGAGGGTGCCGCTGACGCCCGCGGGGGCTGAGTTGCGCGACCATCTGCGCGGGCTCGAGCTGTACATCCGCCTGGCCGAGGCCGACCGGATCGCGATGCTGCAGTCGCCCCGCGGGGCGGACCGGCGCACGGTCGGACCGGTCGAGGTGGTCGAGGTGACGGAGCGCCTGCTGCCGTGGGCCGTGCTCTTCGGTCTCGAGAAGGAGTGGTCGGCGGAGCTCGCGTCGGCCTACGAGCGCACCGGCGAGGAGCCGGTCTGGTACTCCGGACCGAACGGCTTCCACGCGGCGGCCTTCGCCGGCAGCGTGTCCTCGTTCTCGTCGTCGACGTCGAGCTACGTCGGATCCTCGTCGAGCTCCTCGAGCGGCGGCGCGGGCGGTGGCGGCAGCTCGGGCGGGGGCGGCGGAGGCGGCGGCGGAGGCGGCGTCTAGGGGCAGGCTGCGACGGGCGGCCGCGGCGGATCGGACGCGTGCGGTGGTCGCGGGGAGCCGTCGGGAAGTGCCCACGGAGCCGGTGTTCGCCTCCGGTGTCGATGCTCGACGATGCGGTGGACGGGGGCACCCGCGGCTCCGAGCGGTGGACGGGCGCCTGTGCAGCGTGCCGGGGACGCGGCCGTCAGTGCGTGGGGACCCGCTCCGGACGGATGCGCTCGGGAACGGGGACGAGCGCGTGGGTGATCGCGCTTGAGAGGGTGAAGGCGCTGGAGTCGAGGTGCGAGGAGTGCCCGAGTCGTGTCGCTTCGGAGGCGCGCTGCTTCGCTCCTGAGGCGGGCCGGATGTCTCCCGAGAGGCTGATCTCGCCGAACGCGGCGATCCCGGGCCGCAGCGGCGTGTAGGCGTGGGCGGAGGCGATGGCGACCGCGATCGCCAGGTCCGCCGCCGGCTCCATGAGCTTCACGCCGCCGACGGTCGACACGTAGACGTCGCAGCGCCGCAGGGGGATGCCCGCCTGCCGCTCGAGGACCGCGAGGATCATCGCGACCCGGGACGCGTCGACTCCGTTCGTGACGCGGCGGGGGTGCTCGCCGTCGTTCGCGATCACGAGCGCCTGGATCTCGACGGGGAGCGCGCGGCGTCCCTCCATCGCGACCGTGACGCAGATGCCCGGGGTGGGGAAGCGGGTGCGGCTGAGGAACAGACCGCTCGGGTCGGGGATCTCGGCGATGCCCTCGGCGGTCATCTCGAAGCAGCCGACCTCGTCCGTCGGGCCGAAGCGGTTCTTGAGCGAGCGGACGAAGCGCAGCGCCGTCTGCCGGTCGCCCTCGAAGTGGCAGACCACGTCGACCAGGTGCTCGAGCAGGCGCGGCCCCGCGATGGAGCCGTCCTTCGTGACGTGTCCGACGAGCACGAGGGGGAGCGCCCGCTCCTTGCAGACGCGGATGAGGGTCGCGGCGACCTCGCGGACCTGGCTGGGACCGCCGGGCAGGCCGTCGACGGTGTCGCTCGCGACCGTCTGCACCGAGTCGACGATGAGCAGGTCCGGCCGGACCTCGTCGATCTGGCCGAGCACGGTGGCGAGGTCGGTCTCGGCCGCGAGGAAGAGGCTGTCGTGCATCGCGCCGGTGCGCTCGGCCCGCATGCGCACCTGCGCGGCCGACTCCTCCGCGCTGACGTAGAGGACCCGCTGGCCCTCGGCCGCGGCGCGGCTCGCGACCTCGAGCAGGAGGGTCGACTTGCCCACGCCGGGCTCTCCCGAGAGCAGCACGACCGCACCGGAGACGATCCCGCCGCCGAGCACGCGGTCGAGCTCGCCCACGCCGGTGGGGCGGTGCGCCGCCGACGTGGTCTCGATCTCGGTGATGGGCCGCGCGATGCGGCCGGCGGCCGGAGCCACAGCGGCGACCGCGCGGACGAGGCCGGTGCGCTCGGTGCTCTCGATCACGGAGCCCCACTGCTGGCACTCGCCGCAGCGGCCGACCCACTTCGCGGTCGTCCATCCGCACTCCGAGCAGCGGTACGGGGCGGTGCGCGTCTTCGAGGAGGCCATGAGGTCCTTTCGGGGCGGAGGAGGGGGACGAGCGCGACGCTACGGGGGACCCCCGACACAGCCGCTCGTTCGAACGTGTCTTCGACAGTACAGTCCACCACCGACGCCGCGAGCGGGGCGCGCCAGGCCGGGGGAGAGGTCTCGTGGAAGCCGTTTATGGAGGAGCGTCGTCGCGGGGGAGCGGAGGCGGAGGATCGCGCCACGGAAGACGACGCCGCCCCGAGCGCCGCCCCGTCGGCGTCGGACGTCTGCGGGAGACTGGGGGACATGCCCTCGACAGTGCACGTCCTCAAGTCCGGCCGCCCGCTCGGAGTCAGCTGGTCCGGCCCCGAGGGCGCCGAGCGGGTCGTCGTCCTGGCGCATCCTGCTCCCGGCTCCTCGGACCTCGACCCCGACCCGGAGGCGACCGCGCGCCACGGGGTGCGCCTGCTCTCGTTCGACCGCCCGGGCTACGGCGCCTCCTCCCTTCTGACCGACCTCGACCCCGCCGGAGCGGGCGTCGGAGCCAGCCCCGAGCAGGCCGCCGCCGACATCGCCGAGTACCTCGCGACCGTCGGCATCGCCTCCGTCAGCGTCGCCGGCTGGTCGGCGGGAGGCCGCGTGGCCCTCGCGCTCGCCGCGAACTACCCCGGCCTCGTGGAGCGCGTCGCCCTGATCGGCACGCCCGCTCCCGACAGCGCCGTGCCGTGGGTCGGCGACGAGAACCGCGCCGAGCTCGCCCGCCTGGCCGACCTCCCGCTCGACGAGGCCGTCCGCTCGCTCACCCGCACCCTCGAGGGCGCCTTCGGCCCGACCCCCGCCCCGGACGCCCTGCTCGGGATGCTCGGCTCCGGCGACGCCGACACCGCGGTGCTCGAGACCCCCGAAGTCCGCGAGCGCCTCTCGCGCATGCTCGAGCGCGCCGCCGCCCAGGGCGCCCTCGGCATGGCCGCCGACCTCATCGGCTACGGCGTGCAGGAGTGGGGCTTCGCCGTCGAGTCCGCCGAGCCGCCCGCGCTCCTCCTCTACGGCGCCGAGGACGCGGTCGCCGGCCGCCGCCACGCCGAGTGGTACGCCGCCCGGCTGCCCGACTCCCGCCTCGAGGTCGTGCCCGGACGCGGCCACCTGCTCGCGATCCCGGAGTGGGACCGCGTGCTCGGCTTCCTCCTCCCCGCCTGACGGCGGCCCGTCCGCTCGATTGGCGCGACTTCCGGCCGTCGCGTACACTCGACCCCGGTACCGTGTCCGAGCGGCCGAAGGAGCATGTCTCGAAAACATGTGTGGGCTTGCGTCCACCGTGGGTTCAAATCCCACCGGTACCGCCAACGAGAAGAGCCTCAGATCCCGTCATGACGGGCATCTGAGGCTCTTTCGCTTTTCTTGACGACTGATCGGCGACCTAGCAATAACTGAGTTTTAATCGCACGTGCAGGCACCCGCAATATGAGGCCGCTTCAGAGCGCCGCTGATCGCAGGAAGAGACTTGTCGGGCACCTTCCTCGGAGGCCGTGGCCTAGCGGTGATGCGGTTTACCGGCAGTCATCGCCGTCATCGAGTGGTCGAGCTCCCGCGGTTGCGGCGAGCGGCCACCGTCGGTGTGGGACGTTCCCTTCTATCGGGCTAGTGCTGCATCGTCGGCGGATGCGGACGACGAACCAATAGCGTCGACGGCGATCGGGTCTTAACCGACTGTCGAGGATGACGACGCGAAAAGGTGCGGACGGAAGGGCTGTCGGCGGTCGCGGACCATCATCTGCAGCTCGGCTTTGTGCACAAAAGCGGCGATAGCTGTTTTGGTGTCGGGGTCGCTGGCGAGCATCCACGCCGTATCGGGGATGCCAATTTCCTCAAAGTAGTACCGCACGACACGACATTGACTAAGCACATGCGCGCGGTACGTGACGACGACCGTCTCCGCGTTCGGTGGCTCGGCGAGCGCTTTTGCGCGCCGTTGCCGGCTGGCTCGATGGGGCGACTCAGGTGGTCGGAGGGCCTGCGGGAGTGGATGACGTACGTCCCTGACGGCCCTAACCCCTTCGCAACCAGCGCTGGCGCGTCGGTACATTGAACTCGGCGGATGCTTACTCAATCGTCATCGGCAGTAATACTCGATAGCTCTACGAATTTTTACGTTGACGTTGATACCGGGGTAAGTGCATTTGCTGCCGCACTCGGACGAGGCCTATGACATCGGTTTCCCTTCGCCACTCGCGCGAAAATCGCCAGCAAAGCCTCTCCTTGCCGTTCTCGCCGAACAGCAAGTGAAGATTCGACTGGCGTTGCGCGACTGTTGGTCTTCCCTAGATTAGCCGGCTATCAAGCTAGAAGATCTTCGAGTAGTTTTTTCAGATCCGCTGCGAGAGGAGCGCCAAGAGATGATGGAATTACCTTTCCGAATTGCGCGCTCTGCAAGAGACCGCGACTTTGAGTAAGATCGCGTAGTCCTGCCATCATCGTTTTTCCGAGGACCGTGAATTGAGGGCCATCTATTGAATATTCCGTGATTACATCCGTGTCGCCGTAGTGAGGTAGTGACCCCTTGCTGTTTACAACTTGTAACGCTTCACTACGTTTATTTCGCATCTTCTTGAGCGCTACGCCGTCCGTGTTCGCTTTATTAATAGCGTCTTGTAGCAAAGTCTCCGCCTCAAGATCCGTCAAGCCGAAGTGGCGAGCTACGACCTCGTTGCTCATCCAATAGGCCTCGATGTCTGAATACTTGGTAGGCCAAAGTGTGTGGTCCTGGGCTGCGTAAGGGGCGACAATCTTATCAACCTCGAGGGGCATCATGAAGTCTCGATCTCGATGAACGAGGAGCTTCACATCACTCCCTAGAAGGCTCCTTAGTCCAGTTAGAGTTTCGGGTGGCGGAAGTTTCGCTGAACCATGGAAGGGCCAGATTGCTACGAAGCGTTCTATATCGGGCCACTGAGCGATAATTCGTTGAAGCATTTCAGTGCCTGTGTCTTCCGTCAAAACCAAGACCCTACGATCGAGCAGACCCCAGCCCATAAGCCGACGGCCTTCGTCGTTCCCCTCCGGATGGACGGATCCGTTCTCCATCCAAGTGACCTTGGATTCTTTTGGTAGTGACCGAACGATGGACGGGCTGTGGGTGGAGAGGAGAACCTGAGAGTCGAAGCGCTCTGCTGCCGCTGCAAGTACCCGAACTAGTCGTTCCTGCGCGACCGGGTACAGGTGTGCGTCGGGTTCGTCGACCAAAAGTAGAACGGGCTGAAAGTAGACAAGGTAGGCAAAAATCTGAAGTACCTGAAGATATCCAATGCCAGCTAGCTCGAGCGGTCGGTATAAGCGGTCATCTGTCTTTTTCATCTCTCCGGTCCGGAAGGATGCGACGATGCGGGTATGCTTCTCCTCATTAAATTCGACTTTCAGTGAAAATTCGCCCATGACTTGCGAAACCAGCTCTTCCACCACTGCAAGACCGTTCTGGCCTTTCACAGTTACCTGCTCTAGCAAGGCGAGCATATTCCGCAGCACAGTGTTTGCATCGCCAGCGGCGGCGGAACGGTGCACCAAGAGCTTCGAGCGCTTCTCCTCGATGAGAGGGATCCCCGCTACACCGGGAATGTAAGCACTGAACTCGCGCCCGCGGTCACGGATCGCAGCCGTAATTCGATTGCCCGTAGGGATGTGGACCGAGATCCCCTCGTTGCGGGCAGACTTTAACCATAAGTCGGCCGAAAGGGCTGTCCCGTCCTCGTGTAAGGCTTCCACGCTGAGGTCGAGTTGTGGTTTGCCTTGATTATTTCCATACTCACTCCCGTGCCCTGCGCTCCGATAGTCCGGCGAAGGCATGAAGATCGCGTCCTGTTCGGAAAGCGTGGACGCAAGTCCAACAGCTCGGGGTTCAACGTTTACGTTACGGCCCGATTGGAAAATCCAATGCAATGCTTGAAGTACGGAACTCTTCCCCGACCCATTCGCGCCTACCAGAACGTTCATGGTCGGATGAAGCTTGATAGAGGTGTTTTTAATTGCTTTGAAATTTGATATTGAAATTGAGGTAATTTTCATACTTTCGTCGATCCTCCCTGCGCTACTTGCCTCGCGCCGAACAGATACGGCACTGCACCGTTGCCGTGCAAGCCCCATCCAGATGTCTCAATGAGGCGTGATCAGGGTATAGCAAAAAGGTAAATTTCTCCGCGCAGGTGGAAAGGTGAGTGCGGAGGCGAGGCGACCCGACGGGAGCTAGCGGTAACGTGCCGTTGGCGATGACGTGTCGCGAAGTGAGGCCATTCGCTTGGGTCCACCGGGTGTTCAATCACCACGGGTACCGCCATTGAAAGGGCCCCGCTTCCCCGGGAGCAGGGGGCCTTTCTCGTTCCCAGGCCGAGCGCGAGTCCGGGTCAGCCGGCGCGGAGCAGCCAGGAGCGGCCGGCGCGCAGGGCCCGGTACAGGCGCGTGACCGCGTGGTCGGCCTCGGCCGAGCCGACGTCCGAGAAGGAGCCCGCCCCGCCCCAGAGCCCGAGCGCGTCGGCGGCCGCCGCCCGGACCTCTCGGCGGGTCGTCGCTCCGGCGAACATCTCGTCGAGCCGGTCCGCGACGCGGGCCCGCGCGCCGTCCTGCTGCGACCGCGCGACGTCGCGCACCTCAGCGACGGCCGCCGTGATCTCGGCGAGCACAGCGGGGATCGTGCGGTCCATCCTCCTGAGCCTAGGAGCGGGAGCGCGAGCGCTGCGAGGCGGCGTGGGTCAGGAGCGTCGCCACGACTCCGACGAGCACGCCCAGCGCGGTCTCGAGCGCCCGGTCGCGCAGCAGCACGAGCTCGTCGACGGGATGCGCGAGCTCCACCATGAGGATCGCGAGCGGAGTGACGAAGGCGAGGGTCAGGCCGTAGTTGCGGCCGACGACGAGCTCGGCGGTCATCTGGAGGAGCACCACCACCACGATCACGGCGAGCGGGGAGAGCGGCAGGGCCAGGAGCGCGGCCGCGATCAGCACTCCGACGATCGTGCCGAGCATCCGGTGTCCCGCGCGCACGAGCCGGGCGCCGGCGTCCGCTCCTGAGACGGCTGCGACGGCGGAGACCATCGCCCAGTAGGGGTGGCCCAGGCCCGTCGCGGTCGGGACGGTGCCCGCCACCAGGACGACGGTCCCGAAGCGGAGCAGGGCGGCGCGCGTCGCCGGACGGGCCGCCGCTGCGCGGAACGAGGTGCGCCACGGCGTCGGGGCGAGGCGGCGTGCGCGGGGGAGCGCGAGACCGCTCAGGCCGACGACGAGCGAGAAGGCGGCGGAGCCCGCGGCGAGAGCGACGGCGAGCGGGATCCGCGAGGGCTCGGACGGGACGGACGCGCACGCCGTGACGGCGAACACCGGGAACAGCGGGCCGGGCGGATGCCAGTGCAGGGCGTCGCTGAGATAGGCGGCCGCGACGGTCACGGCGACCACGACGGGGATGATCAGCCAGTCGCGGTGAGGAGAGAGGGAGACGACGGTGCCGAGGGTCACGGTGGTGACGAGGAACGCGGCTGCCGACAGCTGCATCAGCAGGCGCGGCCGGTGCGTGTGCTGGCGTCCGTAGAGGGCCGTGAAGGCGCCGAAGGTCGCGTAGAGGGCGAGATCGGTGCGGCCGAGCGCCCAGAGGACGAGCAGCGGGACGGCGATCGAGACGCCGGCGCGCAGGGCGACGCGATGGGCGCCGGCGTGCGGGCCGAAGGCGAGGAGCTCGCGGGGGTGGGGCAGAACGGGGGTGGCGGCCATCGGGTCCTCTGATCGGGGTCCGAGCGGCGGCGGCCGGAGAAGTGTTTCACGGGTGAAGCAGATATACTTTACGTGTGAATCAGTCTGAAAGCCAGCCGGGCGACGCGGTCGACGAGATCAGGGCGGGCTGGGCGGTGCTGCGGCCCGAACTCGACACCTCCGCCGTCGACGTCGTCGGGCGGGTGATCCGCGCCTCCGCGCTGATCGTCCGGGCGACGGAGGAGCTGCTCGCCGCCCACGGGCTGACCCGAGGCGAGTTCGACGTGCTCTCCACGCTGCGTCGCGCCGGCGCTCCGCAGTCGCCGACGACCCTCCGGACCATCGCCCTCGCCTCCGCTCCCGCGATCACCAAGCGCGTGCACTCGCTGGAGCGGCGGGGCCTGGTGCGGCGGGCCGCGAACCCGGCGGACGGGCGCGGCTCGCTCATCACGCTGACTCGCGAGGGGGAGGAGCTGGTCGACCGGGCCTTCCCCGAGGTGCTCGACGCCGAGCGGGCGCTGCTCTCGGGGGTGCCCGCCGATCTGCGGGCGGAGGCGTCGCGCTCGCTCCGCGCGGTGCTCGCGAGCGTCGAGACCGCCGCGAGCCGGTGACCCGCGCGGGGACCGCGAGGCAGCGGGCGCTCGCTACCGTGGTCCCATGCGCCTGACCTCGAGCTTCACCGTGCCGACGCGGCCGCCGGTGCTGCAGCTGGTCAAGACGGCGGCGGCCACGGTCGTCACCTGGCTCCTCGCCGGCGTCGTCTTCCCGGGGACGCTGCCCGTCTTCGGCGCGATCGCCGCGCTCCTCGTCGTCGCGCCGAGCATCAACCAGTCGTTCTCCAAGGCCCTCGAGCGCTCGGTCGGCGTCATCATCGGCGTGATCGTCGGATCAGTGATCGGCACGGTGCTCGGCGGCGAGAGCATCATCGTTCTCCTCGCGATCGTGGCCGCGATCGCCGTCGGGTGGGCCGTGCGCCTGACCCCCGCCTCCGCGGTGCAGATCCCGATCAGCGCGATGCTCGTGCTCTCGGTGGGCGCGGTCACGCCGAACTACGCGCTCGACCGCATCCTCGAGACCCTCCTCGGCGCGGCGGTGGGAGTCGTCATCAACGTGCTCATCGTCCCTCCGGTCGTGCTGGCACCGGCCGAGCGGGCGATCGGAGACCTCACCGCTCAGCTCGCCGCCGCCCTCGACGACCTCGGCGACGCCCTCCAGGCCCCCGTCCCGCGACGTCGGCTCGACGAGCTGCTCATCAACGCCCGGCTGCTGCAGACCATGCAGAGCAAGGCGGAGGAGGCGATCGCGACCGGCGAGGAGTCCCTCCGCCTCAACCCGCGCCGCTCCGCCCACCGCGACCGGCTGCTGGCCCTCGACTCCGTCGTCCCGCGGCTGGGGCGCATCGTGACCCGGGTCCGCGGCATGACGCGGACCGTGCACGACCTCTACGACGACGAGCTCGTCGGGGAGCCGACGATCGCCGACATCGCCGTCCAGCTGCACCGGGCCGCCCACGATCTGCGGCTCCTCGTGCAGTCCTCGGTCGACGTTCCCGAGCCGGAGGCGATCACGGACGAGCTGCCCGCTCTCACCGCGCCGCTCGTGATCGCGACTCCGCACCCGCAGCACTGGATCCTGCTGGGGGCGCTCGCCGAGGACCTGCGGCGCATCCGCGAGGAGATCGTCGGCGCGGAGTCCTGACGGGCGGGCGCCGAGTGGCGTCGGTGAGAGGGCTGCTCTTGCTGCGCTCGGCGTCTCACGCCGCGCGACGTGCGGGTGGTGGCGGCCTGCGGTGGTCAGCCGTCCTGCTCGCCGTCCTTCCTCGGTCCGCCGCCCTCGACGAGTTCGCCGTCGCCCGGGTCCGGAGCGACCTGGTGCAGTGCCTCGGGATCGCTCGCCTCGGCGTGGAGGGTCTTGCCCTCGGCGATGAGGGAGTCGTCGTCCACGAGGATCCCGGCCAGCTCGGTGATGCGTCCCCGGAGAGCGCCGATCGGGTCCTCGGTGGGCGCGTCCTCCTCGGCGTGATCGACCTCCGAGTCGGGGTAGCGGCGGAGGGCGGCCTCGTCCCGGTCGGGCCGCGGTGCACGGGCGTGCTCGACGCAGAGGCGGGCGACCTCCTCGGCGTGCGCGTGCATCACGGAGTGGGAGGCGTCGGGGATCTCCCAGGCCCGCGCATGCGGCATCGACCGGGCGATCTCCTCCGCCCACTCGCGCGGAACGAGCCGGTCGAACTCGCCGCGGATGACGAGGGCGGACGCGCGGATCCGGGGGACGGTCTCCTCGATCCGGTAGTGCATCATCTCGGGCAGCACGCGGGAGAACCAGCGCGGTCCGCAGAGGAGGTAGGCGCCCGCGGCGAGGATCGCGACCTTGAGGGGCTCGCGGACGCTCGACTGGGCGAAGCGGAGCGCGGCGGTCGGGAGGCGGCGCTCGTGCCGGTTCATCACGGGTCCGAGCAGGACGATGGTGGTCAGCTCCGGACGGCGCGCGGCGAGCTCGGCCACCACCTGCGTCCCCATCGAGTGGCCGAGGACGACGGGATCGTCGAGGCCGAGCTCGTCGATGACGGCGCCGACCAGCTCGGCGTAGTCGCCGATGTCCATGCGCCGCGCGTCGATCGGGTGCGGCACGCCGCCGAAGCCCGGCAGGTCGAGAGCGTGCACCGGGCCGAACTCGTTGAGCGCGGGCGCGAGGCGCTCGAAGTACGTGGCCGCGACTCCGATCCCCGGCACGAGGACGAACGTGCGCTCGCCGTCGCGCCCCACTGTGCTCACCCGCGCCCAGACGTCGCGGTGGTGCACGCGCTGGACCGAGACGTCGGTGCTGCGGGTGCGGCGGTGAGGATCCCGCCCCCGGGAGCGCGTGGTCGCGAAGACGTCGCGGACTCCGCGCCGGAGAGTCGTGGCGAGAGTGGGGAGGAGGTCGCTCGGGCGGAGCACGGGGCCTCCTTCGATCGGGGGAGTCGGTCGCTGCGAGCCTAGGCGCTCGCCGCCGGGCTCAGATCAGCATGTCGTCCGACCTGTGGAGGATCAGGCGGGCCGGCCCGGTGTGGAGGACGCCGTTGGTCAGGGGGGCGGTCCGGACGCCGCCGCGCCTCCGCATCGCCCGGAACGCCCCGGGGGCGAGCACGACGTCCATCCAGGCGCAGGGGTTCGCCGGTCGTCCGCCCTGGAACTCGATCCGCTCCCCGCCCTGCTCGATCGCGAACGTGCGGCCGGCGAGGGCATCGACGTCGGCGCCGCGGACGATGATGTTGCGGCGGGCGTCGGCGGGGTCGAAGGGCCCTGCGCCGAGCTCGGCGGCGATGTGCTCGAGGGTCTCGACCGCGAAGAGCGTGATCGCCGCGGGGCGGTGCGCGCGCTGGGCGAAGAAGCGGTCGCCGACGATGCCGAGGCCTGCGCGGATCTCGATCCGCTCGGGCTGCTCGTTGCCCTCGGACGGCACCGGGCCATCGGCGGGGCGGCCCTCGTAGCGGTGCAGCGGAGAGACGACGAAGCCCACGAGCTCGATCGCGGCGGCCTCCATGAGCCCACGGTACGCCGTGAGGGGGAGCAGCGGCGTCCGCCCGTCGGAGGCTCTGCGAGGCGCTCCGGGACACCGCGACGGAGCCTGGGTCCTCGTGGCTGCGGCGGCGTCCCGAGAGGGAGCCGTCTGCGCCGCCGCCGCCGATTCGCGGAGGGGGCTCCCGGCATGTATAGTCGTACCTCGTTGCGTGCGCCTCTGGCCCACGCGATGGACTGCGCCCGTAGCTCAACGGATAGAGCATCTGACTACGGATCAGAAGGTTGGGGGTTCGAATCCCTCCGGGCGCACTCTGGTTGAGACAGAGCAGAACGGCCCGCTTCGGCGGGCCGTTCTCGTTTTAACGGTCGCTCGTTCCGGTGGCTGTCGGCGTCGGTCTCCCGGTGAGTGCAGGGCGAGGGAACAGCCGGTTCTCCGCCTCGCAGGACGCCTCTTCGCGCCGTCGACGACGTCGACCGTCTTCCGCCCGCATCCGCGATCAGTCCGCGCCCGTGCTCGCGATCAGTCCTCGCAGGCTCTGCGATCACCCGTCGCGAGCACGCCGCTCGGCTCTTCTCGCGCGCCGTTTCCTCCTCCACAGCGCCCATCTCGCGCCGTTCTCCACGGATGCAGCCGTACCGGCCGCGGTGACGTCGAACCGAGCAATACTCTCCTTCCGTGGGGCTGAACGGTCGCCGCCGACGCAGTGCGCTCGGTCGGCAGAGGAGAGGACATCGGATGAGTCGAACGGAACAGTCGGGGCAGGACGAGCGCGGACGACCCCGAGCGCGGACGGCGCGAGCGCTGGTCGGCACGACGGCGGGCTGCGTGCTCGTGAGCGGGCTGCTGGGCGGAGGCCTCGCGCCGCCGCCCGCCCTCGCCGCCGACGGTCCTCACACGACGATCGAGAACACCCTCCTGCAGGGAGGCGCGACGAACGCCGGAGTGACGACCGTCTCGGCCTGGGTCCAGAAGGGCGAGACGCTCCGGGTGGACCTCCACCCGCTCCAGGCGGGCTCGGGCGCCGGCGAGGGCGAGACCGGCGGCGGTACCGCCCGGGTGACGGCTCCGGGCGGAGTCGTCCTCGACGAGCAGGACTTCGCGCCCGGAGCGCCGCCCTCGGTGTCCGCCGGCGGCTCGTTCGTGGCGGACGAGACCGGCGTCTTCCAGATCCGGGTGTCCGACGACGACGTGACGGCGCCGGTGAACCTCGTCTGGAGCATCGGCGTCCAGGACGCGCGGGGCGCGGCGGTCGCGGGCCGGGTGTGGTCCGACTCCTATGCGATCCAGTCCGGGGCGAAGGAGTCCTACTCCTCGCCCGAGGAGCGGCGCTCCTCCTTCACGCTCCACGCCGTCACGGAGACGGGCGCCCGCTACGAGCTGGGGCTGCGCGGCTACGACGGGGTCGCCTCGACGGTCCAGGCCACGAACAAGGGCAACGTGAAGGCCGGGTCGTCCGATCCGTCCTACCTCTCGGTCCCCATGCCGCAGTCGAGCGAGGCGGGCGGGATCGGGGCTCAGTACGTGCAGGCGTCCGGACGCTCCGGGATCAACGGCCTGCAGACCTACAAGCTCTTCCTGGACCCGCCGTCGTCCGACCTGCCGGAGTCGATCGCTCCGCCCTACCAAGCGCCGACGATCGAGGGCCTCGCCTTCCGGCGGTCGTCCGCCGGCTCCGACGCGGGCACGCTGACCGGCGTCCTGGGGACGCAGCCGGGCACCGTCGTCGTGGACGTCGATGCGGACGGGGACGGCTCCTACGACGGCGAGCGCGACGTGCACCTCACCCGGATCGCGGGGACGACCGGTCCCTTCTCGGTCGACTGGGACGGACGGGACGCGAAGGGCGGGACGGTCGACGTGACCGACCCCGACGTCACCTTCCGCGCCTCCATCGGCCGCACGAACGAGTTCCACTTCACGCGGGTCGACGCCGAGACGTCCGCCGGCGGCGTGTCCGTCGTGAGGTCGACCGGCGGCGGCGACGACCCGTCGATGGTCCACTGGGACGACTCGCTCCTCGCCGGATCGAACTCGGAGCGGTACTCCGGCACCTCCGCGGTGACGTCCGGCGACGGCGGCACCGACTCGTCCGGCGGGGTGCACCGCTGGGAGGGCGACGACTCCGGGCGGGGCCGCGTCCCCAACGCCAACGACTCGGTGCACGGCTCCTACGGCGACCTGCGGGCGATCGACGACTGGGCCTACGGCTCGGACGGTGCGGTCGCGGTCGCACGCCTCGATCCGCTCGCGCCGCACGTGAGCATCGCGAAGACCTCGTCGGTCGACTCCGCCACTCCGCTGCTCCGCGGCGCCCGCGTGCCCTACCGGGTGACGCTGACCTCGGACGGGACCGGGGACTACTCCGACGCCGCCGTCATCGACTACCTCGACAAGGGCGTGCTCGACGACGCCGAGCTCGACGCCGGCTCCCTCCGCGCCTCGCAGGGCACGGCCACGATCGACGCGGAGACGGGCCGCATCTCCTGGGCGGCCGGCAGCCTGCCGGTCGGGGCGACGGCCGAGCTGACCTTCGACGTGATCGTGACCGCCGAGGGGGACCGTGCGCTGACGAACACGGCCTGCCTCGCCGGTGCGCCCTTCGCTCCCGCCTCGTCCGGCACGGGGACCGACGCGAACCCCTGCGCCACCGTCCCGCACGACATCGGCGAGGGGTCGCTCCTGATCCGGAAGACCGCGTCCCAGGCGAGCGCCGAGCACGGCGGCACGGCGGGCTTCGACATCGTCGTGGCGAACACCGGAACGGTCGACGCGACGGACGTGACCGTGACCGACGTCCCGACGCTCGACCACCTGCTCGAGGCGACCATCGAGAACGGCGCCGGAGGAACGCAGCCGGCCACGGAGCCCGTCACGGGTCTCGACATCCCCGCCGGCGGCCAGGTGTCGCTGCACGTCAGCGGCCGGGTCGCCGACGGGTACGACTCCGCGACCCTGCCCAACCGCGTCTCGATCACCCACCAGCCCGAGGGCTTCGACCCGCCGACGGTCGAGAACGCCTGCGCTGACGATGCGACGTCGTCCTGCGCCGAGATCCCGGTGCCGCCCGTCGAGGGCAGGCTCTCCATCGAGAAGACGGCGATCGGGAATCAGGTCGACCACGGCGGGCGTGCCGGGTTCCGGATCGTGGTCGCCAACGAGGGGGCTCGGCCGGCGGACGGGGTGACCCTCACCGACATCCCCGAGCTCGCGCACCTGAGCGACGTCACGATCTCCCGGGACGGCGGCCCGGCGTCGTCCGACCTGACTGTCGAGAACCTGTCTCTGGCACCGGGAGCGTCGACGACGTTCACCGTGACCGGACGGGTCGCCGACGGCGTGGACGCGTGGACCATCCCCAACCGGGCGCGCCTGACCGAGGTCCCGGAGGGCTTCGATCCGACGACCGTCCTGCACCCGTGCGCGGACGACGGCGGAGCCAGCTGCGCCCAGGTGGCGGTGCCTCCGGTCGGACTCGTGCCGACGGTCCTCGCCTCGACGGGAGCGGCGGCCGGGCCCCTCGCGGCCGGAGCCGGCGCTCTGCTCCTGGCCGGCGGCGCCCTGACGGCGCTGCGCCGTCGCTCGACCCGCATCTCGTGAACCGGAGCCCGGGCCGCTGCAGCGCGGCCCGGGCTCCCGGACCTTCTCCTCGAAAGGCACTACTGCATGACCGAGCACGGCCTCCCCTACCGCATCACCGAGCGCTTCCCTCTCCCCGATGGACGCGTCGGCGTCAGCACCTGGTGGTCCGCCGACCCGGAGCAGCTGGAGCAGCAGCTCCGCACGCGCTCCGGGCATCCGCATCCCGAGAGGGAGCCGATCCGGAGACTGCACCTCGCGACCGCGACGATCGTGCTGATCGAGGAGCGGACCGCGGGAGGCTTCCGCCCGCTCGACCCCCGCCTCCGGGCCCGCACCGATCCGCGCTGGCGCCGGGCTCTCCTGCGGTCGCGCAGGTCGGCCCGGCTCCGACAGATCATCGGTCCGCGGGACCTGCCGAGGACGGATCCGCCGTCGAGCGTCCACCGATCGGTCAGCTGAGACCCATCGGTCGGAGCACGAGTTGTGGCACTTTCCGAGCGCCCTGCTTGGGACCTAGTGTCGCATTGTGACTGCCCCCGCCGGTTGGTACCCGGATCCGACAGATCCCACCCTCCTTCGATACTGGGATGGTTCCGCTTGGACTGACCACACGCATCCGCTAGCAGCAGTGCAGCAAGAGGCTCGGGAGTCGCAGAGTTCGGCGTCGCAGCCCTTGTCCCGTCGCGAGCGGCGGGCCGCGGAATCCCAAGAGCAGGCGGAGCGGGAACAGATTCGCGGAGGCGTTGACCGACAGGAGGAGCAGCGCGGCGAATCCTCCGAGGTGACGAGAGAAGGAGCCGCGCCGGTCCGACCTCCTTCCGGCGGGGATACGAGCGAGGCCCGCTCCGGCGGAGACGTGCCGTTCTTCGGGGCTCGGAAGATCGCCAGAGAACTTCAGGCGCGAGTGGCGGAACTCGAAGCATCGATGGACCGCTACGGTCTGCTGGAGCTCGCGGCACTCGACACGGAGAAGAGACGGCGACGAGAGGAGATCGCAGCGGATCAGCGTGCACACGAGGTCGAAGCGGCGCAGGTCGCCGCCGCGGCGCACCGTCGAGAATCGGAACTCGAAGCTGCGCTGACCGCTCTACAGGCCGAAATCGCCGCGCGGAGGACGGAGTTGGCGGATCTGGATCGCGAGATCATCGGGGTCCGTCACTCGATCGAGGTGCAGGAGCTCGGCCTCTACGACTACGAACACCCCGCCGAGTCGTCCGCCGACCTCGCTACTCGATTGGAAGCGCTGCGCTCCGAGATCAAGAGCGCCGTTCGAGAGAAGCGGGCTGCCCACGCAGCTAGCAATTTCACCTTCAACAACTCGCAGGCGCAGGGGCGCAAGTTCGTCGGTGACATGACCAAGATCCTGCTGCGGGCGTACAACGCGGAGGCGGAGAACTGCGTGAAGTCGGTTCGAGCCGGAAATCTTGCAACGGCTCAAGCCCGCCTGAGCAAGGCTTCGGAGATGATCGAGCGTCAGGGCTCGATGGTGTCGCTCACGATCGATCCGCAATACCACCACCTGAGGCTCACTGAGATCCAGCTCGCCAACGACTATCTCCAAGCACTTCAGCGGGAGAAGGAACTGGAGCGGGCGCGACGCGAGGAGCTCCGCGAGCAACGCAAAGCGGAGCAGGAGCTGGCCCGTGAACACGAGCGTCTCGATAAGGAACGCGCGCATTACATCGCGACGCTTTCCGCCCTCGAAGCGAACGGAGACGTAGACGGGGCAGCCAGGCTGCGCGCCCGGATCGAGGACGTGGACAGGGCGCTACACGACGTCGACTACCGCGCGGCGAACATTCGAGCAGGGTACGTGTACGTCATCTCCAACGTCGGCGCGTTCGGCGACGAGGTCGTCAAGATCGGTATGACGCGTCGACTCGAGCCGATGGACAGAGTGAACGAACTGGGCGACGCCTCCGTTCCCTTCCGCTTCGACGTACACGCGCTGTTCTTCGCAGACGACGCCGTCGGCATCGAGGCGATGCTGCATCAGACGTTCGCGGACCGACGCGTGAACCGGGTCAACCTTCGCCGGGAATTCTTCTACGTCAAGCCGGAGGAGGTACTGGCGCAACTGAAGATGCATTCCGTCGAGATCGTCGAATTCCGGACCGATGTCGCTTCGGAGGAGTATCGGGCGAGCGTCGCGCTTGCCGCGCCTGCTCGCTGACGCGCGCTCCGCTTATCAGGCGGCAGCGGTGAGGTCGAGGTCCGCATCGTCCGCCGAGCGGTCTCCATGAGCGTCGTCCTCGACTGGGGATGCCGAGGCCGCGATGCGCGAGCGCTCGAGCCCGGCGAGGAGCACGGCGAAGGCCTCCTCGAGCTCGGCGGTGTCGCGGAGCAGGACGCGCTCACCGCTCGTCGGATCGAGGCGGACCGTCCGATAGGCCGGGCGGGGGAGGTCGGAGACCAGGGTGATGATGCCGAGGACGACGCCGCTGCGGCGGGCGCGCGCGGTCCAGCGGTTGGCGTGGGTGCGGAGAAGGATCATGACCGGGGCCGTCCTCGGTGACGTGGTGCAGGAGCGGGGGGAGGGGGTGTCGCTGGCGGTGCGGGGATCCTCTCGAAGCTTGCTGCACGAAGTGCCTCCGCTTCCTGTGCTTGACAGCAGAGCCGAGCAGCGGTCACCGGCGCCGGGCGGCCGCCGCGGCGTGCAGGGCCCGCAGGAACTCGGGGACGACCGGGTTTCCGGTGTCGCGGGCGAGCACACCGATCTCACGGCTCGCGCCCGGATCGTCGATCGGGATCTCGCGGACGTCGTCGTCGACCGAGGACGGGCTCGGCGGCAGGATCGTGAGTCCGAGGCCGGCTGCCGCGAGTCCCCGGGCGGCGCGGTAGTCGCCGACCTCGAACGCCGGCACGGGGTCACGGCCGTCCACGGCGAGCAGGCGCCGGGCCGACTCGTGGAGGCCGTAGCCGGGCGCCAGCATGATCAGGTCGAGGCCGCGGAGGTCCTCGACCGTGACCGAGCGCCGCGAGGCCAGCGGATGACGGGGGTCCACGACCGCGAGAAGAGGCTCCGAGTAGAGGGTCGTCGTGGTGGTGCCGGGGAGATCGGGCGGATCCGCGACGATCGCCAGCTCGGACTCGCCCTCCGCCACGGCCCTCAGGCAGAGGGCTCGGGAGCCGTGACGGAGCCCGAAGCCCACCTGCGGCCAACGTCGGCGGAACCGGCGGATCACATCCGGCACGAAGCTCTCCCCGAGGAGCGTCTGGAAGGCGAGGTCGATCCGGCCGTGCTCCACGTCGCCCGCCTGCCGCACCTCCGCGAGGCCGGCGCGGATCACCGACATGCCGTCCTGAGCGACCTCGGCGAGACGGGTCCCCGCCTCCGTCAGCACCACCCCGCGGCCCTCCCGGCGGACCAGGGGAGTGCCGACCAGGGCGGACAGCCGGGCGAGCGACCGGCTCGCGGTCGGCTGCGGGATCCCGAGCTCGGCGGCCGCCGCCGTGACGCTCCCGGTCTGGGCGACCGCGACGAGCAGGGGCAGGAGGCGGAGGGCCGCGGGCCAGTCGTCGGACACGCCACCACCCTAGATCCGGACATGACCAGAACGCATGAACAGTACGAGAAAGGGCATTAGTGATGCACCCGCAGGCGGTCTACCGTCGGAATCATGAGCACCGCCGCACGCACCCGACCGATGCGCGCAGCGGCGCCCTTCTCGCAGCGGCGGCTGACCATCGCCCTCCTCGCCGCCGGGGTCGCGACCTTCGCCGAGCTCTACGCCGTGCAGAGCGTCCTCCCGCAGCTCGCGCGGGAATGGGCCCTCGCCCCGTCCGACGCCGCGCTCACCGTCTCGGCCGCGACCCTCGGACTGGCGCTCTCGGTGCTGCCGTGGGCCTCGGTGGCCGAGCGCATCGGACGGCTCGAATCCATGCGGATCGCGGTCCTCACGTCCGTGGTCCTGGCGCTGCTCGCCTGCGTCGCCCCGACCTTCGAGCTCCTGCTCGTCCTGCGCTTCCTCGGGGGAGCGGCACTGGGTGCCGTCCCGGCGCTCGCCGTCGCGGCGATCCACGACCGGGTCGGGGGCGCCGGAGCGACGGCCGCCGCGACCGCCTACGTCTCCGGGACCACGATCGGCGGTGCCGCCGGACGCCTGCTCGCCGGACCGCTCGCGGCGGCGCTCGGATGGCGCGGAGCCCTGCTCGTCGTGACGGCCGTCTGCGCAGCGGCGGCGATCGTCTTCGCCGTGCTCGCGCCCCGGGGCGGCGGCGCGCGCGAGACTGCTCCCGGCGGCTGGCGAGCAAAGACGGCGCAGGTGCTCCGCGATCCGATGCTCGTCGCGATCGCGCTGCAGACGTTCCTCGCGGTCGGCGTGTTCGTCGCGGTCTACAACTACCTGGCGTTCCGGCTCGAGGCGCCCCCGTTCGCACTCGCGCCCGCGCTCGTCTCCCTCCTCTTCGCCGCCTACCTCGCGGGAACCGTCTCCTCCCGGCTCGCGGGGAGATGGGGGCCGCGGATTGGCCCCCGCCTCGTCATGCGGATCGGCGTCGCCCTGATGATCGTCGGACTGCTGGTGATGCTCGCCGAGAACGTCGCCGTGGTGATCGCCGGACTCCTCGTCTTCACGGCCGGCTTCTTCGCCCTGCACGCGACCGGCGCCGCCTGGACGGGAGCGCGCGCGGCTCCGGCACTCCGCGGGCACGCCGGCGCGGTCTACACGATCGCCTTCTACGCGGGCTCGGCCGCCGGCGGGTGGCTCCTCGGCCTGGCCGTCGGAGCCGGTGGCTGGCCGGCGCTGACGGCGGTGACGATCGGCCTGCTGCTGGTCGGAGCGGGGATCGTCAGCCTCCCGTCGCGCACCACCGCGGCCGGGCGCTGAACCCCCGCCTCCGTCGACCGCACCCGGTCGCCGCCCGGCACCTCCCCGCAGCGGGCGAGGTGCGACATGATGGCCCGACTGCACGAAGCGGGGGACGGCATGGCGCGGAGCACCGGAGCGGACGGCTTCCCACGCGAGAGCGGCGGAACGGACGAGGGCGGCACCGACCCGCGCTACCACGCGGGCTTCCAGCGCGGCTACGACGGACGCGAGGCCGAGCGGCGCGGCAGCGGCGAGGAGCGCCTCCGCTCCCCGTTCCTGTCGGGCGGGACCTCGGGCATCGGGCGATCGGCTGTCCGGAGAGGCGGCGGGTCCGCTCCCGATCAGGAGGACGTGCGATCGGTCGGCGGTCCGACGGGCTCCCGAGTCTCCGGCCGACGGACAACTCCGGAGCGCGCGAGAGCGGCGGTGCGGGCCGTCCCGACACCCGCGGAGCCGACCGCGCCCCGACCCGCGGAGCCGACAGTTCCACTCCCGACCGAGCCGACCGTCCCGCTCCCCACCGAACCCGACTCCGCTCCCGGCGACGCGGCACCCGACTCCGGTGACCGTCGCGACGCGACCGACGCCGACCCCCGCCCCGCCGTCCCCACGCGCCGCATCGCCGGAGCCCTGGCGGTCGTCGGCGCCGTGAGCGTCCTCGTCGGACTCCTCGCCCTCTGGAACAGCTCCCACAGCTGGTACGACTACTCGCCGTCGCAGAGCGCCTTCGGGCCCGAGCAGTACCTCCGCGTGCTCAGCGACAACGCGATCGGACCGTTCCTCACCGTCGGCCTGATCGCGCTCGGCCTGGCGGTCGTGGTCCCGCTGCTGAGGGCTCCCCGCCGATGACGCGGGTCCGCCTGCTCTGGGCCGCCGCCATCGCGGTCACCGTCGTCCTCTGGGCCGCAGTGCTCGCGCTCCCGGTCGTCGTCCTCCTGCTGCCGAACCAGTACCAGGGCGACTCGATCACGGTCCCGCCGGAGCTCTACGTGCGGCAGGCGCTCGCGATGGTCGCGCCGCCGCTCCAGACCGCCGCCCTGGTGATGCTGGGGGCGCTGATCGTCGTCGCGGTCGCGCGGCGCCCGCCGGCGAAGGCCCGTACGACGGACGCGGCGAGCGGCTGGGACGACGCCGTGCTCCTCGACCCGGACGGCCGCGAGCAGCACGGGACGGGCCCCGCAGGCCACTGAGCATCCCCTGCTCGATCGGAATCCGCCTTCGGGAGCACCCGCTCCTCCCCGGTCGGAAGCCGCTCCTCCGGACGGACCCGCCCCTCACGCCGGCAGCAGCTGGAACCGCTCCCGCGCCGCCCCGCCGGCGACGAGGTCCGCGAGCAGCTCGCCCAGGACCGGTCCGAACGTGAAGCCGTGCCCCGAGAACCCGGTCGCCAGAGTCACGCGGCCCACGCGGTCGATCACGAAGTCCTCGTCGGGCGTGCTGTCGTAGAGGCAGCTGATCGGAGCGGCGCTCGCCGCGTCCACGCCCGGGATCCACTCCGCGACGTAGCCGACGAGGCGGGCGAGCGCTCCGGGCCCGGGCTCGAAGGTGCGCTCGTCCGGATCGACGACGACACCGGTGCTGTGCTCGCCCACCTTCACCCCGACTCCGGGCGTCGCGAGCCCGTAGACGACGGGCAGGCCGGCGCGGTGGTGGGCGAAGCTCGGCCAGGAGTCGAGGGGCAGGTCGGTCGCGAAGTGCGCGGGCTGCTCCTGCGTCACGCGCAGCGGAGGGAGGCGTCGGCCGGCCGCGCGGACGAGGCCGTCCACGAGCGGAGGCGTCCAGGATCCGCCGGCCACGACGACCGCGTCGGCGTCGAGGGCGCCGTCGGTGGTCAGCACGCGCACGTCGTCGGCGCGCTCCTCGATGCCTAGCACTCGCGTCCGCGTCCGGAGGACGGCGCCGCGTCCGAGGGCGGAGTCAAGCATCGCGTCGATCGCGGCCGCCGCGTCGAGGCGTCCGCCCTCGGGGTGCAGCAGGACGTCGGTCTCGAAGCGGAGTCCCGGCCAGCGCCGCTGCGCCTCGTCCGCCCCGATCCGCACCACGGGGATCCGGTCGCGCAGGAGGACCGCCTCGACGGCGGCCAGGACGGCGGGGTCGCCGTGGTCGATCGCGCCGACCGGATGCAGCAGGCGGCGGCCGGTCTCGGCCTCCAGCCGTGCCCAGGCGCGCCCGGCCCGTCCGGTGAGGGCGCGGTAGTCGTCCTCGAGGTAGCCGCGGCGGAAGATGCGCGTCTCGCCGTGGGACGAGCCGCGGTCGTGGCCCCGCTCGAACTGCTCGACGAGCACCACGCGATCGCCGCGCTCGGTGAGGGCGCGGGCTGTCGCCGCTCCGACCAGGCCGGCTCCGACGACGACGACCTCACGGGTCACGGGGTCTCCCGGGAGGCGCGGCGCACGCCGAGCAGGACCACCAGACGGAGGAACCCGACGAGTCCCATGCCGATCAATGCGGCGATCAGCATCAGCACGGCGACACCGGCCACCCAGGTCGTGTCGCCGGTCACCGACTGCGCCGCGAACTCGGTGCAGAACAGCGCCAGCCCGGCGTAGCTCAGGATGAGGACGGTGATCGTCCCGGGACGGCGGAGGCGCTGCGCCGGCGTCCGCCAGAGGGCCGGCGGCTCGAGCCAGCGGCGCAGCAGCCGGATCACGAGAGTGCCGACCAGGCCGAGGAAGCCGGCCGCGATCAGGATGATGCCCGCGCCGCCCAGCCCCGACGCCTCGACGCCGGCCAGCTCGAGGGCGATCCCGATCGCGACGCCGACGGCTCCTGCGCCCCCCGCGATCATGGCCGCCCACACCCCGAATCCGCCGCGGAGGACGCTCTCACGCTCGGGACGCGACGGTTCGGCGTCCATCGGACGCTGCTGACGCGGACGGATCGGCGCAGGAGGAGCCGACGACGGCGCTGCTGCCGGAGCGGCCGCGGCCTCGGACACGCCCCAGACCGGAGCGGCGTCCGGCGTCTGCGACTCGATCACGTTCTCGCGCACCGGCACGTAGCGCAGCGGCGCGTCGATCCGCACCTGCGGCCGCCCGCGCACGACGATCGTCGCCCCCAGGTCGGCCCCGCGCTCCAGCGCGACGGGTCCAAGCAGGAGCCCGACCGCCGGATCGATCCGCCACGCGTCCGACCGGGGAGCCGAACCGTACCACTCCGCCGACACGGCCCCGCCGAGATCGACCGAGATCGGCCGCCCGTCGCTGTAGCTCGTCACCGGCACGAGCGACCGGCCGGAGTTGCGCACCCGCGCGCCCACCCGCCACCAGTCGTCCCCGGCGTGCGTCAGCCGCACCTCGACGTCGACCAGCGACGCCGGCACCGCCCGCCGCCGTCCGATGACCACCGCGACGACCGCGAGCCCGGCGATGACCAGCCCGCCGAGCAGGCCGACCACTCCGATGAAGATCTCCATGGGAGCAGTCAATCAGGCGCGGGTCGACGGCGCGGGCGCGACGAGATGGCCTCCGCGACGCTCGATCCCGGCCGTCGACGCCGTCGCTCCGCGCGGCCGCCACCCCTGTTCCCGACCCTCCGCCCGACCGTCGAGCCCGGAGCGGGTCACTCCGCATACTGAGGAGGCGCGTCGCGTCGACCGCATCGCGGGTCTCGTGGCAGGAGGGGTCGATCATGCGCCACTGGCCTACGTCCCCCGTGCGCCGGCGCCCTCGTCGACGGGCCGGTGCGATCCTCGCTCTGCTGGGGGCTGCGGCGCTCGCCGTCGCAGCCGTCGCACTGTCGGACACGGCGGGAGGAGGCGGACCGGAGGCGGTGCCCTCCCCGGCCGGTGCTTCTGCGGCGTCGAGCAGTCCGGCTGCTCCCGCGCCGAGCAGCCCCTCGGCGGACGTCGAGCCGTCCGCTCCGGAAACGGAGCCGTCCGCTCCGGAAACGGAGCCGTCCGCTCCACAAACGGAGCCGTCCACTCCGCCCCTCGCGACGCTGGCCGCTCTCGCCTCGGTCGAGGGCCCCGCCGCCGTCCCCTACGACCGCGACCTCTTCGGGCAGGCGTGGTCGGACGTCGACCGCAACGGCTGCGACACCCGCAACGACGTCCTCGGCCGCGACTTGCTCGCCCCCGTGTTCAAGCCCGGCACCCGCGACTGCAAGGTGCTCACCGGTACCCTGATCGACCCCTACGACGGCGCCTCGGTCGCCTTCGTCTCCGGGACCGACACGTCCCGCCTCGTGCAGATCGACCACGTCGTCGCCCTCGGCTGGGCCTGGCACCACGGCGCCTGGTCGTGGACGGACGACCAGCGCCTCGCCTTCGCGAACGACCCCGCGAACCTCGTCGCCGCCTCCGAGCAGACCAACCGCGCGAAGAGCGACGCCGGCCCGGGGGAGTGGCTGCCACCGGCCGCGGAGCTGCGTTGCGGGTACGTGGAGCAGTTCGTGGAAGTGCTCAGCGTCTACGGGCTCGGGATCGACGCGCGGGACCGGGCGGCGTCGGAGGCGGTGCTGGCGGGGTGCGGGGAGTGAGGGGGAGAACCTCTTTCCTCTGATGGAGGGTCGTCCCGACGCCGCAACAGCGGCAGGCGTGACCGCAATAGCGTCGTTCAACTCTGCGATAGTGAGTAATGGTCTCTTCTGTGACCTCTCTTCTGGGACACATGCGGCACAAAGTTCAGCACTTAGGCAATATGAGTAACTCTGTCGCTAACACGAGTACATCTCGACAGAACGTGCTCCGAGCATTCCTAGTCTCGCGAGATGCCTCCCGTTACTCCCGCCACACTCTCACTTGAACTGGGCGTTTCTCAGCGTCGAATCCGAAGCCTCCTCCGCTCCTCCTACGGAACTCTTCCGGCTGAGGAATCTCGGTGGGATCTGACCGAAGCGCAGGCGGAGGCTGTCCGCTCCCGTCTGCTTCGACGAGACACCACCGAGCGTCGGTTCACCTTGGAAGTGGGCGACCAGGTCCTCCGACGTGATATTCACCGCGCATACGGAGGGCAGCAGCAGCAGGGAATCGTGACGCCGCGAGCGCTCCGTGAAATCTTCATCTTCACCGATCCGGCGAAGGGAGCTCGATACGGCTACGACCGGTTCGAGGGACTTCGCGAGGACGGGTCCTACTCCTACACGGGAGAAGGGCAGGTCGGTGACCAGGTTTTTCTTCGCGGCAACAGGGCTCTCCGGGACGCGGCACAGGATGGGCGGGTGCTTCGACTCTTCACGGTGCAGGGAACGAGCGTGACCTACATCGGTGCCTTCACGACAGGGACTCCGACCTACCGGTGGGAGATCATCCCGGACACCGAAGGGACGCAGCGACGCGGCATCATCTTCACTCTCCTGCCGCTTGCGGCGGACATCACTCGGCTGCCGACCTACGGTGGCACACAGGAGTCCGCCGCCTCGCTCGGCGACTGGACGCCTCCCGAGCACTCCGACATCGTCATCGCGGGTGCGGATGTCAGCCCTCTCGATGACCGGGTCGTCTCCCGAATCGAGTTCGAGCTGCAGTCCGACTTTGGGCTCTGGCTGACCGAGAACGGCACGCCGCCCAGTCGTCTGACGCTCCCGGTCGGCAGCTCACGGGTCGAGCCGGACCTCTACGTCCGATCGAGCGGCTGGATTGTCGAAGCCAAGAAGTCGACCGCCCGGTCCTTCGTCCGCATGGCCATCGGGCAGGTGCTCGACTATGCCCATCTTGCGCAGCGCGAGGGCTACGCGGCAGTCCCCGTCATCCTGCTTCCCGGTCGCCCGGAAGAGGACATGCTGGATCTCATCCGCAGCCTCTCGATCATCACAGCGTTCAGGTCTGACGAGGGCTTCGACCTCATCGATCCGTAGAGGAAAGAAGCCGAACGGCCGGCAGATCGGGGTGGGCCCACTCCAGTCCGGGGAGTTCGCTCGGAAGGAGCCAGAGGAGTTGGTCGTGGTCGGTGCTCTCCGTGGGGCGTGGGCCACGAACCACGGCTCGGAAGCAGTGCAACCGAATGGTGAGAGCGCCGACCTCCGTTTCGTCTGACGTCAGCTTGGGGCCGACCTCGATCTCCACGCTCAGCTCCTCGCGGATCTCCCTCGCGAGGGCGCCTTCAGCCGTTTCGCCAGGTTCTCTCTTGCCGCCGGGAAATTCCCAGAGCCCGCCCGCCGCCTTGTCCGCCCGCCGACGGCAGGCGAGAATACGGCCGCGATCGCTGATGACCGCCGCAACGACGTCGAGAGTGTCCACGTGTCCATCATGCCGACACCGGTGCAACGACCGCCCTATACGCGATGGCCGTGCGCACCCCCCCTCTTTGACGCCCCACCCACCCCCGTGTTACGTTCGCTCTCGGACATGTGACTGGTCGTGCAGGCAGGATCCGACGAAACGCGTAATGAGCGTCGTCGGGTCCTTTTTTTGTGCCCGGATGCCTCCTGACGCTCCGCCGGAGCACCGATGACGGTGCCGGAGGGGGCGGGGACGGCGACGGACGGCCGGGCAGCACAGCGCAGGGAAGCGCGCGTCCCCACACACCCGGAGGAGTACCGATGAGTACCCAGGAGAGCGCGAAGGCGATCCTCGAGCACGTCGGCGGCGCCGCCAACGTGGCGAAGCTGCAGCACTGCTCGACCCGTCTGCGGTTCGCGCTGGCGGACGACGCGAAGGCCGACGTCGAGGCATTGAAGGCGGTGCCCGGCGTGATCGGCGTCGTCACCGGCCCGCAGACGCAGGTCATCGTCGGCAGCGGCGTCAGCGAGATGTACGCGGCGGTCGAGAAGCTGCGCGGCGGCACCACCGCATCCGCAGAGCAGGCGAAGCGGCCGCGATCCCTCAAGCGCCTCGGCGCGACGATCATGGACTTCGTGGTCAGCGTGTTCACGCCGATCATCCCGGCCATCGCGGGCGCCGGCATCTTCAAGTCGTTCCTCGTCCTCGCCTCGGCGCTGGGCTGGCTCGACCCGGCCTCCGACAACTTCAAGCTGCTGTCCGCCATCCCGGACGCGGTGTTCGGCTTCCTGCCGCTGCTCGTCGCGTACACGAGCGCGAAGAAGCTCGACGTGAACCGGCCGCTGGCGCTCGGGCTCGTCGGCGTCCTGGTCTTCCCGGCGTTCACGACGCTGCTCAACCAGGAGGGCGGCGTCGCGCTCTTCGGCATCCCGGTGCCGGTCATCGCCTACAACGCCCAGGTGTTCCCGGCGATCCTGGCCGTGCTGCTGCTCTCGTTCGTCGAGCGCTTCTTCACGAAGCACTCGTGGGGCCCGATCCGCACGTTCTACGTGCCGCTGATGTGCCTCGTGATCGTCGCTCCGGCCACGATCTTCCTGCTCGGCCCCCTCGGCTACTGGCTCGGCTCCATGCTCACCGGCGCGATGATCGGCCTCTACGGGGCGCTCGGCTGGGTGGCCGTCGCGCTGCTGGCCGGCGTGCTCCCGCTGATCATCTCGGTCGGCATGCACAAGGCGTTCATCCCGCCGACCATCGCGACGATGGCCAGCGCGGGCAAGGACACCTTCTACCTCGCCTCGTCGCTCGCCCACAACGCGGCGGAGGCCGGCTCCAGCCTCGCGATCGCCCTGCGCACCAAGAGCGCGACCCTCCGCGCCACCGCCTTCTCGGGCGGCCTCTCGGCCCTCTTCGGGATCACCGAGCCGGCGCTCTACGGCGTCACGCTGCAGAACAAGCGCGCCCTCGTCTCCGTCATCACGGGCAGCGTGGTCGGAGGCGCCTACATCGGCGCCACCCAGGTCGCCGCGTTCGCCCTGGTCAGCCCCGGCGTCGCCAGCATCTCGATGTTCATCGACGGGCTGAACCCCTGGAACCTGCTCAACGCCGTGATCGGCCTGCTGATCTCGGTCGCCGTCTCGTTCGTCGTCTCCTTCGTCATCTGGCGCGACGACGCCTCCGCCAGCGTCCAGGCGCTCGGCGACGTGGCGGCCGACGCCGGGAGCCCGCTCGCGCTGCAGGCGCCGCTCACCGGCTCCGTCATCCCCCTCTCGGAGGTGCCGGACCCCGTGTTCTCGGCCGGCGTGCTCGGCGAGGGGCTCGCGATCCGCCCCACCGACGGAGCCGTCCGGGCGCCGTTCGCCGGCGAGGTCATCGCACTGCTGTCCTCCCGCCACGCCGTGGGGCTCCGCCGCGCGGACGGCGTCGAGGTGCTCATCCACGTCGGCATCGACACGGTGCAGCTGGACGGCGCGCCGTTCGAGGCGCACGTCGCGGTCGGCGACCGGGTCGAGGCCGGGCAGCTGCTCCTCACCGCCGACCTGGCCGCGATCACCGCGGCCGGCTACGACACCACGACCCCGGTGCTCGTGACCAACTCCGCCGAGTACACCGTGCTCGTCGAGGCCGCCGAGCGGATCACCGCCGGCGACCGGATCATGACCGTGACGCAGAGAGAGAAGGAGCTCGCTGATGGCGCTTCCTGACGGATTCCGATGGGGCGGCGCCCTCGCCGCCAACCAGGTCGAGGGCGCGTGGCGCGAGGGCGGGCGCGGCCCGGCGGTCAGCGACGTCGCCTCCTACAAGCCGAAGGCGGACCCGAAGGAGTACGCGATCCACCACCGCAACACGGTGGAGAGCATCACGGCGGCGATGTCCGACGACGACACCGAGTACTACCCCAAGCGCCGCGGCATCGACTTCTACCACCGCTACCCCGGCGACCTCGCGCTGTTCGCCGAGATGGGCTTCACCACCCTCCGCGTCTCGATCGCCTGGACCCGCCTCTACCCGACGGGGGAGGAGGCGGAGCCGCTCGAGGAGGGCATCGCCTACTACCTCGCCCTCTTCACCGAGATGCGGCGCCTCGGGATCGAGCCGCTGGTCACGCTCTCGCACTACGACCCGCCGCTCGCGCTCGCGCTGAAGCACAACGGCTGGGTCGACCGCCGCACGATCGGGCTGTTCGAGCGCTTCGCCCGCACCTGCTTCGAGCGCTTCGGCCACCTCGTCGACATGTGGCTGACCTTCAACGAGATCGACGGCATCATCCGCCACCCGTTCACCTCGGGCGGGATCATCGAGGAGACCGTCGAGGGCAGCCTGGAGCAGGCCTGCTACACGGCCCTGCACCACCAGTTCGTCGCCTCCGCCTCGGTCACGAGGACGCTGAAGGAGCTGTGGCCCGAGTCGCGGATGGGCTGCATGCTCACGATGCTGACCACCTACCCCAACACCTGCCACCCCGACGACGTCGCGGCGACGCAGGCGAAGGAGCGGATGCTCTACCTCTGCACCGACGTCCAGGCGGGCGGCGCCTACCCGCGCCTGGCGCTGCGGGCGCTCGAGAGCCGCGGGGTCGAGATCCCGTTCGAGGCGGGCGACGTCGAGCTGCTGCGCGAGCACCCGGTCGACTTCATCTCGTTCAGCTACTACATGTCGATGACGGAGTCCGTCCGCCCCGACGCCGAGCGCACCCCCGGCAACACGGTCCTCGGCGTCAAGAACCCGTTCCTCGAGTCGAGCGAGTGGGGCTGGCAGATCGACCCCGTCGGCCTGCGGATCTCGCTGATCGACCTCTACGACCGCTACGGCAAGCCGCTGTTCATCGTCGAGAACGGGCTCGGGATGCGCGACGAGCTGACCGAGGACGGCCGGGTCCACGACCCGTACCGGATCGACTACTTCCGCGCGCACTTCGAGCAGATGATCCAGGCGGTGGACGAGGGCGTGGAGCTGCTCGGCTACGTGAGCTGGGCGCCGATCGACCTGATCAGCGCCTCCAGCTCGCAGATCTCGAAGCGCTACGGGTTCGTCTACGTCGACATGGACGACCTCGGCCACGGCAGCACCGAGCGCTACCGGAAGGACTCGTTCTTCTGGTACCAGAAGGTCATCGCCTCGAACGGCGCGGATCTGGGATGATCCTCCTCTGCCCGGAGGCGCCGTCCGGCTCTCCGGGCAGAGGCCCCGCCACCCCCACCCCAGCCCTGACGCGGCCGTCGACGGAGACACGCATGCAGACCATCAAGAAGGTGCTCAACTCGAGCGTCGTCCTCGTCGTCGACGAGCGCGGCGTCGAGCGCGTGCTCCTGGGCAGGGGGATCGGCTTCGGAGCGAAGGCCGGCGAGGCGATCGAGCCCTCGAGCGTCGACCAGGTGTTCGTGGCGCTGGACGACTCGGATCAGCGCAACCTCGTCGAGCTCCTGGCGCAGATCCCGCCGGAGTTCGTCGAGCTCACCCGCGCGGTCGTCGCCGACGCGGAGGAGCAGGGGCTGAAGCTCGACCCGCACGTGTACCTCGCGCTCACCGACCACCTGCACTTCGCGGTGGAGCGGCAGCGGCGCGGGCTCTCGGTCGCCAACCGGCTGGCCTGGGAGATGCGGACGGTCTACCCCGTGCAGTACGCGGTGGGGGAGCGGGCGGTCGAGCGGATGCGCGAGCGCCTGGACGTGGAGCTGCCCGCCGACGAGGCCGCGAACGTCGCGTTCCACCTCGCCAACGCGGAGCTCGGCAAGGTCGGGATCGACTCGCTCCGGATCGTGCAGCTCATCCGCTCGGTGACCGCGATCATCCAGCACTCCAGCGGAGCCGCGCTCGACCGCGACGACCTCCGCTCCGCCCGCTTCGTGGCGCACCTGCAGTACTTCGCCGAGCGCTTCTTCTCGGGCGGCCTGCTCGAGAGCGAGGACGACTTCCTCTTCACCAGCCTCAGCGCCCGCTACCCGCGCGCGATCGCCTCCGCCGAGCGCGTGCGCTCCTTCGTGGCGGCCGAGTACCAGGCCGCCCTGCCCAACGAGGAGGTCGCCTTCCTGGCCCTCCACATCGCGCGCGCCGCTCCGGAGTAGCGCGCTGACCCCGGAGAACCGCATGCACCGCACCACCCCCGCCCGTCCGACGACGCCCGCGAGCGCGCGCCCGTGAGCGGCACGATCCACCTCGTGCGCCACGCCGAGACCCTCTTCAACGTCGCCGGCCAGCTGCAGGGCTGGTGCGACTCGCCCCTGACCGAGCGCGGCGAGCGCCAGGCGGCGGCCCTCGGCGAGCGGATGCGCGAGGTGCCGCTCGTCGCGGCGTTCACGAGCGACCTCACCCGCACCCGCACCACGGCGGCGGCGGCGCTCGCCGGGCACCCGTCGCTCGAGGCCGAGCCGATGGTCGAGCTCCGCGAGTGGCACTTCGGCGCCTTCGAGGGGCAGCCGAACGCGTCGCTCTGGGAGCCGGTGTTCGCCGATCACGGCTACTCCTACGTGCCCTCCTCCGCCGACTGGCCGCGGATGACCGACGCCGGTCTCGACTCGGTACTCGACGCGATCCACCGCCACGACCCCTCCGGCCGGGCCGACAGCAGTGCCACCGTGCGCGCCCGCGTGGAGGCCGCGATCGCGCGGTTCGCGCCGGCGGCCGAGCACGGGGACGTGCTGGTCGTGACGCACGGAGCGGTGCTCGGGAGCATCCTCCGCGCGCTCGACCCCGCGCACCGGCCGCAGCGGGGCTACCCGAACTGCGCGGTCGTGTCGGTGACGGACGGCGTCATCGGCGAGGTCGACGGGAGCTGCGCGACGGCCTGACCCCGCTCCTCCTCCTCCACGGACGCCCCTGTGCGCTCCGGTCGCCGACCGGACGAGCACGGGGGCGTCCGTCGTGCTCGGGACGCCGGCGGCCCGCACCCGGGCCGCCCCCGGACCTGCACGCGCGGCCGCCTCGGGACCTGCACGTCCGGTGATCCGGGACCTGCACTTTCGGCCACCTCGGCGCTGTACCGAAGTACAGGAGCCCGTCGCGAGAGCGTCCGTAGCGTCTGAGGAGTCAAGAGAAACGACTTCGAGGAGATGACATGCGAGGGCTTCAGCTCAGCGGCGTGAGCCGTGCATTCGGCGGCCACCGGGTCCTGCACGACGTGGACCTGTCCGTGGGCCGCGGCGAGATCGTCGGCTTCATCGGCGGCAACGGCGCCGGCAAGACCACGACGATGCGGCTGATCCTGGGCCTGCTCACCCCCGACACGGGGACCATCACCTGGGACGGCGCGCCGATCACCGCCGAGGACCGCCGCTCGATCGGCTACATGCCGGAGGAGCGCGGCCTCTACCCGCAGATGCGGGTCCGCGAGCAGGTGATCCACTTCGCTCTGCTCGAGGGGCACGACGCCCGGGGAGCCCGTGAGACCGCCGAGGAGGTGATCGACGCGCTGGGCCTGGCCGAGCGGGCCGACACCCTGGTGCAGGACCTCTCGCTCGGCAACCAGCAGCGCGTGCAGCTGGCCGTGTCCCTGGTGGGCGATCCGTCGCTCCTGGTGCTGGACGAGCCCTTCTCGGGGCTCGACCCGGTCGCCGTGGAGACGATGGCCGGCCTGATCCGGCAGCAGTCCGCCCGCGGCGTCGGCGTGCTCTTCTCCTCCCACCAGCTCGACCTGGTCGAGCGCCTCTGTGACACCGTCTGCGTGCTCGACTCCGGCCGCGTGACCGCGAGCGGAGCGGTGGCCGAGCTGCAGGACGACGGCCGCAGCCGCTGGCAGCTGCAGTTCTCCCGCCCCCTGGACGACCTGCTCGTCGCCGAGCTCGGCGTCACACCGGGACTGTCGGCCGAGCCGGTCCCCGGTGAGCCGGAGTCGCTGCTCGTCTCGATCGAGGGCAGCGGCCGGGACGTCCCCGAGCAGGTGCTCGCGACCCTCACCCGCCACGGCGGCCTCCGGAGCATCCGCACCGCGCAGCGCTCGCTGACCGAGCTGCTGTCCGAGCGGCTCACCGCCGCCTCCACCCCTGCGGCCGAGCGCCGCCTCGAGATCCAAGGAGCAGGACGATGACCACCACGCACCCCCGCGCCGCCCACGCCCGGACCGCCGAGAGCTCCGCTCCTCCGACGCCGGCCCGGGGAGCCGCGACGATCGTCCGCCGCGAGATCCTGACCCGCACCGGGAACCGCACGATCCTCACCGCGACCCTCGCGCTGGCCGCGATCGCCGGCCTCGGCGCCGGGATCGGCGGCTGGTTCCTGGTCGACGCGACGAGGGAGGCGGGGACCGTGGTCCTCGACACCCGGATCCTGTTCGCGACCGCGATGATCAGCGCCCTGCTCGCCGCGATGGTCTACTCCTCGTCGAGTCTGGCCTCGGGGGTGGTCGAGGAGAAGTCGTCCCGGATCGTCGAGATCCTGCTGACGAAGATCGGCGTCGCCCCGCTGCTCGCCGGGAAGATGATCGGCGTCGGCCTGGTGACCCTGGCCCAGCTGCTCGTGATCGGCGGCGCCGTCGTCGGCGGGTTCAGCGTGGTCGGCGGGTGGTCGGTCCTCGAGATCGAGCTCGGCCCGAGCCTGGTCTGGTTCCTCGTCTGGTTCCTGCAGGGCTACGTGCTCTTCGCGCTCCTCAGCACCCTGCTCGCCTCGACCGTGTCGAGGCAGGAGGACCTGGGCACCGCCGCCATGCCGCTCTCCGTCGTGCAGATGGCGCTGCTGATCATCGCGCTCTACGTGGTGCCGGCGAACCTCGACGAGGCCTGGGTGCACGCGCTCTCCTTCGTCCCCCTCTTCTCCTCCTACCTGATGCCGATGCGCTTCGGCCTCGACTCGGTCGGCACCCCCGAGATGGTGATCGCCGCCGTCGTCGCCGCGATCACGGTGCCGCTGCTGTTCCGCCTGGTCGTCCGCGTCTACCGCAACAACGCGCTCCGCACCGGCTCCCGCGTCTCGCTCCGCGCCTCCCTCAAGGCCGCCGACGCCTCCTAGGCCCGGCTCCCGATATCCACCACCACCACCCCTCGGAAGGACACCACCATGACCACCTCGCGCACCGCCTCGACCCGCCCCTCGCCCCTCAAGAAGCTGCTCGTCAACACCGCCCTCCTCGTCGGGGGAGCGGGCGGCGCCTACCTCGTCGTCACCTACCTCTTCTGATCCGCTCGACCGACCGAAGGACACGATCGTGACTCTCCTCGCGACTCCCGGGCTCCGCCCCGCGACCCCTGGGCACCGCCCCGCGGATCCGGCGGCCCTCCGGGCGGCGGCCTCGACCGAGCGGCTGCTCGGCGGCGGACGCCACCGCGTCGCCGCGATCGACCGCCCCGCCTTCGCCGGCCGGAACGCGTCGTGGACGATGACCCTCGACGACGGCGCCCGCGTCTTCGTCAAGCACGTCTCGCCCCGGACGGCGGGCCCCGCGGCCTTCCGCCGCTCCAGGGACTTCGCCGGCTTCGCCGCCCGGAGCCCCGAGCACGCCCCGGCCGGACCCCGCCTGCTGGCGGCCCACGAGGACGACTCCCTGCTGGTGTTCGAGCACTGCCCCGGCACCAGCCTGGCCCTCCTGCTCGTGGAGGAGCGCGTCCCCGCGGACTTCCCCGAACAGGCCGGCCGGCTCCTGGCCCGGCTGCACGCCGGCCCGGTGGCGGGCCTCACCGCGACCTCGCACCCCAGCCCTCCCGTCGAGATGCTGCGCGTCGGCATCCCGCACACCCGCTACGTCGACCTCACCCTCGCCGAGCTCGCCTTCTGGGGCGACCTGCAGCACGACGAGCAGCTCGTCTCGGCCACGGAGGATCTCCGCGAGTGGGAGAGCGGCAACCGCACGGCCCCGATCCACGGCGACCTCCGCCTCGACCAGTTCCACCTCCGCGACGGGCGCCTCCAGCTGCTCGACTGGGAGGAGTTCGGGATCGGGGATCCGGCCCGCGACCTCGGCACGCTGGCGGGGGAGTGGATCCACCGCGCGGTGCTCGACACCGTGACCACCCGGGAGGGCGCCTCCGCTCCTCCCCTCGCCTTCGACACCGCGGCCGCGGACGCCCGCATCGCGGAGCGGATGGCGGCACTGGTCCCGAGGATCCGGCGGATGTGGCTCGCCTACGCCGCCGAGACCGCCGGCGCGGACGACGCTCTCGCCGTCCGCGCCACCGCCCACCTGGGCTGGCACCTCGTCGACCGCACCCTCGCCCGGGCCTCGATGGTCTCCCGCCTCCCCGGGATCGAGCGGGCCGCCGCCGGCATCGGCCGCCGCGTCCTGCTCGCCCCCTCCGCCTACTCCACCGCCCTCGGATTCGACAGGAGCCCGCGATGACCGCCCTCACCACCCGCTCCGTCCTCGACGAGGCCGTGATCAGCGTCGACGCCGCCCGGCTGCGGGCCGAGGTCGACGGGACCGTGATCGAGGCCACCGGGCCGATCGAGCTGCGGGCCCGACTCGCCGCCACCCTCTACACCCACCTGCACCTCCGGAACCCGCTGCTCGGCGAGACCGCCGGAGGCGACGGCCAGGACCTCGCCCCCCGGCTGATCGACGCGATCCCGCACCGCACGGTCCTGCAGCCCGCTCCCTCCGGGGTGCTCGGCTCCGCCACTGTGCAGGGGGAGGAGCGCCGGGTCGTCGAGCTGGGCCGCGTCCGGGTCCTCGTGCCCGAGGTCGATCTCGTCCGCTCCGCCGACGGGGCCGTCGCCGGCGTCCGGCTGCCGAGCTGGCGCACCCGCACCACTCCCGGCTACCTCCTCGCCCTCGGCCCGATGGGACTCGATCCCGCCGACCGGGTCGTGCGCCTCTCGCTCGTCGCCGACTCGGCGGAGGACGCGCTCGCCCTGTGGGGCCCGCTCCTGGAGGCGCTCGCCGCCTCCGGAGCCCGCCACCAGGCCAAGGCGCTCTCGGACCCGCGGGCCTTCCCCCGCTCCGACGCCCTCGTCGTCTACCTGCCCGCCGACTCCGCCGACGACGTCGCCCGGAGGATCACTCCGCTGCTCGATGCCCGGCCCTCGCCCCGCACCGCCGTCTCGGCCTTCGCCGAGAGGCTCGCCGACGGCCTCGCCTACGCCGAGGACCCGGCCGACGAGCGCTCCTCCTACCGCGGACTGAGCTTCGGCCAGCACCGCTCCCGTGTCCTCGCCGAAGCGCTCCTGCGCTCCTCGGCCGAGACGATCCCCGCCGCCGACGCCTGGGCCGACGCCGCCCGCGCCGCGCGCATCGACCCGGACCGCCCGGGACTCACCGCCCGCTAGGGCCCCACGAACCTCCCCTCGATCCCGAGGGGACCACCACCTCAGCCCGAGGTACTCCACGAAAGGGACACATCATGACCACCATCTCCACCGACGCCCAGTCCGCCGACCTCACCGCCCTCGCGGGAGCGCATGACACCTTCGCCACCGTCGACGAGCTCGGCTCGGACGCCGCGACCGAGGCGCCCGCCACCACGCCCCTGTGCGTCGGCATCATCGTCGGCGCCACCCTCGGCGCGGGCTGCTGACCCGGCCCTCCTCCCGCCCGGGTGCTCCCGCAGCACCCGCTCCCCGGCCCTCCGGCCGGACCACCCGCACCACTCCCCGCACGACCCGGCGGATCCGCCGCCACCACTCATCCAAGGAGAACACCATGTCGACCATCACCGCCCAGACCGTCCAGCCCGCCGACCTCGCCGAGCTCGCGACCGCCCACGACACCTTCACCGCCGCCGACGAGATCGGCACCGACGCCGCCTCCGAGGCGCCCGCCACCACCCCGTTCTGCGCCGGCGTCATCATCGGCGTCACCCTCACCGCAGGGTGCTGACGGGCACGGGGCGACCGGTCCTCGACCGCGTCGCCCCGGCCCCTCCCGGGCGCGTGCCGTCCGCTCGCGCCGTCCGCCCATCCCCGTCCGCCCTTTCCGCGGGCACGGTCCGCCCGTCCGCCGCCGTCCTCACCGCCGGCCGTGACCCGATCCGCCCTCCCGCCCGCCGCCCTCTGAGGAGACCGCCATGACCACCCCGCCCGGTGCGCAGAGCGCCGCACTCTCCGACCTCTCGCTCGGCCGCTTCGGCTACTCCCGGGTGGCCCTCGTCCTGACCGGCTCCGCCATGACCCAGGTCATGCCCTACTGGATCCAGTGGGCGCGCGCCGCCGCTCCGGCGACCGAGTTCCGCGTGCTCGTCCGCGACTCGGCCTACCGCTTCACCACCCGGCACAACCTGGAGTCGCGACTGCGCGGCCGGATCCAGGACGACCGCTGGGACGACGAAATCGTCGTCGCCCACGTCGACCTCGCCGAGTGGGCCGACCTCATCCTGATCTACCCGGCCACCCTCGACTACGCCTCGCGCCTCGCGCACGGCATCACCGACTCCCCATCGCTGCTCGCGGCCCTCACGACGGAGGCGCCGGTGTGCATCGCTCCGTCGCTCCCGCCGCGGGCGCTCGGCAACCCGGTCGTCGAGTCCACCCTCGCGCTGCTGCGCGAGCCGGCCAACTTCACCGTCATCGACCCCGTGCCCGGGCCGAGCGAGTCCAGCGACACGGCGCTCGCCTGGGTGCCGCCTGCGTTCCCCGCGGTGCTGCGCCACCTGGAGTCGCTGCGCACGGCACCGGCTGCCGCGGAGGAGGCGAGGTCGGCGTGAGCACCACCGCCCCTCCGCGGGCCCTCGTCACCGGGCTGCTCGTCACCGAGCTCTCGGCCGGACCAGACGGGACCACCGTGTGGACCCGCCGCCTCGGAGAGCAGGCGCCGCTGCCGTTCTCGCCGGTGCCCGTCCGCCTCGCAGCGCCCGATCCCCGGATCGTGCCGGGAGGCGCCGACCCGTCGGTCCGCCGCTACCGCACCACCGCCCGCGCCCTGCTGCCCGCGCTCCTCCACGAGCTGTCGGAGGAGGCGCTCGTCTCCGTCGGCCGCGAGTGGAAGGGCGCGCTGGACGCGCTCCACGGCGCCCGGCCCGCCGGGGAGCCGCTCCCTCCGCGTCCGCTGCAGCGCGCCCGCGGCTGGCTCGCCGGTGGCTGGGCGCCCGCCGCCGAGGAGCTCGGCGCCGGCGGTCTCCTCGAGCTCGCCGACTGGGCGGAGGCGGTCGTCGCCTCGCCGGCCGCGGTCGTGGTCCACGGCCACCCCGGCCTCGCCCACCTCGTCGTCGGCGGGACCCGCGTCGCTCTGCTCACGGGCGAGGACGTCGGGCTCGCCGACCCGGTCTGGGACGCCGCCTGGGTGCTCGGGGAGCTCGCAGAGCTGCACGCCTTCCACCCCGCGCTCCGCCCGGCCCTCGACGCGCTCCGCCGCGGACTCTCGCTCGAGGAGGACCACGACGCCGAGCTGCTGCGCGTCGGCACCGCGTTCCGGCTGGCCCAGCACGCCGTCGACTGGCACCGCTCCGGGGGCGCCAGCAGCGATCAGGCGCGGCTGCTGCTGAGCCTGTCCGCCGCACAGCTGGGGGAGCGGGCGGAATGAGCGCCCGCGACGTCCCGACCCTGTCCGCCGCCCTGCCCTCCGGCGCCCGCGCGCTCGTCGTGCACCGGCCGGAGGTCCGCAACGACTCGGTCGCCCTCGCCGTGCCCGCCGGTATGCGCCACGAGCGCGACGGCGAGGAGGGGATGCTGCACCTGATCGAGCACCTCGTCTACCAGGACAGCGAGGGGGTCGCCGGTCTCGTCCGGCAGACCCGCGTCGCCGAGAGCGGCGGCGTCCTCGGCGGTCACACCCACCTCGACTACTCCGAGTTCTTCGAGACGGGCTCTCCCGGGTCGGCCGCCGTGATCGCGGAGCGGCTCGTCGAGCAGGTCTTCCGCCCCGCCTTCCTGCCGGAGCAGATCGCGGAGCAGATCCGCGCGGTCGCCTCTGAGCGGGCCGCGCGCCTCGCCCCCGCTCCGGGCGGCGTGCTGCCGTGGCCGCACCTGACCGCCCGCTACTGGGCCGACGCCCCCAACGCGCACGACGGCAGCGGCGACCTCGACCTCGAGGGCCGCGCGACCGAGCCCGTCCTGCGCGCGCTGCACCGGCGTCACTACAGCCCGGCCGGCTCCGTGCTGGTCGGCGTCACGGCCGACGACCCCGCCCGGCTCCTGGACCGCCTGGTCGCGGCCCTCGCGGAGGCGCCCGATCGCGCGGCAGGACCGGTCGCCGTCCCACCTGGGACGGCCCGCCCCGAGTACCGCGCCGAGCCCGCCGCCCGCCGGCTCGCCGCGACCGCCGCCGCGCCGTCGACCCGCGTCTCCGACGAGCTGCTCGGCGACCTGATCGCCGCCGAGGCGCTCGCTGCGCAGGCCGGACTCGACGCGAGCGCCGGACTCTTCGGCCCGGGCGACACCGTCGCCGACGACCTCTTCGTGCTGGTCGACGACACCGCCGTGCCCGTCGATCCGTGGCACCGCCTCCGCGCCCTCGCGGTGAGCGACGACTCCGCCCTCGAGCACGCCCGGCACCGCGCGGTGCTGCGTGCGGAGCGGCTGGTGCACGACGACGAGCGTCTGGCCCGCACCGTCGCCCGGGATGCCCTGCTGCGCGGTGCGCCCGGCTTCGCGGGCGAGCTCGTCGACTCCCTCGCCGCGCGGCCGCCGCGCCCGCTGCTCGCGGACGCCGCGGCCCGCCTGGCCGAGCAGCCCTTCGCCGCACTGGGCGTTCCCGCCGCCTCCACCCGTCCCGGAAGGAGGAGCCCATGACCGCCGCACCCCCGCTCGCCGTCGTCGACGAGCGCTCCCGCTTCGCCGTCGTCGCCCTCGGCTGGCGCGACCCGGCCGGAGACGACGGGCCCGACCGCGCTGCCCGCCTCCGCTCGGCCGTTCCCCCCGGAGCGGTCTCGCTCGCGTGGACGGCGACGGCCGGGGCGCAGAGCCTCACCGCGGTGCTCCCTCCGGAGGGCGCCGCGGCCTGGACCGCCCTGACGCTCGAGCGCGCCCAGGGAGCCGGGGATCCGGTGCTCGCCGTGGTCGGGCCCGAACGCGCCGTCCGCGAGACGTCCCGGCCCGTCTCCGTGCCCGCCGCGGCTCCGCTGCCGAGCGCTCTGCACCAGTCCCGCGAGCAGGGCTACGAGAGCACGATCGTCACCGGCGCGGACCCGTCCGGCGAAGTCGGCCACGCTGCGACGTTCCTGGCGCTGTGCCGCCTCACCGCGGGGGCCGAGCCGCTCGTCCCCGCCGCACTGCGCTCCGCCGGCGGCGATGCGGTCGCCCAGGTCGCGCGGGGCCTGCGCTCGAGCCGCCCCTCCCTCACCTGGCAGGTCGTCTCCCCGGCCGGCCAGGGCATCCCGACCCTCGAGACCGTGCTGCGCACCGTCCTCGACGGCCGCGCCGCGCACGGGGAGGGAGCACGCGCCGCGCACGCGTTCGCGCGGGCGAACCTCCTCCGCGCCTGGCGGTCGCCCGAGACGCTCGCGCGCACCCTGGTGGAGTACGAGGTGATGGGCTGGGGCGGCGCCCTGGTGCTCGATCCGGAGTCGGCGCTCGCCGCGGTCGACGAGAGTGCGCTCGAGCGGGCGGTCGCGGGGCTCCTGCGGCCCGTCGCCGACGTGGTCGGCTGGGGCTGAATCCGGCGGGCTCGATCAGCTCCGGCCGGGACGCGTCCCCAGGTCGACGAGCCCGTGCTCGATCGCCGAGACCAGGATCTGCACCCGGTCGCGCACGCCCAGCTTCTCCATCACCTTCACGAACCGCGCCTTCACGGTCGACTCGGTGACGAACAGCTCCTGCGCCATCTCGCGGTTGCTCATCCCGCGGGCGAGCAGGCGGATCACCTCGAGCTCCTTCTCGGTGAGCGCCTCGAGCAGATCGGGGTCCGGCACCGTCTCCGCCGGCACCGACTCCTCGAGCCCCTTCACCACGTGGCGCGTGACCTCGGCGGAGAGCACGGACTCGCCCGCGAGCACCGCGTGCACCGCCGCGATGATCTCCCGCGGCTTCGTGTCCTTGACCAGGTAGCCGGAGGCGCCCGCGCGGAGCAGGTCGACGACGTAGCGGTCCGTGGTGAACGTGCTGAGCCCGAGGATCGCGATGCCCGGGTGCTCGGCGTGGATCCGCTCGGTCGCGGCGACGCCGTTCATGACCGGCATCTGCATGTCCATCAGGATCAGGTCGGGCTGGAGCGTCGCCGCCTGCTGCACCGCGATCCTCCCGTCGGAGGCCTCGCCCACCACCTCGATCGCCGGGTCCTGCGAGAGGTAGTCGCGGAGGATCTCGCGGGTCATCGATTCGTCGTCCACCAGCAGCACGCGGGTCATCGCTCTCGTCCTTCGTCGGTCGCCCCCGCGACGAGCGCACCGGACGCCCGGCCCTCGAGGGGGATGGTCATGGTCGTGGTCCAGCGGCCGCCGCGGGCTCCCGCGTCCAGCCGCCCGCCGAAGACGGCGCAGCGGGCCGACATCGCCTCGATCCCGAGGTGCGAGGAGACGATCGGAGCCGCGGAGGCGATCGCGTTGGAGGAGCTCAGCTGCACCTCGCCCCCCGACACCTCGAGCCGGAGCTGCACCTCACCGGCGGTGTCGCCGTGCTTGAGCACGTTCGTGCCCAGCTCCCGGACCGTGCGCCGCAGCACCTGGCGGAGGCTCGCGGGCACCTGCGCCACGGAGCCCGCCACGTCGAGGCGGACCCGGAAGCCCGCGCGCTCGATCGCGTCGGCGACGTTCCGCACGTCGTGGACGAAGCCGACAGCGGTGGTCGTGGCGCCCGAGACCTCCGGGGTCCCGAGCAGGTCGGAGTCGCCGCGGGCGGGAGCGCCTGCCTCGTCCTCGTCCTGGAGGAGCGTCACGAGGCTCCGCAGATCCTGCAGCGCCTGCTGCGCCGCGTCGCCGATGCTCTCGAGGATGCGCTCGGTCTTGGCCGGGTCCTCGACCGAGGTCGCGCGGCGGGCCTGCATGGCGATGATGGTGACCTCGTGCGCGACGATGTCGTGCAGCTCGTGCGCGAGCCGGGTCCGCTCCTCGTTGCGGATCCGCGCCTGCTCCTCCTGGATGCGGTCGGCCCGGCGCTCGCTCCGCTCGCTGCGGCCCCGGAAGGCGTTCAGGCCCAGCCCGGCGGTGCCGCCGAAGAGGACGAACGCGCCCAGGACGTAGACGGCCGTGCCCATGGCGCGGTCGACGAGCAGCACCGCGGGCAGGAGGACGAGGGTGCCGAGCACGAAGACGAGCCCCGCGCGCCAGGGGAGGAGGAAGGTGACGAAGCCGACCACCACGATGGTCGGGAAGATCAGCGCCGCGAGCAGCAGCGGCGGGGCGCCGAGCATCAGGACGACGGCGTAGACGAGGTAGAGCGAGACCGCCGCGGGGATCGCGCCGGCGAGCAGCGCCAGGAGCGGCAGGTAGGGGAGCGCCAGCTCGATCCAGCCGCGGACCGACGTGAGGTCGACGCTGCCGCCCATCAGGTCGATGACGACGAGGAGCGTGAAGGAGCCGAGGAGGAGGGACCGGGTGATCCAGCCGCCGGGCAGCGTCCGCACGTCGTTCGTCCACCGCGTCGTCCCCACCACGGGACCAGGGTACCGAAGCCTTCTCCGAGCCCCGTCGGCCTTCCGTACAAGGGCGGACTGGTCTTTCGTACAGGAGCGGTGCGACGGGGCGTCGCCATGCTGGTGGAGCGGTCGAGCCGATCGCACCCCTCGATCACAGGAGAACGACCATGGCCCCGATCCTCGCCGCCGCCGCACTCGCCCTCGGAGCCGTCCTCGCTCCCGCCGCTGCTCCTGCCGCCGCTCCCGTGCAGGCCGCCTCGTCCGCCGGCGTGCAGACGGTCGCCGCCTCCTACGAGCTGCCGAAGGTGCAGAAGCCGGGCGGCATGGAGTCGATCCAGGACCGCGGCGCCCTCTGCAACCTCTTCGGGATGTGCTGAGCGCAGCTCTCGGACCGGGTCAGCCCTTCAGCGGGTCGTTGCCCCAGTTCATCAGGGAGTAGCGCCACTTCGTCTCGGTGACATCGCCCGAGGGACGCTGCTTCGCGTGCCGGTGCACGTAGCCGACGACCTTCGTCATGTGGGCGTAGTCGTCGTCGCTCAGGTCGGCCTGCTTCGTGCCGAGCAGCTCGACGATGCGGCGCCCGCTCTCGTGGCCGACGGACTCGCCGCCGCCCTCCGGCTTCTGGCCGACCTCCTTCGACTCGTCGGTGCCGAGCCACTCCTCGAGCTCCTTCGCGGTCATGTTCACGGCGTCGTGGAACTCGTCGCGGGTCGTCCGCTTCTCGTCGTCGGTGGGCATCGCGGGGCTCCTCGGGTCGGTCGGTCCGGGTCGGTCGGTGACCTCCAGCGGAGCGTGTCGGAGGGGGAGAGGTCAAGCCCCGTGCGCGGTTCCAGGGCGCGCGTAGCGTCGGAGGAGTCCGCACCAGCCGACCACCGCCGGCGTCCGCCGCCGGCAGAGAAGAGGCCCACATGCCCTCCCGCAACACCCTCGTCCGCAGTCTCCACGACCTCGGAGCCGCCGCCTGGTTCGGCGGCTCGCTCATGGGCGCCGTCGGCCTGAACGGCGCCGCGTCCACCTCGTCCGACCCGGCGGAGCGCCTCCGCCTCTCCTCGAACGGCTGGGCCCGCTGGACCCCCGTGCAGCTCGCCGCGATCGCCGCCCACGGCGTCGGCGGCATCGGCCTCGTCCTCGCCAACAAGACCCGCCTGGCCAACCAGCAGGAGAGCCGCACGAACACCGTCGTCAAGACCGTCGTGACCGGGCTCGCCGGTGCCGCCTCGGTGATCGCCGCGGTCGCCGGAGCGACGCAGGCCAAGCACGCCGACGAGGGCGCCCCCGGCGTGACCGAGGCGTCGGAGCAGAACTCGCAGGAGCTGACCACGGCCCTCCGCGTGCAGAAGGTCACCCAGTGGGCCATCCCCGTGCTGACCGCCGTCATCATCGTCCTCGGCGCCCAGCAGGGCGAGCAGCAGCGCCCCGTGAAGGGCCTCTTCGAGACCACGGCGCGGATGTTCCGCAAGTAGTCCCCGCGCTCGCGCGCAGAACGTCGGCCGAGAGTGCCCGCCGTCCCCCGAGGGTGGAGGGCGGCTGCTCTCGGCCGACGTTCTGCGTGCGGGGTCCGGCTAGCGGCAGTGTCCGCGGCTGCTGCGGGGTCGCCGTGGGGATCGCCGAGGCGGACGCGCCTGTGCTGATCTGCTCGGCGACCACCCCGCCGTGAAGGGTGATGCGGCAGCTGATCCCAACCTGGTCATCGGAGTTTCAAGGCGCCGATCCCGCCGATCAGGGAAGCGGGGGCGGGGCCGACGCCGGTCCTCCTCGGACGGGGGCGGCGCAGTCGTCGAACGTTTGAGGGCCCGACCGAGGCCGAGGAGTGGCGTGGAATCGCCCGGACGCACGGAGGCGGTCCGATTGACCCCGCTATCTCTACATAGGTAGCGTCATCCGTGTGCAGCCACTCCCTCGCCTCACGCCCGCCACCGCGGACGTCCTCCGGACCCTCCTCGATGCCGACGGCCCGACCTGGGGCATGGTCGTGATCAAGGCCACCGGGCGACCGGCGGGCAGCGTCTACCCGATCCTGGAGCGGCTCGAGGGAGCGGGCTGGGTGGTCTCGGAGTGGGAGGCCGCGAGCGAGCGGAGCGGCCCGCGTCGCCGGCTCTACGAGCTGACCGCGGAGGGCGCCCCGGCAGCCCGGGCCGCCGTCGAGCGGATGCGGTCGACCGCGCGGACGGCGCCGCGAGCGGCGGAGGCGACCGCATGAGCGCGCTCCTGCGGCTCCTGTCGCTGCTGCTGCCCCCGCTCGCACGCGAGCGCTACCTCGAGGAGTGGCGGGCCGACCTGGCCGGGGCCGCCGAGCTGGGACTGCCCCGGCGCGGCGTCGTCCTCGGAGCGCTCGCCCTGCTGGTGAGCGTCGACCGCGACCTGCCCGCGCACACCGGCGAAGCGCGGGGCACGCTCCCGCGCCGCCTCGCGCGCCGCGGACTCGCGCTCTTCGCCGCGGCCGCGCTCATGCTGAGCGGCATCGCGCTGACCGGCGGCGGAATCGTCCCCGAGCCGGGTGCCGCCTCCGACACCGCCCTGGCCGCCGTCGGCGCCGTGCAGACCGCGGTGCTCCTCGCCGCCGTCGCGGTCGCGGTCCTCGGCGCGGTCCACCTCCTCGGCGCTGCGGCGTCGGCCCGCACGGTGCTCGCGCGGATCTCCCTGGTCGCCGCCGTCGTCGGCCCGGTGCTCACCGCGGCCGGCCTCCTCCTCCCCGGACCCCTCGCCCTCGTCGGCCTGCCCGTCTCCCTCGCCGGACTCGTCTGCGGGGCGATCGTCCTCGGCGGCTCGCGGACCATCGCCCTCGCACCGCGGACGGCGACCCGCGCTCAGCGCCTCCCCGTCGCCCTCGCGGGCCTCGCCCTCGTGGCGGGCGTCACGGTGGTGGGCGCCGTCGATCTGCTGGTCTGGAATCCGCAGGCGAAGGTCCCGGGCGTGGCCCTGGCGGAGATCTACGCGACCATGTCCGAGCGCGACGGCTTCGAGTTCGGCTCCCACGCGATCTGGGTCACCGGGTGGGCCGCGTTCTGGACGGCCGCCGCGATCGTCGTGACGGTCGGCGCCCTCGTCGGCCGGAGGTCGCCGCTCACTCCGCGGCGGATCGCGGTGCTCATGCTCGCCCTGGTCGCCGGCGCCGTCGTCTTCCGCTTCTTCGCCGGGTTCGGCTTCGGGATGTCGGTCGCCGACACCTTCGTCACCTCCGGCGGCGACGGCTCCCTGGTCTCGGCGATCCTGCCGCCGCTCGGACAGCTCGCGCTCGCCGGCGCCGCGATCGCGGTGGGCTGGGCGCCCCGGGTCGCCCGGCCGGCGGCGGCCTCCGCGGCCTGACAGTGCTCGTGCCGGCGGAGACTTTCGCCCTGGCGGCTCGGGATCCGCGAGAACGGGACTGCCTGCCGACGTACTTCCCTTCGTGGTGAACACGAACGGCCCGTTCCGGCGCGGCCGAGCGCCCTCCGACCTACTCCAACCGGCGCAGGAAGCGGGCCGGCTGGTCGAGGAAGCCGCGCCAGGTCCGCACCAGGTCGAGGTCGTCGTAGCGGCAGCGGCGCAGGCCCGTCTCGTCGAGCTCGTAGAGGTCGGCTCCGGGGAGGGCGGCGAGGATCGGCGAGTGCGTGGAGAGGACGACCTGCGAGCCGCCGGCGACCAGGTCGCGCAGCTGCCCGATCAGGGCGAGGCAGCCCGACACTGAGAGGGCCGACTCGGGCTCGTCGAGGAGCCAGAGTCCGCTGATCCGGGAGCGGTTCGCCACGATGTCGAGGAACGACTCGCCGTGGCTCCGCTCGTGGTACCCGCCGTCGATCCCCACCTCCTCCAGGTAGCTGAAGAAGCCGTGCATCGTCTCGGCGCGGAGGAAGAAGCCGCGCTTGGACGCCCCGGCCCCGCGGACCAGCTGGAGGTGCTCGGCCAGGTCCGACTCCGAGGCGCGGGAGGAGTGCATCGCACCCGTGGATCCGCCCTCCGCGTTCAGCCCGTAGGCGAGGGCGACCGCCTCGAGCAGCGTCGACTTGCCCGAGCCGTTCTCGCCGGTGATCACCGTCACCTGGCCGAGATCCCAGCCCTCGGCCAGCACCTGCCGCACGGGCGCGAGCGTCGCGGGCCAGCGCGCGAGGTCGGCGGGGTGCTCGGGTCGGGCCTGCACGCGGCGCACCGGGAGGGTCGAGAACACCCGGTCAGTCAAGCAGGTCGACGCTCCAGCCGGCCTCGGCCAGCGCGCGGGCCGTGTCGGCGCGGGGGGAGTAGGGGAGGTCGTCGGCGCCGACCACGCGGTAGTCGGTGTCGCCGGGGCCGACCCAGAGGACGGAGTCGGACGGGCCGGCCCGGTGCAGCGCGGCGCGGACGGCGGCGGCCGGCTCCGCGATCTCGAGCACCTCGCAGCGCTCGACGCGGCGCGCGCCGTCGACCAGGGCGCGGCGGATCCGCGCCGGGTCCTCGAAGCGCGGGTGGTGGTCGGTGACGATCACCAGGTCGGCGCGCTCGGCGGCGGTCCGGCCCATCGGCGCGCGCTTGCTCGGGTCGCGGTCGCCGTCGGCGCCGAGGAGGACGAGCACGCGGCCGGGCGTCACCTCGCGGAGGGCGTCGACGGTGCGCGCGACCGAGTCGGGGGTGTGCGAGAAGTCGAGGAAGACCCGCGGCCCGTCGGCGCCGGACACGAGCAGCGTCCGCCCGGGCACGGTGACGTCGATCCCGGAGCCGACCGCCGCGGCCACCCGGTCGCGCGCGTGGCCCGCCTCGATCAGCATCACCAGCGCGAGGGCCGCGTTCGAGGCCATGTGGCGGCCGAGGAGCGGGACGGAGGTGGTCGTCGACCAGCCGTCGCGGGCGGTGAGCCGGAAGCGGGTGCGGTCGACCGCGGTCTCGAGCACGTCGATCCGCCAGTCGGCACCGTCCCCGGCGGAGAGCGTCACGACCGGGACGGAGGCCTCGCGGGCGACCCGGCGCCCCGCCTCGGTGTCGACGACCACGACGCCGCGGCGGCTCCGCTCGGGCGTGAACAACCGCTGCTTGGCGCGGAGGTACTCGTCCAGGTCGCCGAAGTCGTCGAGGTGGTCGTGGCTGAGGTTGGTGAACCCGGCGACGTCGAGCACGATCCCCTCCATCCGGGAGCGCACGAGCGCCTGAGCGCTGACCTCGATCGCCGCCGCCTCGACGCCGTCCTCCGCCATCCGGGCGAGGAGCGCGTGCAGCTCGGAGGCCTCGGGCGTGGTGAGGCGGCTGGCGACCACGTGGTCGGCGCTGCGGCGCTCGGCGGTGGAGCTCAGCCCCGAGACGACGCCCAGCTGCCGGAGCACCGCGTCGAGGAGGTGCACGGTGCTGGTCTTGCCGTTGGTGCCGGTCACGCCGAGGAGCACCGGTCCGCTCCTCGTGCCGTACACCTGCGCGGCGACCGGGCCGAGGGCGGCGCGGGGGTCGTCGCTGAGGAGGACGGGCAGTCCGGAGGCGCGGGCCTCGTCGAGCCCGCCCGCGTCGGTGAGCACGGCGACCGCTCCTGCCGCCGCAGCGTCGGCCGCGAACCGGGCCCCGTGGCTCCTCCCTCCGGGGAGCGCGGCGAAGAGGGCGCCGGGCCCCGCCTCGGTGTGCGCGACGGTCACCGCGGTGATGCGGACGTCGGAGCCGTCGCCGTGGAGGCGGAGCCGATCGCTCGCGAGGTCGGCGAGCGCGACACCGGCGGCGTGGAGCGGTTCGAGGAGCCGGAACACCGGCATGCGGGCCTCCTGCGGGGCGGGCGGGGCGGCGTCGCCGAGGGCCCGCGGGCGCCGCCGGGCGACCGGAGGGGGAGGGCCGAAGGGCCCAGCCCCCAGCCTGCGCGCCGCTCCCCCCGATCGGGGAGGCCCTTGCCACCGCCCGCCCGGGGCGCTACCCGCCTCCGCCTACTGCCGCGAGAACGCTTCCTGGTACAGCGCCGCGAGCTCGGGGGAGCTCTCACCGCTGAGGCCGCAGGTCAGGATCGTGTCACCGTCGGCCGCGACCAGGTAGTCGACCCCGGTCTCGAAGACGATGGGGGCCCCGTCCACCGCCGTCTCCCTGCCCTGGGTCACCGTGACGCCGTCGCCGACCTCGCCCGCGTAGCGCTCGAGCACGTGCAGGGTGACGGTGCTCCCGTCGATCGAGCGGACCTCGGCCCGGAACGCGAGCTGAGCGGGGGCCAGCGCGGCGGCCGTCACCGGCGAGCACGCGGCCATCGGCCCGCCCGTGCTCGGCAGGATCAGCGTCGAGGTGCTGCCCCCGCCCACGCCGAGCGCGAAGGGCAGCAGGAGGGAGGCGGCGGCCCCGGCGCTCAGCGCGCCGACTCCCACGATCAGCCAGGGGGAGCGGCGGCGGGAGTGCACCGTCCGCGTACCCTCGCCGGTGGCGGCGGCGATCTGCTCGGCGAGCTCGTCGCGGTCGAGCGCGGGGAGGCTCCGCGCGGGGTCGACCGTGCGGAGGAGACGGCGGACGTCCTCGTCGTCGGTTCCGGTCATCGGAGTCCCCCTTCGGGCGCGTGCGGGTCGGTGGAGTCGTAGAGCTCGGCGAAGCGGCGCCGCGCGCGATGGAGGCGGATCGAGACGGCGTTCGCCGTGACTCCGAGGACCGCGGCGATCCCGCGGACGTCGAGCTCCTCCCACGCCCAGAGGCGCAGCAGCTCGGCGTCCTGCTCGCGCATCCGGGCGAGCACGAGGCGCACGGTCTCCTCCGCGCCCGAGGCTTCGCCCTCGTCGATCTGCACCTGCGGCGGATCGACGACCGCGATCCGCTGGGCGAGCATCACCTGGCGGCGCTGCATCCGCCGGGCGTTCTGCAGCTGGAGCCGGGCGACGCCGATCGCCCACGGCACCGGGTCGTCCTCGGGGACGTCGGCGCTGCGGCGCCAGAGCACCGAGAGCGTCGCGGCGAGCACGTCGTCGGCGGTGGCGGAGTCGGTGCGTCGCCAGAGGTAGCGGCGGACGGGATCGGCGACCGCGGCGGCGACCGCGGCGAACCGGTCGGGACCCGCGAGGGGAGCTGGCATGTGCCTCATGCTCCCTCCTGTCCGGGATCGGCGCACATCTTTCACCGGCGCGCCGGGCGGGACTCCGCGCTCTCCCAGCAGCGCAGGAGCGCGGGTCGGCGCTCAGCGCCGCGAGGCGCCCACGAACTCCAGCCAGCCGGCCACGAACGGCTCGATGTCGTCCACCTCGTTCAACGCGAGAGCGTCCAGGTCGACTCCGCGGCACTCCAGCGTGAGGACGTGCCCCCGCACCCAGGCGGCCGCGCGCACGGCCCCGGCTCCCTCCCACACCTCGAAGGGCTCCGGAGCCCCGTCGACCGGGATCTCCGCGATCCGCGTGGGAGCGGGCAGCGCCTCCGGCTGCACGAACGAGACGGGCGCCTCCTCCCGGCAGCAGAGCAGCGCGACGTCGTGCCGCGGATCGCCGAGGGTCGTGCGGATCTCGACGGAGGGCCCCGGCCCGCCCGGGACCGCGTCGTCGGCGAGGAACGAGAGCCCCCGCGGGCCGCCCGTCAGCGTCCACTCCGCCAGCAGCCGCGGACCGTTCCAGCCCGAGACCGCCCAGAGCGGGAGGTCGCCGAACGACCCGCGGATCCGCGCGACCCGCTCGGCGAGGTGCGCGGAGAACTCCTCCTCGCCGAGACGCCGCGCTCCGTCCATGGCCCGATCGTAGGTCGGGTGCCGCGGCACGGCCAGACCCCTCGCTACTGTGAACGTCGACCCCCGCCTCCCTTCCCCGCCGAGGAGCCCCATGCCCATCTGGACCCTGCACGGAGACGGCCGCACCGTCGAGCCCGGCGCCGTCGTCGCCCCCGGCGAGCGGCTTGCCTGGCCGGCGACGATCGCCATCGGAATCCAGCACGTCGTCGCCATGTTCGGAGCGACGTTCCTCGTGCCCGTGCTCACCGGGTTCCCGGTCGCCACGACCCTGCTCTTCTCCGGAGTCGGGACGCTGCTGTTCCTCCTGATCACGCGCAACCGGCTCCCCAGCTACCTCGGCTCGAGCTTCGCGTTCATCGCGCCCGTCACAGCCGCGACCGCCGTCGGAGGGACGGGGTCGGCGCTCGCCGGAGTCGTCGCCGTGGGCCTCCTCCTGGCCGCCGTCGGCGTCCTCGTGCAGGTCGTCGGCCTCGGCTGGATCGACAGGCTGATGCCGCCGGTCGTCGCCGGCGCGATCGTGGCCCTGATCGGGTTCAACCTGGCTCCGACCGCGTACCTCAGCTTCAAGCAGGCGCCGATCACCGGGACGATCACGCTCGCCGCGATCATCCTGTCGAGCGTGTTCCTCCGCGGTTTCCTCGGCCGCGTCTCGATCTTCCTCGGCGTGGTCATCGGCTACGTCGTCGCCCTGCTGCGGAACGAGATCGACTACTCCGCGGTCGGTGCGGCCGACTGGTTCGGGCTGCCGCCGTTCACCTTCCCCGACTTCGCCTCCGGATCCACGTGGTCGGGCATCGCGATGTTCCTGCCGGTCGTGCTCGTCCTCATCGCCGAGAACGTCGGACACGTCCGCGGCGTCGCGACGATGACCGACGCCTCCGCCAACGCCAGCACCGGCCGGGCCCTGATCGCGGACGGCGTGGCGACCACCCTCTCCGGCGCCTTCGGCGGCTCCGGCACCACGACCTACGGCGAGAACATCGGAGTGATGGCGGCCACCCGCGTGTACTCGACGGCCGCCTACTGGGTCGCCGGCGTCACCGCGATCCTGCTCAGCCTCTCGCCCAAGGTCGGCGCCGTCTTCAACTCGATCCCGGCCGGAGTCCTGGGCGGCGCCACCACCGCGCTCTACGGCCTGATCGGCGTGATCGGCATCAAGATCTGGATCGACAACCGCGTCGACTTCTCGCGCCCGGTCAACCAGTACACCGCCGCGGTCTCCCTCGTGATCGCGATCGCCGGCTTCTCGTTCTCCTCCGGCGGCTTCGAGCTCGGCGGCATCGTCCTCGGCGCCGGCGCCGCCCTCGTGATCTACCACCTGGGCAACGCCATCGCCCGCTGGCGCCGCACCGGCGCCGACGACGGCGGCCCCCTCCCCGCCATCGGCCAGCTCGGCGGGGACCCGCAGGACCGCTGACCGCGGCCTGCTCCGGCCTGCCTCTCCCGAGACGCCGCCGTGCCGTCCGGACGCCGCCCTCCCGCGGACGTCCCGGCGCGCACGGCGGCGTCTCGGCACCCGACGGAGCCGTCCCGGCGCGCGCACCGCAACACCGCCTCCGCTTACCACGTTCGGGTCAGTCCGCAACCCGGTGCGCTCCCAGGCGGCTCCCGCCTAACGTCGAGCGTGACGACCGCAGCAGCGGAACGCCGCACACCGAGTGAGACAGCAAGGAGCACCACCGTGCCGCAGATCATCGAGACCGTCGACGTCAACGTCCCCGTGTCCGTCGCCTACAACCAGTGGACCCAGTTCGAGGAGTTCCCGCGCTTCCTCGACGAGGTCGAGTCGATCCAGCAGGTCACCGACACCCTCACCGTCTGGAAGGTGAAGGTCGGCCCCGTCGAGCGCGAGTTCGAGGCGAACATCACCGAGCAGCACCCTGACGAGCGCGTCGCGTGGAACAGCACCGGCGGCGAGACCGACCACGCCGGCGTCGTCACCTTCCACAAGCTCTCCGACACCGAGACCCGCGTCACCGTGCAGCTCGACTGGGAGCCGAAGGGCTTCCTCGAGACGCTCGGCTCGCTCGTCGGCGCCGGCAGCCACGCTGTGAAGAAGGACCTGAACAACTTCAAGGAGTACATCGAGAAGCAGGGCACCCCCGACGGTGCCTGGCGCGGCGACGTCGAGGCCTGAGCCGTGACCGACGCAGCCACCTCGTCCGAGGGCGAGAAGAAGGCGAACGGTCTCGGCGACGACGAGACCATCCCGCACTCCGAGGACGGGCTGGCGGTGGGGGTCTCCGGAGACTCGCACTTCAACCCCGAGGAGGACGCTCCCGAGGAGCCCTCCGAGAGCTGACGCTCTCCTCCGGGGAGCCCGACCGCTCTCCTCCGCGAGATGCCACTTGTGCACATGACACGCCGCGAGGCGTGCGCACAGGTGGCATCTCGCGGTTGAAGGCTCAGCGCCAGGCCCGGGTGTACTGCGGCGGCACCGGCAGGTCCGCGCCGAGCTCGTGCGCCATCCGCACCGGAGCGTTCGGATCGCGCAGCAGCTCGCGGGCGAGCAGCACGACGTCGGCGTCGCCGTTCGCGACCACGCCCTCCGCCTGCTCCGCCGTGGTGATGAGTCCCACGGCGCCGACCAGCGCACCGGTCGCCTTCCGCAGGTCGCGCGCGAACGGCACCTGGTAGAGGGGCGCCACCGGGATGCTGGCGTGCACGAGTCCGCCGGTCGACACGTCGAAGAGGTCCACGCCCTCGGCGCGCGCCCACTCCGAGACGGTGATCGTCTCCTCCAGTGTCCAGCCGCCCTTGGCCCAGTCGGTCGCGGAGAAGCGGACGAGCAGCACGAGCTCCCCGATCTCGGCGCGGACCGCGCGGACGACCTCGAGCAGCAGGCGCGCCCGGTTCTCGAGCGAGCCGCCGTAGGAGTCCTCGCGGGTGTTCGAGAGCGGCGACAGGAACTGATGGAGCAGGTACCCGTGCGCGGCGTGCAGCTCGATCACGTCGAAGCCGGCGTCCGCGGCGCGGCGGGCGGAGGCGCGGAACGCCTCGACGAGGCCGGGCAGCTCGTCCGCCGCCAGCTCGCGCGGCTCCGCATAGCCCTCGAACGCGACGGCCGAGGGAGCGACGGTCGGCCAGCCGCCGTCCTCCAGCGGCACGGATCCGCGTCCGCTCCATTCGCGGTAGGTCGACGCCTTCCGGCCCGCGTGAGCGAGCTGCACGCCCGCGAGCGCGCCCTGCCCGTGCACGAACTCGACGATCGGAGCCCAGGCGTCGCGCTGCTCGTCGTTCCACAGCCCGGTGTCCCAGGGGCTGATCCGCCCCTCGGGGACGACGGCGGTGGCCTCCGCGATGACGACGCCCGATCCGCCGCGCGCGAGCCCGCCGAGGTGCACGAGGTGCCACGAGGTGGGCACGCCGTCCTGCGCCTCCACCGAGTACTGGCACATCGGTGCCGCCCAGAGGCGGTTGCGCGCGGTCCTCGAGCGGAGCGTCAGCGGCTGGAACAAGGCGGTGTCGGTCATGTCTCTCCTGTCGTGCTTCTCCGCGGAACGCCGCTTCGGTAGGCGATACGCCGGTGAGGGCGCACGCCGGCGGCATCTCGCGGAGGGGGTCACGTGCTCCAACCGGGAGGAGAGCCCGGCTATGCCCGGATCAGCGCGGCCAGGTCGCCCCGGGCGCGTCCTGCCAGACGGTGCTCGGCGGAGCGAGCGACTCCAGCTCCTCGAACAGCGCGTCGGGGATCTCGAGCGCGTCGTCGGCCACGAAGGAGTCGTAGTGCTCGGCGGAGGTGGCGCCGACGACCGTCGTCGTCACGCGGGGGTCGCGCGTCGAGAACTGCAGCGCGGCGGCGGCGAGCGGCACGCCCGCCCGGTCGCAGGCCGCTCCCATCGCCGCGACGGCATCGACGATCTCGCGCGGCGCCGGCCGGTAGGCGTAGGAGGCGACCGGCTCCGGCCAGCGCGCGAGGGCGCCTCCGCCGTAGACCGCCGCGTTGACGACGATCACGCCGCGGTCGACGGACGCGTCGATCAGCTCCTCGGAGGAGCGGTCGACCAGCGTGAAGCGGTTGTGGGTGATCACGGCGTCGAAGAGGCCGGTGTCGACGTAGTGGCGCAGCATCGGCGCGGGTCCGCCCGAGATCCCGATCGAGAGGGCGACGCCCGCCTCCTTCATCGCGACGAGCGCGCGGACCGGGCCGTCCTCGGCGAAGGCCTCGTCGTACGAGATGCGCTCCGGGTCGTGCAGGTAGAGCAGGGGGAGGACGTCCATCCCGAGGCGCTCGCGGCTCTCGTCGAGGCTGCGGCGCATCCGCTCGGCCGAGTAGCTGCCGGTGCTCGGGTCGCGGTCGAGCTTGGTGACCACGGTGATCCCCTCGGGGACGCCGCCGCGGGCCTGCAGGGCCTCGCCGATCAGGCGCTCGCTGTGGCCGCCGGCGTACTCGTTGGACGTGTCGACGACGGAGACGGCGCGGGTGGCGGCGTCGGAGTCGAGGACGCGCTCGAGGGCCGGCACCCGATCGAGGTCGGCGACGCGCTCGGGGCGCCAGGAGGTTCCGAGGGTCAGCCGGGTGACGGTGGCGCCGGACGGGCCGAAGGGCCGGAGGCGGGAGGACTGCGGAGTCATCCGCTCAGCCTGGCAGCGCCGGGGTCCTCCCGCATCCCGCGGCGGATGAACGGTCAGTGGACGAGAGTGCTCAGCCCGACGACGCCGAAGCCCGGAAGCATCGTCGGGAGCGTCCCGGCGGAGAGGTGGGCGATCCGGAAGACGGTGTCGGAGCGGCGCGGCCGCCTCCGAGGTCGACGCGGTGTCGTGCTCGACGGGATCCCTCCGCGGGGCCTTCCTCGGGGCGCGATGACCGGCGGCGGACCGGCGCGAGGCCGCCGTGACGGCCGGACGCGGGCCGGTGGTGCGGCCTAGGCTCGGCGCGTGACCGTCGATACCGCCGCCGCCGACTCCTCCGCCCGCTCCGCCGTGCTCGACGCTCTCGCCACTCCGGCGCTGGTGCTCGACGAGGCGGTGCTCGACCGCGACATCGCCGCCGTCGCCGCGGCTGCCCGCGAGCGGGGTCTGGCGCTCCGCCCCCACGCGAAGACCCACAAGTCGCTCGAGATCGCCCGGCGCCAGCTCGCCGCGGGGGCCGTCGGGCTCACCGTCGCGACCGTCTCGGAGGCCGAGGTCTTCGCCGCGGGAGGGATCCGCGACCTCTTCATCGCCTACCCGCTCTGGCTCGACGCCGAGCGCGCCGGGCGGCTCCGCCATGTCCTCGCGAGCGCCCGTGTGCGGGTCGGCGTCGACTCGGCGGAGTCGGCCGAGCGCCTGGCCGCGGCCCTGCCCGAGCGCGAGGGGCTCGAGGTCGTCGTCGAGATCGACTCCGGCCACCACCGCAGCGGCGTGCTCCCCGCCGAAGCCGGCGCGATCGCCGCGGCCGCCGTCTCGGCCGGGCTCGACGTCGCCGGCGTCTTCACCTTCCCCGGCCACAGCTACGCGGCCGGAAACGGAGCGGCGGCCGCCCGCGACGAGGCGCGCGCGCTCGCCGAGTCGGTCGCGTCGCTCGCGGCGTCCGGAGTCGAGGCCCGCGTGGTCAGCGGAGGCTCGACCCCCTCGGCCGCGTTCGCCGACTCCTCGGTGCTCACGGAGCTCCGCCCCGGGGTCTCGGCCCTCGGCGACGCCCAGCAGTGGGAGATCGGCACGATGACGCCCGAGGACATCGCCGTCACCGTCCTCGCCACGATCGTGTCCCGCCGCGGCGACCACCTGATCGCCGACGCGGGCAGCAAGGTGCTCTCCTCCGATCGTGGCGCGGCCTCGAGCGGCTTCGGCCGCCTCCCGGAGCACCCGGAGGCGCGCATCCCAGTGCTCTCGGAGCACCATGCGACGATCACCGGTGTCGACCTCCCGGTGGGGACGCGCGTGCGGATCGCGCCGAACCACGTCTGCGTCGCGGTGAACCTGGCCGACGAGTACCGCGTCCTCCTCCGCGACGGCGGCGGCGCCGTCTGGCCCGTCGACGCCCGCGGGCGGAACAGCTAGGCGATCCGCGAGCGCGGGATCCGCAGGCCGAGCAGCGCGCTCGCCGCCAGCAGCACGAAGGCGGAGGCGAAGGCCGCGGTCGGCGATGCGGCGTCGGCGAGAGCGCCTGCGAGCAGCGGCCCGATCACGCCGCCCAGGTCGGACGCGGCCTGGAACACCGAGACCGGCTTGCCGCCGCGCTCGCCCGCGGCGTCACCGACCAGCGCACCCGGGGCCGTGCCCATGAAGGCGGCCGCCGCTCCGTAGACGCAGAGCAGCACGACGAGCAGCCACAGCTCCGAGACGAACGGCATCGCCAGCATCGCCACCGCCGCGACGGAGAATCCGCCGATCAGCGCCGGGCGCCGGCCGACCGTGTCGACGAAGCGGCCGGCGGGCGCTAGCGCGATCGTCTGCACCACCGCGGCGATCGCGAACGCGATGCCGGTCCAGGCGGGCTGCCCGCCGAGCCCCTCGACGACGAGCACGGGGACGAGCGTCGCGCGGACTCCCATCGCCGACCAGCCGAGGGCGAAGTTCGCCAGCACCGCGCTCTGGTACCGGCGGTCGCGGGCGACCTCGCGCAGGGGCTTCGTCCTCGCCGCGGCGGACGGTGCCGCGTCGCGCTCCGGCCGCTGCAGCAGGATCAGCCCGACGAGCCCCGCGATCGCGAGCGTGCCGGCGTAGAAGAAGAAGGGGGCGGTGAGCGAGATCGCCGTGAGCACGCCGCCCACCGCGGGGCCCGCCATGCCGCCGAGCAGGAAACCGCCCTGGTAGAAGCCGATCGAGCGGCCGCGCCGCTCCGGGCTCGCGGTGCGCAGGAGGAGCGTCATCGCCGCGACGGAGAACATCGCGGAGCCGATGCCGCCGACTCCGCGCAGCAGGAGGAGGTGCGGGTAGTCGGAGGCGAAGCCGACCAGCGCCGAGGAGAGCGCGACGATGCCGATGCCGACGGCGAGCACGACCCGCTCGCCGAACCGGTCGACGAGCGGCCCCACGAACGGATTCGAGACCAGCCGCATCAGCGCGAACGCCGAGACGACCGCGCCGACCGCCGTGTAGTCGACGCCGAAGCTGCGCACGTAGGTCGGCAGCACCGGCACGACGACGCCGAACCCCAGCATCACGAAGAAGGCGACGACCCCCAGCACGAGCACGTCCCGCGGCAGTCGCTCGCTGTCTCGGGAACGCCAGGGGAATCGCACCTGTCGACGCTACCCCCTGCCGCAGGCCCCACCCGACCCCGGACGGGAACCCACCGGGCAGCACGCCGGACGCGCCTGTCGGAGCCGTACCGCGCCGCGGCGCCGGTCGGCGAGCTCGGACCGGATACGGTCCTTCGATCCGTCCCGGAGGAACCGGTGCACCGGGAGCGGACCGGGACGGGCCCTCGACCGACAGGAGACCCGTGAGACGCACCACAGCTGTGCCGGCCCTGCTGGCGGCCACGCTCCTCCTGACCGGGTGCGGGAAGCCGGGAGGCGTGCAGGAGGCCGCTCCCTGTGTCCCGCTCGAGCGCACGTGGAACGACTACGCGCCGGAACTCGATCCCGTTCTGCGTCCACCGTTTCGCGAAGCCCTCGAGGGCTTCGACGGAAGCTCCTCGAACTCGATCGCGTCCGACGCTGCTCGTCTCGCCACGAGCAATCTGCTCTCCGCGATCTCCGGGGATCGACGGGCGAGCGAGTACTTCTGGAACGCCATGGACCTGATCGGCCGTGAGTGCGCCGAGGCGGGAGCCCCGCTGTCGTTCGACCACCACGGTGAGCAGCTGACGACGGGGAGCAGCGCCGACCACGGGCGCCCGCCCTGGGCTGTCGATCCGCCGCCTCAGTCGGAGAGCGGCACGATCGAGCCGACGATCCCGGAGTAGCTCACGTAGTAGAGGACGCCGTCGCGGTGGAGGACGCCGCGGCCGGGGTAGCTCTCGTCCGGTCCGTCGGGCCCGTCGAGGAAGCCCGGCGCCGCGGTGTCGTCGGCGGTGAACCCGTCCGCGAGGAGCGCGGCGCTCCGATCCGGCCACTCCGCGTCCGGGACCGTCAGCTGCCCGACCACGACCGACACGTCGCCCTGGCCGCTCCACCGGCAGAGCACCCCGTCCTCGGCGATCTCCTGCACGACGGGGTAGTCGACGTCGTAGACCGTCGTCTCGGGCGAGAGGGCGAGACCGTCCTCGGCGAGCGACGCCTCCTCCTCGGCGGTGAGCAGGTCCTCGCAGGGGAGCAGGGCGGTGGCCGGGGTCGCGGTGGGCAGCGGAGTCGCGCTGCCGGCGCTCGCGGTCGGGACGGCACTGCTCGGCGTCGGAGCGCTCGAGACCAGCGGTGGAGCGGTCGTCGGGGCGGTCCCCTCGTCGGCGCTTCCCGTGCAGCCGCTCAGCGCGAGCAGCCCCGCCGCGCAGGCGAGCAGCGCACCGGCGCCCCTCGCGGTCGTCGTCCGGATCATCGCGAGCCCCCTCGTCCGCGGCGGCCGCGTCGCCGCCCCCTCGATCCTCTCCTCCGCCCTTGTCGGCTGTCCACCGCCCCCGGCCGGCGCCGAGGCGACTACCGCTTCGGCCCCGCGCCGATCGCCCAGACCCGCGGCGGCACGGTGCCGTTGACCGCGTGGTCGCCGACGATCCGCGCCTTGAACACCCACGGATTGTGGCTCGCGGCCGTGCGCGCGTTGCGCCAGTGCCGGTCGAGGTTCTTGCGGGTGCTCACCCCGGAGGCGCCCAGCGCGTCGAAGAGGTCGGAGGTCGCCCGGGTGGCCAGCTGCGTCAGGACGATCTGGGCCTGCGCCGTCTCGAGCTCGGCGAGGTCGTTCTGCCGCTCGTCCTCGAGCGGGTCGCCGTCGAGGGCCGCGTCGTGCGCCCGCTGCAGCGCGACCGCCGCGCGCTCCACGATCGCCGCTCCCGCATAGGCGGCGGCCGAGACCTGCCCCACCACCTGCAGGATCTGCGGATCCGCCGCGAACGACTCGGCGTTCCCGTGCGAGAAGATCCGCGTCCGCGCCCGCACCTCGGCTGCGATCTCGCGCTCGGCCCCCGCGATCGAGCCCGCCAGCACGGCCAGCAGCACCGCCTGGTAGAACGCGGTCTGGTAGCGGAACCGGGTCTCGAAGTCGATCACGTCCTCGGCCGCGACCACCGCCTCCGTGAAGGTGCTCGTCCCCGAGCCCGTGGTGCGCTGGCCGAAGCCGTCCCAGTCGTCGGCGTGCTCGACGCCCGCCTGGCGAGCGTCGACGATCGCGATCACCTTCTGCCCGGTGTCGGTGCGCTGGGCGAAGGTGTCGATCCAGTCGGCGAAGACGCTGCCGGTGGAGTAGTACTTCGTGCCGGTCACCGTGAACCGCGTCGGGTCGCCCTCGACCGGAGCGACCTTCGTCTGCACGTCGCCGATCGCGACCGTGCCGACCTCGGTCCAGGCGTTGCCGCCGAGCTCGCCGTCGGCGAAGCGCCGGAGCCAGCGCTCGCGGGTCCCGTCGGTCGCGAGGAGCCGGTCCTCGACCAGGGCGAAGTGGCCGCGGAGCGCCTGGGGGAGGTTGGAGTCGGCGGCGGCCAGCTCCGTCAGCAGGCGGAACAGCTGGGGGAGGCTCGCGCCGGCCCCGCCGGAGTCCAGCGGCACGCGCACCGCGCCGAACCCGGCGTCCGCCAGCGCTCGGATCTGCGCGACCGGCAGTTCGCGTGCGCTCTCCCGCGCCGCCGCCCCCGCCGCGATCTCGGCGAACAGCGGCCGGAACCGCCCCGCCAGCTCCTCGTAGTCCACCTCGGGCACGGCCCGCACGTCGGTCGCGGTCATCGTCGGCTCCTATTCCGCTGCGCCCACCCCGGGCGGCTCGTGCTCGACGGTAGGGGAGGAGCCCGGTCCGGGGTCCGCCCGTGACGCCCGGTGTCCCTCCGTGACGTCCGGAGTCCCTCCGTGACGCCCGGATCGGGGAATGCCTCGCCCCCGGGGCTGTTGGCCCAGGGGATGTCCTCCACCACTCCCGTCCCCCCGTCCGACCCCCGCAGCGCCCTCGTCGTCGGTGCGACGGGCATCGGCGGCTCCGCCCTCGTCGACCTGCTCACCGAGCAGGGCTGGCCGGTGACCGCCCTCTCGCGCCGCCCGATCGACGCGCGCCCCGGCGTCACTCCGCTCGCCGCCGACCTGCGCTCCGCCGAGGACCTGGCCCGCGTGCTCGCCGACCAGCGCCCCACGCACGTCTTCTTCACCGCCTGGTCGCGCCAGGCGACGGAGGAGGAGAACATCGCGGTCAACGGCGGCATGGTCCGCGACCTCCTCGCCGCGCTCGCGCACGCTCCCGTCGAGCACGTCGCGCTGGTGACCGGCCTCAAGCACTACCTGGGCCCGTTCGAGGCGTACGGGCAGGGCGCGATGCCCGACACCCCGTTCCACGAGGAGGAGGAGCGCCTCGACGCCCCGAACTTCTACTACGCGCAGGAGGACGAGCTCTTCGCCGCGGCCGGGCGCGCCGGGTTCACCTGGTCGGTGCACCGCTCGCACACGGTCATCGGGCACGCCGTCGGCAACGCGATGAACATGGGGCTGACCCTCGCGGTCGCGGCGTCGATCCACCGTGCCGAGGGCACCCCGTTCGTGTTCCCCGGCTCGCTCACGCAGTGGAACGGACTCACCGACATGACCGACGCGACGATCCTCGCCGAGCAGATGCTCTGGGCGTCGACGTCGGAGGCGGGCCGCGACCAGGCCTTCAACGTGGTCAACGGCGACGTCTTCCGCTGGCGCTGGATGTGGACCCGGATCGCGGAGCACTTCGGCGTCGAGCCGGTCGGCCCGGGGGAGGAGCCGCAGCCGCTCGAGCAGCAGATGGCCGATGCCGAGCCCGTCTGGCGGCGCCTCGTCGACGAGCACGGGCTGATCGAGCCCGACCTCTCCCGCGTCGCCTCCTGGTGGCACACCGACGCCGACCTCGGCCGGAACCTCGAGGTCGTCACCGACATCGGCAAGTCCCGCCTCGCCGGCTTCACGGCGTTCCACCGGACGGTCGACTCGTTCACGGCGCTCTTCGACCGCTACCGCGCGGAGCGCCTGATCCCCTAGTCCGTCGGCCCTCATCCGTCGCCGCTCCGTCGTCCGCCGGACACCCCGTCGACACCCCTCGTCTCCCCGCCGTGCCTAGCGTCACGGCATGGCGGCGAGCGGATGATCGAGCGGGTGGACCCGTTCCTGGGCACGGAGGCGACCGCGCTCCCGGAGCCGACGGGGCTCGCAGCGACGTGGTGGTCGCCGAAGCCGCAGATCGGGAACACGCACCCCGGAGCCACCTACCCCCTCGGCATGGTGTCCGCGTGCTCCTACTCCGGCGCCTATCCGACGGGCTACGGCCGCTACGACCTCGCGCTCGAGGGGGTCCCGCCGACGCTCCACGACGGCCTCGAGGCGAGCGGATTCACCCACTTCCAGCAGTCGGGCACCGGCGCGATCCGCAAGTACTACAACTACCTGCGGGTCACGCCGATGCTCGAGCCGCTCGACGAGCTCGGGCGCAGCTGGGCCCTCGAGGACGAGGTGGCGGAGCCCGGCTACTACGCGGCGACCCTCTCCTCCGGCGTGCGGGCCGAGCTCACCGTCGGGCCCGCCTCCGTGGTGCACCGCTACACCTTCCCCGAGCACCGCAGCGCCCGCGTGGTGGTCGACCTCTCCCTCGGGGGTCTGGCGATCCCGAGCGGAGCGACGGTGCCGCTGCGCGCGCAGCTGCACTCGATCTCGCCCGGCGTCGCGGCCGGCGAGGTCGTGATGGAGGGGGCGCCGCTCGCGGTGCACCTGGAGTGCGACGCCCTGCAGTGGCGGCAGATGCTCTGGTACGACCGCCGGCTGATGCCCGGCGGGACCCGGCTCGACTTCGACCACATCCGTCCCACCACGTTGCGCCCCTTCGGGCTGATGTGGGCGGGACCCAGCACGGCAGGGCAGACCGTCGAGCTCCGGATGGGCTTCTCGCTGCGGGGCACCGACCGCGCCCGTGAGAATCTGCATCGCGACGTCCCTCCTGCGGGCACCGGGTTCGACCAGCGCCGCGATCGCACCCGCAAGACGTGGCGGAAGCGCCTGCGCACGATCGCCGTCGACACCCCGTCCGCCGAGCGCGAGACGATCTTCTCGACCGCGCTCTACCACTCGCTGATCAAGCCGTGCCTCGCCCCCTCCGAGAGCCCGTTCTGGCCGACGGACGGACCCTTCGTCTTCGACATCAGCACGATGTGGGACATCTACCGCACTCAGCTCCCGCTGCTCACGATGCTGCTGCCGGAGCGGGCGGTCGAGATCGCGGCTGCGCTCCTCACCATCTGCGAGGAGGAGGGCAACTTCCCGATCGGCTACCGGATGGCCAAGGGCAGCGACCGGTTCTCGCGCCAGGGCAGTGCCCTCGCGCACACCTTCCTCGCCGACCTCTGTCGGCTCGGGCTGCCCGGCATCGACTGGGACGCCGCTCTCGTGCACATGAGCGAGGACCTCAAGCGGATGTACGGCGAGGAGTTCCTCGCCGCGGGGGAGGCTCACCCGATCAGCCACACGCTCGACCTGGCGCACGGCTACTGGTGCACGGCCGTCGTGGCCCGCCACGTCGGCGATCTCGAGCTCGCCGAGCAGCTCGAGGAGCGCGCCGCGCAGTGGGTGAACGCGTTCGACCTCCGCTCCGGCCTGCTCAAGGACTCGACGTACTACGAGGGCACCCGCCACAACTACTCCTTCCGCCTGCTGCACGACATGGCGGGGCGCATCGCCCTCAGCGGAGGGGACGAGGGCTTCGTCGCTCAGCTGGACGAGTTCTTCGGCTACGGAGCCGAGCCGGTCGTCCAGCCCGGGCTGCGCCCCGAGCGGAGCGAGATGCTCGCGGGAGCCGAGCTCGGACGCTTCGAGGGGCTCAACAACGAGCCCGACATGGACTCGCCCTGGGCGTACCACTACGCGGGACGGCCCGACCGGACCGCCGAGATCGTGCACGGCGTGCTGCACCAGCGGTTCGGAGCGGGCCGGGGCGGCCTGCCGGGGAACGACGACTCCGGCGGCCTCAGCTCCTGGTACGTGTGGGCGAGCCTCGGGCTGTTCCCCGTCGCCGGGCAGGGCCTGGTGCTGGTCAACGCGCCGAGCTTCGCGCGCGCGTCGGTGGCGATCGGAGGGGCCGACCTCGAGATCCGGACCACCGGCTTCGTCGAGCCCGAGCCGGGCGGGCCGGTCCAGTACGTGCAGTCGGCCGAGTTCGACGGCGCGCCCCTCCTGACGAGCGTCCTGACCGCGGCCGCCCTCCATCTCGGCGGCGAGCTGGTCCTGCACCTCGGTCCGGAGCCCTCCGACTGGGGAACCCTGCCCGAGCACCGGCCGCCCTCGTGGCCGGCGCGCCGGCACTGACCCCCGCTCGCGGTCACCCCCGCTACCACCGACCCCGCGCGTCCGGCCTCCGCCGCCGCACCCGACCGACGACCCCTGAAGGAGACCCATGGACCAGAGCACGCACGCGAACACCGTGCAGAACAGACTCGTCATCGTCGTCCGCGCCGATCCGGTGATCTGCGGGCACTCCGTCGAAGCGCGCAATCTCGCCGAGACCGCCCGGGAGCGCGGATTCGACGAGGTCCGGATCGTCACGTGGCCGATCGACCGGCTCGAGGCCGCGGGCCTCCCGCTCAAGCCGCTCGACGCTGTGCTGCCCTACAGCGACGGCATCGTCGTGGAGCGGCCGGGACCCGTGGGCGACTACAAGGTCCCGGACGGCCGCTGGCTGGCCGGGATGACCGGACGCCTGATCGAGCTGTTCACCGACGGCGTCCCGACCGTCTGCCTCTCGCTCTACCTGAGCCCGCACACGCTCGTCGTGGCCGACGCCCTCCGCGCCGCCTGGAGCACCGGACTCCCCGTCGAGGTCACCACGATCGCCGAGGCCGTCGGCTCCGACGTCACCAACGTGGTCCGCCGGGCGGTGGAGGAGGGCCGGCTGGGCGCCGCCGCCCACATCCTCTCCTCCTACCTCTCGCAGGACCACTGCGTCGCGGTGTCGGAGTACACGCGCGACCTGATCATCGAGGAGGCGGAGCGCGTCGACGCCGCGCACGGGACGCGCTTCGCTCCGCAGTGCCGGGAGCGCATCGCCGTGTCCTACCCGGCGATCGACGCGGACGCCTACCTCGACCTCGACCCCGGCGTCGTCGAGGAGGTCGTGCGGGCCCGCGGACTCCGGACCGACGGCTACGTCCTCTTCCTCTCGCGCCTGACCGAGGCGAAGGGCGTGGAGGATCTCATCACCGGCTACGAGCGCAGTGCCGTCCACGAGCGCCACGAACTCGTCATCGCGGGTCGCGGTCCGCAGGAGGCGGAGCTGCGCCGGATCGCGGCGGCGTCGCCGCTGGCGCACCGCATCCGCTTCCTCGACGACGTCGGCGACGCGGAGAAGCCCTTTCTGATGGCGGGCTGCGCGGCGTTCGTGCTCCCGAGCAAGCCGCGGCCCGAGTTCGTCGAGACCTTCGGCATCGCGCTGGCCGAGAAGATGCTCGCCGGGGGCGGGCCGATCATCACCACGCTGACCGGCGGCATCGGCGAGGCGATCGGCGAGCACGCCTTCGTGACCCCGGTCGACAGCCCGGACACGATCGCCGCGCTCCTCGACCACGCCGTCCTCGAGCTCAGCGCCGACGATCGCGCACGCCGAGCGGCGGCAGCCCGGGAGTACGCCCTGCAGTTCGATCGGCGGGTCGTGTTCGACCGCCTCTTCGCCCGCCTGGCGCATCCCGCCGTGGCGACGGCGGCGCTCTAGCGGCGGGAGTCCGGAGAGGCCGTCGCCGCGGCGCCCCTCGCGATGAGCACGTCCGGCGAGAGCTGGTGGCGCACGAAGCGGAGGGTGAAGCTGCGGCGGTCTCCTCCGGAGACCCGCTCGGCGAGGACGCGGATGCCGAGGACGGCGACGACGCGCCACTGCTCGGTCTCGTGGGCGACGACGGCGCAGAAGAGGTCGCCCGGGCGCACCTCGTCGACGGTGGTGGTGAGGCTGTTCGTTCCGTGGGTCATCTGGCCGCTCCTGGTTCCGGCGGACCTCGCGGACGGCGCTTCGGGTGCGCCGCGCAGCCGTCCGCCGGTCGCTCGAGAGGGGGGCCCGAGCGGCCGGCGGCCGGTCATGCGTGCGACAGCAGGGACGAGCCCGCCGGAACGACCCCGTGCCGCAGGAGCAGTGTAGGACTGCGACCCTGACCGTGGCGCGGAATGTCAACCACTTGCGAGCGCGCTCCCGGGGTTCTCAGGCCCGGAGACGACGGAACCCGCCTCACGGGCGGGAAGGCGGGTCGTGTCGGTGTACGGCGGCGGAGCCTGATCGGGAGCGGCTCCGGCGCGGAGGGTCAGGCGGCGGGCTCGGCGCGGCGCAGCGGGACGGCGGCGTTGCTCGTCGGCTCGGGCACGATGCGGAGGCCGGCGCCGCTGTTGGCGCGCTCCATGAGTGCCTCGACCCACTCCGGGTTGATCGTGGGCTGGCGGCTGCCCTTGAACTCGAACTGGATCGGGATGGTCGGGTGCATCCACACGCCGCGGCGGCCGGTGCCGGCCTGGGGGCTCGCGTCGAGGGTGAGCAGGAAGCGCTCGTCGCGGCGGAACTTGTTGATGATGACGATCTGGAGGTGGGCGAGGGCGCGGTCCTCGACCTCGATGGCGGCGGGGGGAGTGCCGTAAAGGATGTTGCCCATGGTGTGCTCCGATCTGACGTGCGAGTGGCTGACGTCCGTCACTCTATATCGCTAGAAAGACTTCCTACTAGTTGAGCTAGCTACTTACGTCGCGGAGTGCGTTTTCTGTCCATCGCCGCCGGACGCCTCGATTCTCCGACGGATCCGGGGCGCGGCAGAAGACCCTCGGAGTGAACTCCCGGGGACGAGCGGTCGCGGCCGCGGGGACGCCGGTCAGGCGCGGCGCTGCTCCAGCACGCCGTCGGCGTACTCGCCGATCGGCTCGCCCGCGAGCTCCTGGGCCGCGTCGACCGTCTCGGAGTCGGCCGGGCGCTCGACGATGTCGCGCATCGTCTGCAGGAAGCGGATGACGGTCCCGGCCTCGGAGGGGCTGAGCGTCTCGGCCGCCTCGAGCATGCGGCGGTGCATCTCGTCGAGCGTCTCGCGCACCTCGCGGTGGGAGGTGGGAGTGGCGACGATGCGGATGGCGCGGCGGTCGCTCGGGTGCGGCTCCCGGACCACGTGCCCGCTCTTGACCAGCCGGTCGATCAGCACGGTCGTGGAGGCGGAGGAGATGCCGAGGTAGGAGGCCAGGTCCTTCGGGCTGACGTGCACGCCCTTCTGCTGGCGGCGCATGAGGAACTGCACGGCCAGCAGGTCGTTCTCGCCCATGCCCATGGAACCGCGGGTCCGGCGGCGCATCGCGGCCTCCGCCGTGCGGAAGGCGCGCATCGCGGCGAGGACCTCCACCGCTCCCGGCTCGGTCGCCTCACCCGAGAACCAGAAGGCCCCGGGTCGCTTCAGCGTGACCTCATCCATGCCGAACAGTCTAGACAGTCTTGTAGCAAGAACATCTAGTCAAGCCAACCTCCCCCGAGGTGCTTGCCTGAAAGGGCGGCGACCACTACGAAGGGACTACTAGTTAGACGAGCTAGTGACTCATTCGCGAAGGGAGCTGGACGTGCTGGACGAACTCGACCGCCTGCAGCTGCTCCCCGCCGACGTCGTGGATCCGCTGGTCGGCTCCACCCTCGCCTGTCGCTACCTCGTGCTCGAGCGGGTGGGCGAGGGCGGCAGCGCCGTCGTCTACCGCGCCCGCGATCTCCGCCTCGCCCGCCAGGTCGCGGTCAAGGTCCACCGCGACGTCCCGGACACCCCCAACGAGCGGGCGCGTCGCGAGCGCGAGATCCGCTTCCTGATCGACTCGCGTCACGCCTCCGTGGTGGACGTCCTCGACCAGGGCGATATCCCCGGCGAGGAGGGCGACCTCGCGTTCCTCGTCCTCGAGTACTTCGACCGCAGCGACCCGGCGGCCGACTGGTTCGCCTCCGGCGACCAGCGGCTCGTCGCGGAGGTCGGTGCCCAGGTGGCCGATGCTCTCGCGCACCTGCACGCGCAGGGCGTCCTCCACCGCGACGTGAAGCCCGAGAACGTCCTCGTCCGCTCGCGCGCCACCGCATCCGGCTTCTCCGCGCACGAGGCCAAGCTCAGCGACTTCGGGATCGCCCGCTCGGTCGACGACGCCCGGCTCACCCGCTCCGACGTGCTGGTGGGCACCGCCGCGTACCTCAGCCCCGAGAGCCTCGGCTCCGGCCCGGTCGGACCGGCGTCCGACGTCTACTCGCTCGGGCTGGTCCTCCTCGAGGCCGTCTCGGGCCGCAGGGCCTACACCGGCACGACGCTCGAGATCTCGATCCAGCGCCTCCACCACGCGCCCGTCGTCCCGGAGACGGTCCCGGCGGAGTGGCGCGAGCTGCTGACCGCGATGACCGCTCTCGATCCGGCCGACCGCCCCTCCGCCGAGGAGGTGGCACGCCGGCTCTGGGCGCGCCTGGCCGGCGGCCCCGCCGCAGCCCCCTCCCGCAGCGGAGTCACGGGCACGGTCGCCCTCGTCGCCGCGGGCCTGGTCGGCGCGGTGACGGCCCTCTCGCTCACCGGCTGGCTGGGCTGAGCACCCCGAGCGGTCCCCGTCCGCTCAGGTTCCTCGCGAGCGTGCTCCCGTAGGCTCCGGGCGACCCTCGACCGACCCCGAGCCGCGTCGCCGCGGACCGAACGGAGCCGATCCCATGAGCCCGCGCCGCCTCTTCCGCCTGCTGTCGATCGTCGAGGCGGTGACCTGGACTCTCCTGATCGTGGGGATGCTGCTGAAGTACGCGGCCGGAGCCGGCGACTGGCCGGTGAGCGTCGCCGGGCCGATCCACGGGTTCGCGTTCCTCGCCTACGGAGCCGCGGCCCTGGTGCTCGCGGTGAACCAGCGGTGGTCGGCGGGCGCGACGGCGCTCGCGGTCGTCAGCGCGGTCGTGCCCTATGCGACGGTCCCGCTGGAGCGCGGCTTCGAGCGCCGCGGCCTGCTGGAGGGCCCGTGGCGGACGCACGCCACGGACGACCCGCGCGACCGGCGCGTGACGAGCCGGCTCCTCCGCTGGGCGCTCGCGCGGCCCGTGCTCGCCGGGGCGCTGGTCCTGGCTCTGGTCGCCGTCGTCTTCGCGGCGCTGCTGGTGGTCGGCCCGCCCGGGGGCGGCGAGGCCTGATCCCGCGCGCGGCGTGCCTCAGACGGGGCGCGTCTCCGCGTCGATGAGGATCTCGGCGGCGCGACGCGCGTGCAGGGCGGCCTCCGGGGTTCCGGCGATGGCCGCGGTGGTCTGGGCGCCCTCGGCGAGGATCGCGAGCTGCGCGGCGAGCTCGGCGCCGCCTCCCGCCCCCTCGGCGAGGGTCGCGAGGAAGCGCTGGAACGTCTCCTTGTGGTCGCGCGCCATCTCGGCGACCATCGGGTTCGACGAGCCGAGCTCCCCGAAGGCGTTGATGAAGCCGCAGCCGCGGAACGAGTCCTCGGAGAACCAGTCGAAGAGGAAGTCGTAGATCGCGAGCAGCTTGCCGCGGGGTCCGTCCGCCGCGGCGACCCGGGTGGTCACGCCGAGGGTCCACTGCTCGTGCCGGCCGTGCAGGACGGCGACCACCACCGACTCCTTGCTCGGGAACTCCGAGTAGAGGCGCTTCAGCGAGACGCCCGCGGCCGTGCGGAGCTCGTCCATCCCGACGGACTGGATGCCGCGCTCGTAGTAGAGCCGGTCGGCGGCCGCGAGGATCGCCTCGCGGGGAGGGCGCTCGTCGAGGATCGGGGACATCCCTCCATGGTAGGCGGTACCAGAACGGGCGTTCTCGGTCGGCTGCCGCGCTCTCCGCAGGGGATCCGAGGGTCGGACGCTGCTGCTAGCGTCGCGCTCGGGTGCGCGGGCGCCCGGGAACGGGAGGCGGACGCATGGTCGTCGCGATGCAGGCCGAGGGATTCGACGGGCCGGAGGCGCTGCGCGCCGTCGAGGTCGATCCAGGGGAGCCGGCGCCCGGCAGGGTGCGGATCGCGGTGCGCGCAGCGGGCGTGAACCCGGCCGACGCGAAGCTCCTGCGCGGGATGTTCGGGCGCGGACGGGTGCCGGTCCGGCCGGGCAGCGAGGTCTCCGGAGTCGTGACCGCGGTCGGCGAGGGGGCCGAGGGGCCGCTCGGCCCGATCCGGGTGGGCGACGAGGTCGTGGCGTTCCGGGTCTCCGGCGGCTACTCCGCCGAGCTGGTCGCGCCCGCGAGCGCGGTCCTGCCCAAGCCCGCCGGGCTCGGCTGGGCGGCGGCCGCGGGCCTCCTGCTGGCCGGGACGACCGCCGAGCACCTCGTCGAGGCCACCCGCGTCTCCTCCGGGGTCACCGTCCTGGTGCACGGGGCGAGCGGAGCCGTCGGCTCGCTCGCTGTTCAGCTCGCGGTCGCCCGCGGAGCACGGGTGCTGGGCACCACGAGCGAGCGCGGCGAGGAGGTCGTCCGCCGCTTCGGCGCGGAGCCGGTCCGCTACGGCGCCGGGCTGGAGGAGCGCGTGCGCGTCCTGGCCCCCGGCGGCGTCGACGTCGCGCTGGACACGGCGGGCACCGACGAGGCGCTGGACGCCTCGGTGGCTCTGGTCGCCGACCGCTCGCGCATCGCCACCGTCGCCGGCTTCGAGCACGCCGCCCGCCTCGGCGGGATCCTGATGCTCGGCGGCGGACCGGGAGCCGATCCCGGCACCGCGCTCCGCGACGCCGCCCGGCCGGGCCTGCTCGACCGCGCCGGTCGCGGGGAGCTCGAGGTCGTGCTCGGGCCCTCCTTCCCGCTGACCGAGGCGGCCGCCGCGCTCGCCCTCGTCGAGTCGGGCCGCGCGCGCGGCAAGACGGTCCTGCTCCCCTGAACGAGACGTCCTCCCTCGACCTGCCGGCCCTCGGGCCCTTCGACTCCGCCGGCGCCGCGAGCCTCCTCCGCAACCACGCCCTCCCCGGAGTGGAGCGGGTCTCGGCCGACGGCCGGCGCCTGGAGCGCCTGCTCACCCTCGACGGGGCGCCGCGGCCGATCGTGCTCGAGGTGACGGAGACCGGGCTGCGGGTGGAGGCGGAGCCGGACGTGCTGACGCCGGCGGCCGCGGTCGTCCGTGCCTGGTTCGACCTCGACTCCGACGTGGTGGCGATCGGCGCCGAGCTCTCGCGGGATCCGCTGCTCGCCCGCTCCGTCGCGGCCCGGCCGGGGCTGCGCGCGACGCAGTACCCGGAGGCGTTCGAGGCGGCGGTGATGGCGGTCCTCGGCCAGCAGGTGTCCGTCGCCGCGGCCCGGACCTTCGGCGGACGCACCGCCGCGGCCTTCGGCGCCCCGGGAGAGCGCGGTCTGCTGGCGTTCCCGGCACCCGCCGCCCTGCTCGCGCCGGAGTTCGAGGCTCTGCGCTCGGCGATCGGGATCACCAACGCCCGGGCGCGGACGGTCCGGGCCGTCGCCGAGGCCTTCGCCGCCGGACCCGTGCTCGACCGCGCGGGCGACCTGCCGGAGCAGCGGCGCGCGCTCCTCGCGATCCCGGGCATCGGGCCGTGGACGGCCGACTACCTCGCGCTCCGGTTCCTCGGCGATCCGGACGCCTTCCCCGCCGGTGACCTGGTGCTGAGGAAGGCGCTCGGCCGGGTGAGCACGGCGGAGGCGGAGGCGGCGTCGCAGGCGTGGCGGCCGCACCGGGCGCACGCGGCGTTCCACCTGTGGGCGAGCACCGGAGCGGTCTGAGCGGGTGGACGACCCGAGTCGAGAGCCGCGCCCGGACCGGCGGCCGGGACCAGCCGCCGACGGATCAGGTCAGGTACTCGACGTCGTCGTACAGGATCGGCGCGTCCTCGGCGTCCGGATCCTCGACCGGGACGTCCTCGTGCTCGAGGATGACCGCGACGCCCGGGGAGACCAGCACGCAGACCTCGCGCTCGCCGGCGACCGTGAAGCTCACCATGTCGCCGCGGTTGCGCACGGCCTCGACCAGGCGCTTCTCGAGCTCCTCGGTGTCGAGGGAGACGGCGAGGAGGAAGCGGCGGCCGTCGATGCTGAGCGTGGTGCGCCGCATCGTCGCCTCGGGCTCGGGAGGCGTGCCGCGTCCGCCGCGGCCCGGCGTGACCGCCTTGACCCGCAGCGACGAGGCGTGCATCCGGATGACGGCGTTCACGAGCCCGCCTCCGGGCGCGACTCGTGGTGGCGGCGGCCGCCGGAGCGGCGGTCCTCCTTCATCTCGGACTCGAAGAGGTGGCGGCGTCCGCCGGCGAGCTCGTCGCGCGCGGCGCGCTCCTGCTCCCGGAACGCGGCGTAGTAGGTGTCGTCGTAGTCCTCGACGATCTGGAAGGTCCAGCGCCCCTCGATGACGTTGCGGCCGACGAGCTCGGCCTCGATCCGCTCGGCGGTCGCGGCGTGGCCGGCCTCGCGCAGCGCGTCGACGGCCTCGCCCAGAGCGAGGTCGGCCGCGCCGGTGAGCCGGTGGAAGCCGTAGAGCAGACCGCGGGCGTGCTCGACCGTCTCGAGCGCCTCCGAGAGCTTCCCGAGCGCCGCCACGGTGGCGTCGTCGAGACCCTCCGGGCGCAGGTGCGCGGAGTCGGGGTGGTCGTGTGAGCTGCTCATCCAGGTGAGCTTAGGCCGACCTAAATGCTCTGTGACCCCCTTGCGCCGCCGCCGGGAATGGTTCGTGCCCGGAGCGGCAGGGCGGTCAGGTGCACGTCGCGGAGTGCTCCGTCGTCGGCGACGGCGGTCAGGAAGGTGCAGGCCGGCTGGCGCCTCCGATCCGTCGGGGAGCCTGGATTGAGCAGGCGGAGACCCGCCGGGGAGACGGTGTCCCAGGGGATGTGGCTGTGTCCGAAGACGAGCACGTCGGCGCCCGGATGGGCGGCGTCGGCGCGGGTCTCGCGGCCGGTCGCCGCTCCGGTCTGGTGCACCACGCGGACGTCGAGGCCGGCGATGCGGGCGCGCGCGACCTCGGGCAGGCGGGCGCGCAGCGGCTCCGGATCGTTGTTGCCCCACACGGCCAGCAGGAGCGCCGCCCGCTCCTCCAGCGCGTCCAGCGTCGCCTCGTCGACCCAGTCGCCCGCGTGCACGACCAGGTCGGCCTCGTCGACCGCGCGCCACACCTCGTCCGGGAGGGCCTTCGCCCGCTTCGGGAGGTGCGTGTCGGCGAGCAGGAGGAGGCGGACCGGACCGTCGACCTCGGGCGGAGCGCCGTCGGTGCCGGGTCGCAGCAGGGGCATCAGCGGGCGGGGCCGGGCGTCGGCTCCACTCCGCCGTCGGCGCCGGGCTCGGTCGCGGTGCCGGAGCTGCGGAGGCGGGCGTCGAGCGCCTCGAGGTCCGCGGCGAACCAGAGGTGGTCGCCGCGGTTCGACTCGACGACGAAGGCCTGCAGCGCGCTCGACTCCGCCACCGGCCCGCTGACGTCGCCGAGGATCACCAGCCGCTTGCCGTACGAGACGAACTTCTGCACGAACTCGCCGGCGATGCCGGAGCGCAGGCGGAGGAACTCGGGGTCGAGCCGGCCGACGGGCACCACGATCGTCTCGACGTCGCCGCCGTAGGTCTCGCCGATCAGCGCGATCGCGTCGTCCGGGGTCGAGAGCGCGTCTCCGTCGTCGTCGACGAGCAGGAGGGGGACGCCCTGGCGGGTCTCGGTTCTCATCGGGCCAGCCAATCACGTCGGCCGGGGAGAGGCGAGCGGTGCCGTCCGGACCTCCGCTCGGGGCGTCCCCTCCTGCGCCGGTCGTGCTTGCGGGGACACGCCGATCAGGCGTCCGGACGGGCTGCCCGCACCGCCGCTACGAGCCCGGCAGCTCGACGCGGCGCTTGAAGCCCACGTGCGAGTCGACGAAGCCCAGGCGCAGGTAGAAGCGGTGGGCGTCGGTGCGGGCGGCGTCCGAGGTCAGCTGGACGAGCGGCGTGCGGAGCTCGATCGCAGCGACGTCCAGCACCCAGCGCACCAGGGCCGTGCCGATCCCGGCCGACCGCTCGGCGCTCGCCACCCGGACCGCTTCGACGAGCAGGCGGGAGCTGCCGCGGCGCGCCATCCCGGGGATCACGGTCAGCTGCAGCGTGCCGACCACGGCTCCGGCGCCGTCCACCGCGACCACGAGATCGTTGCCCGGGTCCTGCGCGATGCTCCGGAAGGCGGCCTCGTAGGCGGCCTCGTCCTCCTCGGCGGCGACGTCTCCGCGCCCGGCGCTGATCGGGTCGTCGGAGAGGAGCCGGACGAGCGCGGGGAGGTCGTCGAGCACCGCGCGGCGGAGGAGGAGGCTCGTCTCCCCGGGGCCGACGTCGCAGGGGAGGGTCAGGTCGGCGATCATGCCCTCATCCTCCCGCTGCTCCACGGCGGGAGCGGTCGTCGGAGGAGGGCAGGACGCGGCTGAGAGCGACAGGGGGATCCTGGTGCCCGGTCCGCACGTCCACGCGCCGCGTCCCGCAGCCGGCGCAGCGGACGTACACGACGACGCCCTCGCTGGTCCGATGGGCCGACTCGGTCGTCCAGCCGTGCTCGTGCGGATCGACGGCGGGAGCGAGCGGCTCGGAGGGGTGCGGGGAGGGAGTGGAGGTGCGCATGGGAGCCACTGTGCTGTCATGGTCTTATGCAGCTCAACCCTTACGGCGAGTACGCGGTCCTGCTCTCCGCCTCCCTCGCGAACGACTGGCCGTCTGACCGCGAGGGCATCGAAGCGCGCACGCGCGAGTTCGGCATGACGATGGCCTTCGAGTCCGGCCCGGACGACCACGCCCGGACGCGCGACGTGATCGACGAGTGGCTGGAAGTGGTCGACGCGCCGACTCCGAGCGACCGGGCGACGTCGCTGAACCGCCAGATGGCCGCGATCGCCGCGTATCCGCGCCTGACCGACCACGACGACGAGGGCTGGCACCTGCACTACCGCGACCAGGACCAGTCCCTGGCGCACGTCCTCCACGCCGTCATCGCGGTCGGCACGGCGCTGCACCTGACGACCCGGGGGATGAGCCGCCTCCTGCGGTGCGAGGCCGGTCGGGCGCCGGGCGACCACTGCCGGAACGTCGTCGTCGACGTGACGCGGAACGGCCGGCAGCGGTACTGCTCCGTCCGCTGCGCGAACCGGGCCGCGGTCCGGCGGCACCGCCTGCGGCACGCGGAGTGAGTCCGCGCCGCCCCGTCACTCCGCCGCTTCGCCGCCCGGCTTCATCCAGAACGGGGAGTAGTGGTAGCCGTCGAGGTCGTCGAACTGGCGCTGGTACATGAAGGGGTAGTCGTCGGTGTCGCCGATCCGGCCTCCCGCGGCAGCGGCCCGCTCGACGAGCTCGTCGACGGCCGCGCGGCTGTCGAGGTCGAACGAGACGGTCACCTTCGAGGGGGTGCCGGGGGCGCCGATCAGCTCCTCGGTGGCGCCGACGCTCTCGTACATGGCGTGGCTCGCCAGCATGACGGACGTGTCGGGACCGACCGCGAAGCAGGAGACGTCCTCGCGGGACATCTCGGTGTTCAGGGTCCAGCCGAGCGCGGTGTAGAAGGCGGTGGCGCGCTCGACGTCGTCGACCGGGCAGGTGATGAAGAGGCTCATGCGCTCACCCTCGCCATCCGCGGGCGGGCCGTCAAGAGCTCCGCGAGGGAACTCCGGACGGCCCGCCGGGACTCAGCGGAACGACCGCAGCCGCAGGCTGTTCAGCACGACGAAGACGCTCGAGAACGCCATCGCGGCGCCGGCCACGAGCGGCCCCAGGAGTCCGGCCATCGCGAGCGGGATCGCGGCCACGTTGTAGGCGAAGGCCCAGAAGAGGTTGCCCCGGATGACCGCGAGGGTGCGGCGCCCGAGGCGCAGGGCGTCGGGCACCCGGCCGAGGTCGTCGCCGACGAGGGTGATGTCGCTCGCCTCGATCGCCGCGTCCGATCCGGCGCCCATCGCGATCCCCACGTCCGCGGCGGCCAGCGCGGCGGCGTCGTTCACACCGTCGCCGACGAAGGCGACGTGGCGGCCCTCCGCACGGAGGCGCTCGATCACCGCGAGCTTCTCCTCCGGCAGCACCTCGGCGACGACCTCGTCGATGCCGACGGCCGAGGCGACGGCCTGCGCCGCCCGCGGGTTGTCGCCGGTCAGCACCATCACCCGCAGGCCCCGCTCGCGCAGGGCGCGGACGGTGCGGGACGCCCCCGGCCTCGGCTCGTCGCGGAGGACCGCGAAGCCGCGAAGCGCCCCCTCCCAGCCGACGCCGACGACGGTGCCGCCCTCGGCGGTCGCTCGCTCGGCGCGCTCGGCGAGACCGCCCGGCGCGAAGCCCCACTGCTCCTCCAGCCAGCGCAGCCGGCCGGCGACGACCAGGCGGCCCTCGACCCGGGCGCGCACGCCGAACCCGGTGCTGGAGCGGAATCCGGTCGCCTCGGGGACGTCGAGGTGCGCGGCCCCGGCCACGATCGCCGCGGCGAGCGGATGCTCCGACCCGCGCTCGACGGCGGCGAGCAACCGCAGGCTCTCGTCGTCGCTGGACTCGACGACCTGGAACGCGCCGGTGGTGAGCGTGCCGGTCTTGTCGAGCACGACCGTGTCGATCCGGCGCCCGGCCTCGAGCACCTCCGGCCCGCGGAGGAGGATCCCGAGCTGGGAGCCGCGGCCGGTGCCGACGAGGACGGCGGTCGGGGTGGCCAGGCCCAGCGCGCACGGGCAGGCGACGACGAGGACGGCGACGGCGGGAGAGACGGCGGCGGCGAGGTCGGCGCCGGCGATCAGCCAGCCGGCGAGGGTGGCCAGGGCGAGCACCACCACGACCGGCACGAAGACGGAGGAGACGCGGTCGGCGAGCCGCTGGACGCGCGCCTTGCCGGCCTGCGCGTCCGAGACGAGGCGGCCCATCCGCGCGAGCGTGGTCTCGGAGCCGACGCGGTCGACGCGGACGGTGAGCAGGCCGTGGGCGTTGAGCACTCCGCCGGTCACGGTCGAGCCCGGGCCGACCTCGACCGGCACGCTCTCGCCGGTGAGCATGCTCGCGTCGATCGCGCTCGAGCCCTCGAGCACGGTGCCGTCGGCGGCGACGGTCTCGCCGGGGCGCACGCGGAGGAGGTCGCCGACGGCGAGCGAGGACGCGGGCACGCGCTCCTCCTGCCCGTCGGCGGCGACGCGCACGGCGTCCTTCGCGCCGAGGCGGAGGAGCGCCCGGAGCGCCGCACCGGCGTCGCGCTTCGACCGCGCCTCCAGGTAGCGGCCGGCCAGCACGAGGACGGGGACGGCGGCGGCGACCTCGAGGTAGATCTCGTCGTGGCCGGAGCGGCTGCCCAGCAGCTCGAACGGCATGCTCATGCCGGGCCGCCCCGCGTCGCCGAGGAACAGAGCCCAGACCGACCAGGCGAAGGAGGCGCTGACACCGAGGCTGATCAGGGTGTCCATGGTGGTGGAGCCGTGCCGCAGCGCCCGCCAGGCGTTGCGGTGGAAGGGGAGCGCGCCCCAGACCGCGACCGGTGAGGCGAGGGCGAGGCACAGCCACTGCCAGTTCGCGAACTGCAGCGGCGGGATCATCGAGAGCAGGACCACCGGCACGGCGAGCAGCGCGGAGACGCGGAGCCGGGTGCGCAGGGCGCGCCGCTCCCGGTCGTCGTCGCTCTGCTCCTCCTGCTCCTCCGCGGGAGCCGCCTCGCCGATGGAGGGGACCGTCGCGCTGTAGCCCGCGGCCTCGACGGCGGCGATCGCGTCGGCGGGAGTCGTGCCGGGCGGGAGGGTCAGCGTCGCGCGCTCGAGGGCGAGGTTGACGGTCGCGTGGACTCCGGGGAGCGCGTCGAGGCGCTTCTCGACCCGCGCGACGCAGGAGGCGCAGGTCATCCCTCCGATGGCGAGCTCGAGCGGGGTGCCGGTGGTCTCGGTCACGTCAGCTCAGGGGAGCGAGGCGGTAGCCCGCGTCGGCGACGGCGGCGGCGATCTCCTCGCGGCCGAGCGGCCGGGAGGAGCCGACCGTGACGGTCGAGACCCCGTCGGGGGCGAGGGACACATCGACAGCCGAGACCTCGGGGTAGGCGGCGAGCTCCTCGGTGACGCTGCGGACGCAGTGCTCGCAGGTCATGCCCGCGACGCCGAAGCTCTGCACGGACGCGGCGGACAGGGAGCCCTGCGCCGCGTGGCCGGCGTCGGAGCGGCCGGCGCCGCCGTGGTCGCCGCACGCGCAGGCGCCGCCTCCGCCGCAGCCGCAGCCTCCCGTCGATCCGCTCGCGGTCAGGCCGAGGTCGATCCTGGTGCTCATGGGTCCTCCTGTGTGATGCGTCCGGTCCGATCCGGTCGATCGGCCCGGTGGGCGACCGGTCGGCACGCCGGTCGCGGCATACCCCCGGGGGGTACTCCATGGTAAGCCCGCCGAGCCCTCTCGGCAAGGCGGGAGGGCGGAGGAGGGATGATCTCAGGGGCGGCTCGGAGCCGCGCGAGGAGGGAGGGGCGCATGGATCCCGCATCGACGCCGCACTGGGGCGAGCCCCCGCCGCGCACGCCGCCGGCGGTCCCGCTGCCCCCGCGCACGCGGTTCGAGCCGACGGCGCTGCTCGCCGCGCCCCTGCCCGCCCCGGCCGCCGTCCGGGCCCGGGTCCGCCAGGCCGCCCCGGAGCGGCAGCGCCGGCTGGCGGCGCTCGCCGCGGTCACCGAGGGGTTCGCCGTCCTGCGCACTCCCGAGCTCGCCCGGGCGCTGCGCCGGATCGCGGCACCCGCCTCCGCCGCTCCGGCCGCCGCCGCCGCAGTGCTGGCCGTCGGCCGCGACGGACTCGAGCTCGCCGCCGAGCGCGCGGACGCCCTGCGCATCGCCGAGTGGGATCGGATCGTCTCGGTGGGCGTCGGCACCTCGCCCTCGGGTGCCCACCGGGTCCGCGCGCTGGTCCTGGCGGTCCTCGCGCCGCCGCCCGCCTCCGCCGTCCTGCGTGCGGCGAGGCGGCGCCCGCGCACCGTCCTCGTGCCCCTGGTCGTCGCCGCCCCGGCCGCTCTCGGCTGGCGCGTGGCCGACGACCGCACGTTCCTCCTCGCTCTCGACCGCCTGCAGCGCGCCCTCGAGGAGCGTGCCCGGTGAGGGCGCGGCTCCGCTTCGCCCTCGCGGCCGTCGCCGTGCTCGGCCTGGGCCTGGCGCTGCGGTTCGTGCTCACGGGGCTGCTCGCCGACCTCGCCGGCGGAGTGGCCTACGTCGTGCTGGTGGCGCTGCTGATCGCGTTGCTCCTGCCGCGCATCCCGGGCGTGACGGCTGCCGGGATCGCGCTGGCCTGGTCGATCGCGATGGAGCAGCTGCAGGCGATCGGAGTCGCGGCGCGCCTGGTCGAGCTGTGGGCGCCGCTCCGCCTCGTCGTCGGCACCACCTTCTCCTGGCTCGACATCGCGGCCTACGTCCTCGGCGCGGTCGTCGCCGCGGCCGTGCACCTCGCCGTCGCTCCGCGCGAGCAGTCCGCCTGACGGGAGGCCGCGCCCGGCGTCTCCCGCTCGCCTCGTCAGCGGGGCTCCCGCGGGGCGTCCCGGCGTCCGCCGAGGCGCCGGCCCCGCCCCCGGGCCACGGCCGAGGTGTCCCTGCGCTCCCCGGGGCGCCGCCGTCCCCGCGGTGCCTCGCCGGCGGACGCGGTGTCTCGCCACAGGAGCGACGCCGGCCGGAGCGGCGCGGTCCCTCCGCCCCCGCGCCCCTGATTAGGGTGAAGCCATGAGCGAGCCGGCACTCCCCGAGACGACGGCCCCGCGGGCCTCGGCCCCGCACGACCACCGCCGCGACCGGCGCATCCCCGAGCCGGTCGACCGGTTCGCCACCGGCGAGGAGTACCCCGAGTACCGCGTCGACCTGGAGCGGATCCGCTTCTCGCCGTACTTCGCCCGACTCTCCGCGGTGACCCAGGTCATCTCGCCCTCGGGCGTCGGCCAGGTCGTGCACAACCGGCTCACGCACTCGATCAAGGTCACCGCGGTCGCCCGCGCGATCGCGATGCAGCTGACCACCACCGATCCCGCCCAGCGCGAGCTGGTCGAGCGGCTCGGCGGCTGCGACCCGGTGGTCGTGCAGGCCGCGGCCAGCGCGCACGACCTCGGCCACCCTCCGTTCGGCCACCTCGGCGAGCAGGCGCTCGACCGGCTCGCGCGCGAGCGGCTGGGGCTCGCGGAGGGCTTCGAGGGCAACGCGCAGTCGTTCCGGATCCTCTCCGAGCTCGACGTCTGCGAGACGGTGGAGGTGGGGCTGAACCTCACCGCCGCCTCCCGTGCCGCCGTGCTCAAGTACCCGTGGGGGCGGACGGTCCACCGCCCCGGCATCGACTCCGCCGACCCGACCGAGCTGCCCCGCGGCTCGACCGCCAGCCGGTGGGAGACCGCTCCGCCGAAGTTCTCGGCGTACACGCTCGACCTCGACGACCTGCTCGACGCCCGCTCCGGCTTCGCCGCGATCGCCCCCTGGCAGCAGACCCTCGAGTGCTCGGTGATGGACGTCGCCGACGACATCGCCTACTCGCTGCACGACCTCGACGACTTCTACCGCGCGGGAGTGCTGCAGCAGGCGGCCGTCGCCGTGGAGTTCCGCGCGTTCCTCCGCGAGCAGAACGCGCTCGCCGCCCTCGACGCCGAGGAGCTGTGGGCGCGCGCCCCCGGGCACTCGCTCGAGATGCTCCGCCGGAGGCTCGTGGCCCGCGACCCGTGGATCGCGAGCGACGAGCACTTCCGCGCCTCCGTGGAGCGGGTGTCGACCGAGCTGGTCGAGGGGCTCCTCGCGCTCCCGTTCGACGGATCGACGCGCACCGAGCGCGCGATCGAGGCGTTCGTCTCCTCCTGGATCGGCCGTCTGCAGCGCTCCGTGGTGGTGCTCGCCGAGCCGAACGTCCGCTCGGGCCACCTCTCCCTCCTCCCCGACGCCTGGCACGACGTGGCCGTGCTGAAGTTCGTGCACACCCGCTTCGTGATCGACCGGCCGGACTTCGCCACCTACCAGCGCGGCCAGTCGCAGGTGCTCGAGACGCTGGTGACCCACCTCGACGCCTGGCTCGAGGACCCGCGCGACGGCTCGCGGGCTCCGCAGAAGCTGCTCGACCTGATCGAGCTCGCGACCGACGGCTACTTCCGCCTGCGCGCCGACCACCCCGACTGGCTCCCGGCGGACGAGCGCGGCCGGCCGACCTCCGACCCGGCCGCGCTGCAGCGGCTCGGCCGGGGGCGCGGTGTGGTCGACTACGTCGCGACCCTGACCGATGAGCAGGCGATGGCGCTCGCCGCCCGCCTCCGCGGCGATCGCGAGCCGTGGGCGATGGGGACCTGACGGCATTGTTCGTAGTTCTCCCGGGACTGCGCAACGACCCGCCTGAGGTCCATTTGCGCCACACCTAAATTTCGTCGGCCATCGAAGCGCGGATCGCAGTAACCTAACTAGGTGCGAAAGAAGCCGAGAGAAGTTCCTCGTTCCGACGGACGCGACGCCGCGGTTGCGCCGATTCATGTGTTGGCGAGACGAGCTCGCGATGCGCGTACTGCGAAACGTGAGCCCAATGATGAACGATCTTCCCATCTCACCTACTCGATATCTGATTCGGTGATAGGAAGTTCGATCCAATCGACGTCAACATCATCTTCGCACTGGTGATCCTTAGTTGATCCCGAGTAATTCGTCTTCGCATGCAAGCGCGCTCGAGTATGGGGATTTCTTTTTTGGTCTGATTAGGGAGGCCAGCTGGATCTCGCGTCGCGTCCTTACTGGTCGCTTCACTGACGAGTTCGAACAAGAGCGCCGACTAACTCTCGATGTCAATATCGCAGCGCTTGAAAGACGCTTTCATCACTCCAAATCTTTGCTGCCACTCTTCCTAGCGTCCGGGAAACCATTTCCGGTGCCTGTGCTCAGCTTGAAAAAAGAGCTACTGCTTGATATTCGAGTTGAGGACTTAGAAGGTCACTCTCTTCCGCTGCTAACAAAAGATCAGAGTTCCTTCTTGTCTTATTCACTCATTCTAAGTACTGCCCGGCATTTTGGGTGGGATGATCGTCGGACCACTCCGGAGTTTCGTCGTCAGCTCTTCAATGTTGTGAACGGCGATTCTGTCGAGTCGCTTCTTGAATTGCTGGGCGGTATAGATCCAAGGCTTGTCGACGGCGAGTCCGGTCTGACATACGTGCCACTCAGTGAAAACGAGCGATCGCTTTGGATTAGTTTTCTCAATGTTCGCGAATTGAATGATCTGCTTTTTGAGCTGTCGGAGCGATATTTCTTAATTGTCGAGCTTGTTCGCCTCGGGGGTCGGGAAGTCGAGTTGATAAAGGTCCGATGGACGGAATCAGCAAGCTTGAGGCCCCGCCGGTTCTGGACATTGGGACGCTTTGGATTAGGTCCACTGCTGCTGGAATCAGAAATGATTGCTAGCTTTGGTGACCGCGAGCACTATCGTGTGGAGGCACCTCCCGGAACGACCGTAAGGCGGTATGATGCGGAGGAGTGGGACGAACGTCAAGGGCAATGGATACCCGCGAAACTCAAAACACGCGGGTCTCTAACTAAAGTGTCGATGTACTCACGATCGCCAGGACTTCGGAAATATCGTATCCGAATAGGAGTAGAGCCGACTAGGTCGCCCTTTCTTGTTCCAGCAACCGTCGGTTCCACTTTCCTAGCATTCATTGTAAGCTTCTTCTTTATTCTTGAATATAATTGGGGGCAATTCTCTGGCTCGGGACCGTCTGCAGTAGTATGGCGATGGTCTGACTTGCTATCGACGGTCTCCGCAACCGACCCTCCTGCAAACCTTGACGGTTCGGTTGCCCTTCTGGCAATTGTTCCATCGTTACTCGTCGTCTATCTGGTGAAGGCGGGGGAGCATGAACTTGTGACGAAGCTTCTTTCCATACCGCGACTAATGCTTCTCTGTGCCGCATTAGCGGCCCTCGTCGCAACAGCGATTTTAGCTGCGCAGTTGAGCCGTGAGACCATTGAAGCCGCCCTTTTGGTGGCAGCCTCGCTTTGCGCACTCTCGGCACTGCAGCTCATATTCATGCTCATTCGATCGTCAATAAGCCACTACCGTGCGTTGCATCGGATGCGACACGAAACCTTCGCGTTGGTAAGCGACGAGGACTGAGGGTAACCAGCTCGCGAAGGTGAGATGGGCCGCAGCGGTCGATGTAGCCTTGTCGGCCCGCGTCCGTAGTGTCGGTCGCGGCGACTGGCTTCATCGTCCGCGCCAGGGTTGTTCGGGAGGTGCAAGGGTGGGTTGACACCGCGCGTCGCGTGTGGCCTCAGCGGCTCCTTGCCCGCAGTTCCGGGGGAGGAGCCGCCGCGGGGCCGCCGAGGACGCGTTCCGCGACCGCCCAGCGGGCGTCCAGGAAGCGCAGCCTGAACGACAGCGTAAAATCACGGAGGCACATGCCAGGATCGACAACTCGACAGGGAGTTCCGTTGGACGGAAACGCAACGACCACGCACCGCAACGTCGCATTGCTGTCCGTCGCGACCACGCTGGCTCCGCGCGTGACCACCTCGGCCGAGATCGAGGCCCGGCTCGCTCCGGCGCTCAAGCGCCTGCGGCTCCCCACCGGGCTCCTCCAGCGCGTCGCCGGCGTGCACGAGCGCCGCAACTGGGGCTCCGAGCAGGGCTTCGACGGAGCGGCGATCGACGCGGGCAAGCGCGCTCTCGCCGAGGCCGGCGTCCGCGCCGACCAGATCGGCCTGATCATCAACACGTCGGTGACCCGCAAGCACCTCGAGCCCTCGGTCGCCGTGCGCCTGCACCACGGGCTCGGCCTGCCCTCGTCGGCCATCAACTTCGACATCGCGAACGCGTGCCTCGGCTTCGTCAACGGCATGACCCTCGCCGCGCAGCTGATCGACTCCGGCCAGATCCGCTACGCGCTCATCATCGACGGCGAGGACGCCGACGAGATCCAGGTCAACACGATCGAGCGCCTGAGCCGCGAGGGCGTCAAGCGCAAGGACTTCATGAGCGAGTTCGCGAGCCTGACCCTCGGCTCCGGCGCGGCCGCGGCCGTCCTCGGCCCGGCCGACGAGCACCCCAAGGGCCACCGCATCCTCGGCGGCATCACCCGCGCGGCCACGCAGTTCAACGAGCTCTGCGTCGGCAGCGTCGACGGCATGTTCACGGACGCGAAGGCGCTGCTCAAGGGCGGCATGGAGCTCGTCCTCTCGGCGTGGAAGGAGGCCACCCGCGACTGGAACTGGAGCGGGATGGACCGCTACATCACGCACCAGGTGTCGGACGTGCACACCGACGCCCTGGTGAAGGCGGTCGGCATCGACCGCAGCCGCGTCCCCACGACCTACCCCACCCTCGGCAACGTCGGTCCGGCGTCGATCCCGATCACCCTGGCCCAGGAGGCCGAGACCCTGCAGCCCGGCAACCGGGTGCTGCTCATCGGAGTGGGCTCGGGCATCAACACCGCGATGCTCGAGATCGCCTGGTGAGCGCGCCCCACCCGGCCGAGCGGATCCGCGGAGCGCTCGGCTCCACGGCCGCGGCGCAGCTGCCCCCGGCCGGGCTCGACGGGCTCGATCCTGCGTGGTCGCGCCTCGTCGACGCTCCGGACGCCCAGGGCGTGCCGCGCCGCTGGCACCTGCTCGACACGGGCGAGGCCCTCGGCACGGAGCCCGTCGGCACCGTCCTCTGCGTGCACGGCAACCCCACCTGGTCCTACCTCTGGCGCCGCCTCGCGGCCGCCACGCTCGAGTCGGCCCGCAGCGGAGGCCCCGCCTGGCGGGTGGTCGCTGTCGACCAGCTCGAGATGGGCTTCTCCGAGCGGACCGGCGCCCTGCACACGCTCGCGGACCGCGTGCGCGAGCTCTCCAACCTCACCGACGTGCTCGGCCTCGACGACGTGGTCACCCTCGGCCACGACTGGGGCGGAGTCGTCTCGCTGGGCTGGGCGGTGGACCACCCGGAGCAGCTGCGCGCCACGATGCTCCTGAACACCGCGATCCACCAGAGCGCCGACGAGCCGATCCCGGCCCCGCTCCGGCTCGCGCTCGCCTCGGGCGTGCTCGGCGCCTCGACGGTCGGCACGCCGGCCTTCCTCGAGACGACCCTCGCGCTGGGGCACCCGGCGCTGCCCTCCGCGGTGAAGGAGGGGTACCGCGCGCCCTACCGGTCCGCGTCGCGCCGCGGCGGAGTGGGCGGCTTCGTCGCCGACATCCCGGTCGACTCCGCGCACCCGAGCGACCCGGAGCTGCAGCGCATCGCCGAGGGCGTCAGCGCCCTGACGACGCCGGCCCTGATGCTCTGGGGCCCGCTGGACCCGATCTTCTCCGACCGCTACCTCGACGACCTCGTCGACCGCCTCCCGCACGCGCAGGTCCACCGCTACGAGGGAGCAGGCCACCTGGTGGCCGAGGACGTCGACTACTCGTCCGCCGTCCTCACCTGGCTGGGCGACCTCTCCGACGGCGAGGAGCCGTTCGGCGGCGACCCCGCCCCCGACGTCCGCCGCCCGACCGCGCCGGTCGAGCCGCTCTGGGCGCACCTCGACCGCAACGCGCAGGACGACTCGCTCGCCCTGGTCGAGATGGCGCCTCCCGGAGGCGGCGGGCCCCGCTCGGTCTCGTGGCGCCTGCTCTCGCAGCGGGTCCGCGAGCTCGCCGCCGGGCTCCGCGCCTCCGGCGTCTCCCCGGGCGACCGCGTCTCGCTCCTCGTGCCGCCCGGTGCCGACCTGACGGCGCTGCTCTACGCGTGCCTGCGCATCGGAGCCGTCGTGGTCGTCGCCGACGCGGGCCTGGGCCTGCGCGGTCTCACCCGCGCGGTCCGCGGCGCCTGGCCGGATCTGGTGGTCGGCGCCCTGCCCGGCCTCGCCGTCGCGCGGGCCCTCCGCTGGCCCGGCGGCCGGGTCTCGACGCAGACACTGCCCCGCGCCTCCGCCTCGGCTCTCGGGGTCGACACCTCGCTCGGGCAGCTGATCGAGCTCGGCCGCGCCGAGCTGGCCGCCGACCCGGAGGCGCTGGGCGAGGCGCCCGCCGCCGACGCCGTGGCCGCGATCCTGTTCACCTCCGGCTCGACCGGCCCCGCCAAGGGCGTCGTCTACACGCACCGCCAGCTCGCCGGCGTCCGCGACGCGCTCGCCCGCCAGTACGGGATCGGACCGGGCACCGGCCTCGTCGCGGGCTTCGCGCCCTTCGCCCTGCTCGGTCCCGCGCTGGGCACGCGCTCCGCCACTCCGGACATGGACGTCACCGCGCCCCGGACGCTCACCGCGGCCGCCGTCGCCGCGGCCGCCGCCCGGGTCGACGCGACCGTGCTGTTCCTCTCGCCGGCCGCACTGGCCAACGTCGTGGCCACCGCCGGCGCGCTCGACACTGACGACCACCGCGCCCTCGCCGGCGTGCGCACCTTCCTCTCGGCCGGGGCCCCCGTCTCGGCGGGACTGCTCGGCGAGGCGCAGGCGCTCATGCCGAACGCCTCCGCCCGCACTCCCTACGGCATGACCGAGGGGCTGCTGCTCACCGACGCGTCGCTGGAGGGCATCCGCGAGGCCGCCTCCGACGACGATCCGCGCGGAGGCGTCTGCGTGGGCGTGCCCGCCGCAGGCGTCCGGCTGCGGATCGCCCCGCTCGACGCCGACGGCCGCGCCGCGGACGAGCCGGAGGAGATCACCGGCACGACCGGCGAGATCGTCGTCTCGGCCGGTCACGTCGAGGACCACTACGAGCGCCTCTGGCTCACCGACCGCGCCGCCCGCGTCGGCGCCGTCCCGGGTGAGCGCTGGCACCGCACCGGGGACGTCGGGCGGATCGACTCCGCCGGCCGCCTCTGGGTCGAGGGCAGGATGCCGCACGTCGTCGTCACGCCCGACGGCGTGGTCACGCCGGTCGGACCGGAGCAGCGGATCGAGGCGCGCGTCGCCCCGGTCGCCCGCGCCGCGATCGTCGGAGCCGGCCCGCGCGGAGTCGCGCAGCTGGTCGCCGTGGTCGAGCTGCGTTCGGGCGCGCGCCGCGTGGTGCTGGCCGAGGAGGCCCTCGCCGCCGAGGTGCGCGCGGCCGTCGGCCGGCCTGTCGCCGCGGTGCTCGTCGTCCCGGCGCTTCCCACCGACATCCGCCACAACTCCAAGATCGACCGGGCCGCGCTCTCGCGCTGGGCCGAGGGCGTGCTCGCCGGCGGCCGGATGGTGGCTCCGTGAGGGTCCTGGTCACCGGCGCGAGCGGCCTGCTCGGCGGTGCGGTGGCCGCGGGCCTCGTCGCCCAGGGGCACGAGGTCCGCACCTTCCAGCGCCGGCCCTCCGGGGTCGCGGGCGTCGAGGAGGCGCGGGGCTCGCTGACGGATCCGCGCGCGGTCGAGGAGGCCGTCGACGCGGCCGAGGGCGTCGTGCACCTCGCCGCGAAGGTCTCGCTCGCCGGCGATCCGGGCGACTTCGACCGCGTGAACGTCGACGGCACCCGGCGTCTGCTCGCCGCCGCCGCCCGCGCCGGCGTGAGCCGCTTCGTCCAGATCTCGTCGCCCTCCGTCGCCCACTCCGGCTCCTCGATCACCGGCGACGACGCCGAGCCCGCCGATCCGGACCGGGCCCGCGGCGACTACGCGCGCACCAAGGCCCGGGCCGAGCTGCTGGCTCTGGCGGCCGACGCCCCCGGCTTCGCGGTGGTCGCCGTGCGTCCGCACCTGGTCTGGGGTCCGGGCGACACCCAGCTCGTCGCCCGCATCGTCGAGCGGGCGCGCGCCGGCCGGCTGCCGCTCCTCGGGCACGGCCAGGCGCTGATCGACTCCACCTACATCGACAATGCCGCCTCGGCGATCGTCGCCGCTCTCGGGCGGGCGGAGGAGGTGCACGGCCGCTCCTACGTCGTCACCAACGGCGAGCCGCGCCCGGTCGCCGAGCTGCTCGCCGGGATCTGCCGCGCCTCGGGCGTCGAGCCGCCGCGCTGGTCCGTCCCCGCCTCCGTCGCCCGCGCTGCGGGCTCGCTCGTCGAGCGCGTGTGGGCCGTGCGGCCCGGCGCCGATGAGCCGCCGATGACCCGCTTCCTCGCCGAGCAGCTCTCGACCGCGCACTGGTTCGACCAGCGCCGCACGCGCGCCGATCTGCAGTGGAGCCCGTCGGTCACCCTCGACGAGGGTCTGGCGCGCCTGTCCGCCGCCCGCTGAGGCGCCGGGTCCGGAGACGACGGAACGGACGGGACCCTGTCGCCGAGGCGAGGGGGTCCCGTCCGTCCGGGGCTCCCGCGACGGATCGCGGGAGGGGAGCCGAGGTCAGTCGGCGAGGATGAGGTACAGCGCGCGACGGGTCTCGTCGAGCTTGGCGGAGGCGGCGGCGCGCTGCGCCTCGGTCGCTCCGCGGAACTGCTGCACGACGCCCATCAGCTTGCCGACGTTCTCCATGAAGGCGCGATCGGCGTCGCTCGCGCCGGGGGTGGCCTCCCAGGCCGCGTCGAGCTCGTCGGCGTGCTCGCGCACGTAGGTGCCGCCCGCGTCCGTGAGCTGGTACTCGGTGCCGCGGCCCTCGCCGACGGCCGTGATGAGGCCCTCGTCGACGAGCTGCTGGAGGGTGGGGTAGACGGAGCCGGGGCTGGGACGCCACGATCCGTTCGTCTTCTCGGCGATGGCCTTGATCAGGCCGTAGCCGTTCGAGGACTTCTCGGAGAGGAGGGAGAGGAGGGCCGCGCGGACGTCACCGCGTCGGGCGCGTCCTCCGCCGCGGCCGAAGGGGCCGCCGAAGCCGGGGCCGAAGCCCGGGCCGAAGCCGAAGCCGGGCCCGAAGCCGCGGCCGTGACCGCCGGGTCCGCGGCGCTGTCCGCGGCCGGGGTGCTCGTGGCGGGAGGAGTGGTCGCCGTCGCAGGAGTCGCGGCGGTCGTCGGAGAAGAAGGTCCTGGAGTTCATGGGTGTGCTGCTCTCTGTCGTGAGGGGATCCCTTTCGATCGGATCCGGTCGCCCGTCGGGAGCGGCTGCTTCCGATCTGTCGGCGATGCAGTAACGATATATCGGCGACGGATCGGATGTCAACACCTGAACTGCCCGTAGCCTGGGAGCTCCCCGTCGATCGAGAGGTCCCGCATGCCGCGTCCCGACTCCGAGCTCGAGGCGTACCTCGACTCCTCCCTCCTCGCCGGGGACGTCCTCACCGGCCGCGCGAGCAACCTCGGCAACCTCCGCGGCCTCGCCGCCCGCGAGCCCGCGCACCTCTACGGGGTGGACGTGGCCGAGCACTGGACGCTCGAGAGCCTGCTCGCCCTGATGGGGGAGCGCGTGGGGATCAGCACCGACCCCTCCTTCGAGAGCGGGCAGGACCGGATCGACGCCCGCCTGACGGTCGCGGGGCTCGCCCGCTACCGCGAGCGGTTCGCCGCCGCTGTCCGCGAGGGGGCGCTCCTCCTGTTCGCCACCGCGCACCCCGCGACCCTGATGGACGTCTACCGCCGCTTCGCTGCTGCCGCGACGGAGCGGGGCGCCCGCGTGATCGACGTGAATGCGCTCCCGTTCGCCGCCCCCGACGGGATCCGCGTGCCTCTCGCGGACGAGCACCAGGCCCTGTGGTGCACCGGCGGGGTCACCTGCGTCTACCGCGGGGGAGGGCTGCAGCACACGCACTCGCCGGAGCCGATGGACGCGCTGCTCGACCGCCTCGACGAGCTCGGCATCCGCCCCGACCTGGTCGTCGCCGACCACGGCTTCGCGGGCGCCGCCGGCCGGCGGGGGCTGCCGGTCATCGCGATCGCCGACTGCAACGACCCGGCGGTGTTCGTCGCCGAGGCGCAGGGCTCGATCGAGGTGGTCGTCCCGATCGACGACGGGCTGGCCGTCCACCTCTACGAGCCGGTGATCGACTTCGTCCTCCGCGCCCTCTCGGAGCCCGCGCGCACCTGACGGCTCGTAGAATCGCCTTCGGCTCGTCGCGATCCCGGATCCGACGGGCCGACCGTTCTCCCGAGTCCCCGCACTCGCCACCACTGCAGACGGAGCATCCGTGACCCAGCCCCACGACGGCCTCCTCCCGCGCTTCGCCGTCGGCGTCGACATCGGGGGGACGTCGATCAAGGCGTCCCTCGTCGACGTCACCACCGGCGAGCGGGCGGCTCGGCGCTTCGCGGTCGCGAACCCGCTGGGCAAGGAGCCCGAGGACTTCGCCGAGGCGATCGCCGGAATCGTCCGGGATGTCTCGCCGATCGCGGGCACGCCCGTGGGCGTCGGCTTCCCCGGGATCGTCCGCGGCGGCGTCGTCCGCCAGACCACCCACGTCTCGCAGCGCTGGGTCGGGCTCGACGCGCAGGCCCTCCTCTCGGAGGCGACCGGGGTCGACGTCGTCGTCGTCAACGACGCGGACGCGGCCGGAGTCGCCGAGCGCGAGTTCGGGGCCATGCGCGGACGCGAGGGCCTCCTCCTGCTGACCACCCTCGGCACCGGCATCGGGACGGCGCTCGTCCACGAGGGCGTGGTGATCCCCAACTCCGAGCTCGGTCACCTGCACATCGACGGTCCCGACTTCGAGCCGCAGGTCGGCTTCTCGGCCGTCCGCCGCGAGGGCATCACCCTCGAGGAGTGGGCGGGTCGCCTCAGCGTCTACTACCGGCACCTCGAGATGCTGCTCTCGCCGCAGCTGTTCGTGATCGGCGGCGCGGCGGCGCACGTCTTCGACGAGTTCGCCCGCTTCCTCGACATCGGCACCGAGATCGTCCCCGCCCGCTTCGGCAACGACGCCGGATTCACGGGCGCCGCGATGGTCGCCGTCTCGCCCGACCGCCTCGCTCCCTGGTACCGCTCCACTCGCGGCGCCCGCCTCGACCCCGGGGCGCCCGCCATCGCCGACTGACCCCCTCCCTGCATCGAGGGAGCCCCGACCCGTCGAGGTAATCCGGCGGAGCGGGGTCCCTCGACGGTCCGGGGTTCCCTCAGCGGGCCGACAGGCCGCGGTAGACGGCGTCCAGCCGGGCGGCGGCGGCCGGCCAGGAGTGGGCGGCCGCCCAGTCGACGCCGCCGCGGCCGAGACGCGCCAGCTCACCGGGCGAGCCCAGCAGGGTCAGGATCGCCTCGGCCCACGCCGCGGGGGAGTCGGAGTCGAGCAGCACGCCGCTCCCGCCGTCGCGCACCGCGTCCACCAGGCCGGTCGTCCTGCGCGCGAGCACGGGAGTGCCGCTGCCGGCCGCCTCGAGCGCGATCAGCCCGAAGGTCTCGGCCGCCGAGGGCACGAGCGCCAGCTGCGCGCTCCGGAGCCGCTCCGCCACCCGGTCGCGGTCGGCGGCCCCCTCGATCAGCACGCGGTCTCCCAGCGGAGCCGCCACGGCGCGCACCGCGTCGAGGTACGACTCCCGGCCCGGTGCCGCCCCGCCCACCAGCCGCAGCACCGGCCGCTCCGCCGGCGCGATTCTCGCGACCGCCTCGACCGCCAGCAGCTGGCCCTTGAGCGGCTGCACCCGGCCGACCAGGACGACTCCGGAGCGCTCGCCGCCGCCCGGGCGGAACCGCGCGTCGACTCCGGGCGGCACCACGACGACCCGGTCCGGATCCGCGCCGTACCCGCTGACGACGTCCTCCCGCTCCGAGGCGCCCGCCACCACGATCGCGTCGGCGGAGGCGAGCACGGCGCGCTCCGCGTCGATCCGCTGCTGCGGCTCCGCGACGTCGCCCGGGGCGAGCCGGGCGTTCTTCGCGAGCGAGCCCGAGTGCATCGAGTGCACGTGCGGCCTGCCGGTGAGCGCCCCCGCGAGGCCCGACACCCAGTAGTGCGAGTGCACGACGTCGGCCCCCTCCGCGGCGCGCGCGAACTCCGGCGCCGCGGCTGCCAGCGCGTACTTGTCGCCCGCCGGCACCGGCACGCCGACCACCCGCACACCCGGCGCGAGCATCCGGACGCCCTCGCCGCGGGTCAGCACCTCGATCTCCCAGCCGAGCGCAGCCAGCTCCGGGAGCACCGCCGCGAGGTACACGTTCATCCCGCCCGCGTCGCCCGTCGACGGCTGCTCGAGCGGGGAGGTGTGCGCCGAGACGACGGCCAGACGGGGCATCCCTCCATCGTAGGGACGGCCGTGCGTCCTCCACGGATCCCGGCCCGCGGCTCGCAGCGCCTCCGGAATCGGGTTGAATAGACGGATGCGCTCGTTCGAGCGCGGAGAGCGTGAGGTCCATGGACCGCCAGAGTCCCCCCGGTGAGGTGCTGCCGTCGGCCGCACCCGGGCCGGTGACCGCCGGCCACGAGCCCTTCTCCGAGCAGGACATCCGCGCCCTCGTCGGAACCGCAGCCGTCGAGAAGGGCACCGCGTACGCGGACGAGGGCCGCGTGCGCGAGCTGCAGTGGTTCGGCGGCCGCACCCGCCTCTTCGGCCAGGTCCGCGGATCCGGGCGCTCGCCGTACGCCGTGAGCGTGCAGCTCCGCGACGAGGGCGAGCACTGGACCCTCCTCGGCGGCGCCTGCAGCTGCCCGGTCAAGCACGAGTGCAAGCACGTCGCCGCCGTCCTGATCGAGGCCCTGCGCCGCGAGCGCGAGGGCGGAGTGGCCGGTCCCTTCCCGGGCGAGGCCGCTGTCGACGCCGTCCCGGAGTGGCGCAGCGCGCTCGCCCCGCTCCTCGCCGGCGCGGAGCGCTCGCACACCGGCATCCCGCTCGGCCTGCAGTTCGAGCTGCTGCCCGGCGAGCCCGTGCGTCGCCCGCCCGGCCGCTACAACTCCTACCGGCCGCCGCCCGAGCCGCGCCCGCGCCTGGGCGTGCGCCCGGTGCGGATGGGCGACCGCGATCGTTGGGTCCGTACCGGCACCAGCTGGCGCGACCTCGGCTACCTGCACTACAGCCACGACTACGACGAGCGCCAGATCGACGTGATCCGCGAGATGCAGGGCCTGCTCTCCGGGCACAGCGCCTCCAGCTACTACTCGCCCGACACCTGGCTCTACCTCGACCAGTGCCGGAGCGAGGCGATCTGGGCGGCCCTGCACGGCGCCGTCCGCGCGGGCATCGGCCTGGTGATGGGCGACCGCGACCAGACGCCGCTGAAGATCCTCGACACGACGGCCACCGCCTCCATCGACGTCACGCGCACCGCCGCCGGCCTCGAGCTGCGCTCGCTCGTCGCGATCGGCGACCACCCGGCGCCCGAGGAGTTCGGCTTCATCGGCGACCCGGCCGTCGGCCTCTACACGTGGGAGGGCGGCGACGAGATGCGCGCCCGCCCGGTCACGCTCATCCCGTTCGCCGCGCCGCTGCTGTCCTCCGCGCGCACGTTCCTCTGGAGCCGCGAGGCCATCCGCATCCCGGTCGCCGAGGAGTCGGCGTTCCTCACCGAGCACTACCAGCGGCTGCACCGGCTGTTCGACATCGTCTCCCGCGACGGCTCCTTCGAGGCGCCCGCGGTGCCCGAGCCGCGCCTCGGCCTCACCCTCGAGCACACCGACGGCGCGGGCCTGCGCGGCTCGTGGTGGTGGCGCTACGGAGTGGAGGGGGCGCGCGGCGGCGTGGACGCCGAGCGGCTCCCGCTGCGGGTCGGCGAGGACGCGGGCTACCGCGACCCCGAGGCCGAGCAGCGGATCCTCGACTCCCTCGTGGGAGCGGGTCTCGACCCGGAGTCGACGCCCGCCCTGGTGTCCCCGTCGAGCAGGCGCCTGCGCCCCACCTTCGACCTGCGCGGCATGCAGACCGTCGGCTTCCTCACCGGCGAGGTCGAGCGGCTCCGCGAGCTCGGCACCGTCGAGATCGAGGAGATCGGCGAGCGCGTCGAGTACCGCGAGGCGCAGACCGCGCCCGTGGTCGCCGTGCAGACCGTCGCCCAGCCCGACAGCCGCGACTGGTTCAACCTCGAGATCTCCGTCACCGTCAACGACGAGGCGGTCCCGCTGGCCGAGATCTTCCTCGCGCTCGCCCGCGGCGACGAGTACATGGTGCTGCCGAGCGGCGTCTACTTCGCCCTCGACGACGAGCGGTTCGGCCGCCTCCGCGAGCTGATCGCCGAGGCCCGCGAGCTCTCGGACGACCCCGGCGAGACCCTGCGGATCAGCCGGTTCCAGTCCTCCCTCTGGGACGAGCTGGTCGAGCTGGGCGTCGTGGAGGCGCAGGCCGCCGCGTGGCGCCGCTCCGTGGAGGGGCTCTCCGGCTTCACCGCGACCGGTGCGCTGGAGTCGCGGGTCCTGCCCGAGGGCTTCGCCGTGGAGCTGCGGCCCTACCAGCAGCTCGGCTACGACTGGCTCTCGTTCCTCTACGACAACCAGCTCGGCGGCGTGCTCGCCGACGACATGGGCCTGGGCAAGACCGTGCAGTCCCTCGCCCTGGTCACCCGGGTGATGCAGGAGCAGCGCGCCGCGGCCGCGGAGGCGGGCACCTCGCCGCGCCCGTTCCTCGTCGTCGCGCCCACCAGCGTGGTGCCCAACTGGGTCGGCGAGGCCAAGCGCTTCGCCCCGGACCTCCGCGTCGTCGGGATCGACGAGACGTCGAAGAAGAAGCGGAAGGCGCTCTCGAGCGTCATCGGCGAGGCCGAGCTGGTCGTCACCTCCTACGCCCTGTTCCGGCTCGACTACGAGTCGTACTCGGGCATCCAGTGGTCGGGGCTCCTCCTCGACGAGGCGCAGTTCGTCAAGAACCGCCAGTCGGCGACGCACCAGCTCGCGCGCCGGCTCGACGTGCCCTTCAAGCTCGCCATCACGGGAACGCCGATGGAGAACAACGTGATGGAGCTCTGGTCGCTGCTGTCGATCGTCGCTCCGGGCCTGTTCCCCTCGCCCGCCGGGTTCGTCGAGTTCTACCAGAAGCCGATCGAGCGCGAGGCCGACAGCGAGAAGCTCTCGCAGCTGCGGCGGCGCATCCGCCCGCTGATGCTGCGGCGCACCAAGGAGCTCGTCGCCAAGGAGCTGCCGCCCAAGCAGGAGCAGACCCTCGAGGTCGAGCTCGGCCCGAAGCAGCGGAAGGTCTACGACACGTACCTGGCGCGGGAGCGGCAGCGCGTGCTGGGCCTGATCGGCGACTTCGAGAAGAACCGCTTCGCGATCTTCCGCGCGCTGACCGTGCTGCGCCAGGTCGCGCTCGACGCGGCACTGGTCGACGAGGCGCACGAGAGCGTGCCCTCGACCAAGCTCGACCTGCTCGACGAGCTGCTGGGCGACGCCCTCGGCGAGGGGCACCGCGTGCTGGTGTTCAGCCAGTTCACGCGGTTCCTCGGCCGGGTCCGCGGCCGGCTGGACGCGGCGGGCATCGAGTACGCCTACCTCGACGGAGCGACGAAGAAGCGCGACGAGGTCATCGAGCGGTTCCGCTCGGGCGCGGCGGGCGTGTTCCTGATCTCGCTCAAGGCCGGCGGCTTCGGGCTCAACCTCACCGAGGCCGACTACTGCATCCTGCTCGACCCGTGGTGGAACCCCGCCACCGAGTCGCAGGCGGTCGACCGTGCGCACCGCATCGGGCAGACCCGCTCGGTCATGGTCTACCGCCTGGTCGCGAAGGACACGATCGAGGAGAAGGTGATGGCCCTCAAGGAGGCGAAGGCCGCGCTCTTCGCCGCGGTCATGTCGGACGACGGCGCAGCGACCACCGGCGGGATCACCGCCGAGGACGTGCGCGAGCTGCTGGGCTGAGCGCCGCCGCTACTCGCGCACCTGCTCCAGCAGGGTCGTGACGGCGGCGCGGGTGTCGGCGGCGAGTCGTCCGAGGCGGTGCGCGGCACGGATCGACACCGGCCGGTACGGGTGCACGAGCCGCCGGGCCGCCGTGCAGGGCAGCGCGAACGCCGCGACGACGCCCGCGTCGATCCCGTCGAGTCCGCCGTCGTCCCGGCCGAAGACGAGCTCCCGACCCTCGCGGGCGAGAGCCTCCGGCAGGTCGGCCTCGCCGATCGGGAGGCGCAGCACGGCGAGCAGGCCGGCCGCCTGCACCCGGCGCGGCAGCGGGCGTCCGAGGCGTCCCGCCGCGTGCACCGTGAAGAAGTCGGCCTGCCGCTCGAGGATGCCCGTGACCGTCTCGGCGAGGCGCTCCATCTCGGGGTGCAGCGAGAGCCGGGCGAGCCGGCGGTAGCCGTGCACCGCGACCCGGGCGTCCACCGCGAGAGCCAGCGCGACGGGGCCGGCGAGGGAGGCCGCGGCACGGTCGAGGAGCGGGCGCGACCTCACCGTCGGCTCCGGCGGGCGGACGTCGATGCCGCGGATCTGCGGCGAGGCCGCGAGCACGTCGCCCAGGGCGTCGGCGATCCGGTGCCGCTCGGCGGCCCAGACGGACGCGAACGCGCGGACCTGCTCGTCGGGGTGGGCGCGCGCGAGGGGGAGCACCCGGGCCACGGTGGCGTGCTCGATGGCCCGCAGGTACGCGGTGGCGACGATGGCCTCGCGGTCCAGCGGCACCTCCTCGAACTCGCGCACCGAGAAGTGCTCGCGCAGGGCGCCGTGCGCGCTGCGGTGGTGGTCCTCGAGGTCGAACGGTTCCGCGATGCCCACGTCGTGCTCCTCCGCTAGTCCGGTCCCTCCATCCTGGGCCCCCGGTGCAAGAGGCGGAAGAGCACGCGCCCATCCCTGGGACACTGGGAGCCGGTCGTCAGGCGGCCGGGGGAGCGGGGCGGGATGAGCGGGGCCCGGACCTCGGCGATCGGCGCCGTCCTCCTCGCCGCCGTCTGCTTCGGCACGACGGGGACCGCCCAGGCCCTCGGAGCGGCGGGCGTGGATCCGCTCCTCCTCGGGGCGGCGCGCATCGTCCTCGGCGGCGCCCTGCTGGCCGCTCTCCTCGGCGTGGAGGCTCTGCGCCGGCGGAGCCGCTCCCGCCCGACCCGCGCCGTCGTGCTGCTCGTCGTGCTCGGAGCGGTCGGCGTCGCCGCGTACCAGCCCGCCTTCTTCACCGGCACCGCGCAGAACGGCGTCGCGGTCGGAACGATCGTCGCCCTCGGCTCCGCTCCCGCCTTCACCGGCCTGCTGGAGTGGCTCGTCCTGCGGACGACGCCGAGCCCGCGCTGGTTCGCCTCGACCGCGCTCGCCGCGGTCGGCGTGGTACTCCTCAGCGGAGGCGGATCCGGCGGCGTGACACTCCCGGGCCTCGCCGCGTCGGCCGGCGCCGGCGCCTCCTACGCGCTCTACGCCGTCTGCGGCAAGCTGCTGCTCGAGCGCGGGCTCAGCCCCGTCGCCGCCATGGGAGCCCAGTTCGGGGCCGCGGCGCTGCTGGCGCTCCCGTTCCTGCTGCTGGGCGATCCGTCGCGGCTCTCCGGCTCGATCCCGGCCGTCCTCTGGCTCGGAGTGGCGACGGTCGCCGTGGCCTACACCTTCTTCGCGCGCGGCCTGCGAGTACTTCCCGCGGCGACCGTCTCGACGCTCACCCTCCTGGAGCCGGCGACCGCGACCCTCCTCGGCGTGGCGGTGCTGGGCGAGCGGCTGACCACGGGAGCCGTCCTGGGCGTCGCGGTGCTGGTGGCGGCGGTGCTGCTGCTGGCGGTGCGGGGGCGCCGCCGTTCCGGTGCGCGGACAGAGGCGCCGCCGCGCTCCGCGGAGTAGCGTCGACTCCCACCGACCCGACGACGAGGCGGAGCGCATGACCAACCCGTGGCTGGCCCGCCCTGGCAGCGGTCGGCGGCGCGCGCTGGTCGAGGAGTCGTGGGAGCGCGCACGGCGGCGGCGCCTCGATCCGGACCGGCTGACGGCACCGCTCTCGTTCTCGGGAGACGACCTCCGCGAGTACCGCACCGGGCATCCGCTCGCCTCGGTCCTCCCTGTCATCCGCCGCCTGCTGGTGCGCGACGCCGACGAGGACAGCGGCGTGCTCGTCGCGGTGGGCGACGCGCTCGGGCGGCTGCTCTGGATCGACGGGGACCAGCACCTCAAGAGCCTCGCCGAGGGGATGTCGTTCGTCGAGGGCGCGGCGTGGGCCGAGCCCGACGTCGGGACGTCCGCGCCGGGGACGGCCCTCGTGCTCGATCACGGCGTGCAGATCCACGGCGCCGAGCACTTCGCCTCGCTCGTGCACCCGTGGAGCTGCACCGCCGTCCCCGTGCACGACCCCGAGACGCACGAGATCCTCGGAGTTATCGACATCACCGGCGGCGCCGACGTCGTCGCCCCGCAGACCCTCCCGCTGATGGAGGCGACCGCCGCCGCCGTCGAGAGCGAGCTGATGGTGCAGCGGCTCCTCCGCCCGCGGCGGCCCGCTGCACGGAGCACGGCGGCGGCCCGGGCGCCGAGCCTGCGGGTCCTCGGGCGCGAGACGGGCCTGGTGACGGCCGCCGGAGCGACGCTCGAGCTGAGCACCCGGCACGCCGAGATCCTGACCCTGCTCGCCTGGCACCGGGCCGGGCTCTCGGCCGAGCAGCTCGCCCTCCTGCTCCACGGCCGGGATGACGCGGTGGTCACCGTCCGCGCCGAGATGGTGCGGCTGCGCCGCGCGCTCGAGCCGACCCTCCCGCGCCTGGTGCCCCTCTCGCGCCCCTACCGCCTGGCGAGCCCGGTCGACCTCGACGCCCGCCAGGTGCTGGGCCTGCTCGACCGCGGCTCCCACCGCCTCGCCCTGGACGCCTACCGGGGCGCGCCGCTGCCCTCGTCCGAGGCGCCGGGGATCCGGGCGATCGCCGGCGAGCTGCGCCTGCGGGTGCGGGCGAGCGTCCTCGCCGATGCGGCGCCCGCGACCCTCCTCGCCTGGGCGGAGGGCCCGGACGGCCGCGACGACGCGGAGGTGTGGCGGGAGCTCCTGCGCGTCCTCCCGCCCCGCTCGCCGCGGCGTGCCGGTGTCGCCGCGCACCTCGAGACGATCGAGGCGGAGCAGCGCTGAGCCGTTCCGGTCGCTCCCGGGACTCCCGCCGGAGCGTCCAGCCGCGGAGCCGTCTCGCTAGCCTCGACGCATGAGCACCCTCGCACCACCTCCCCGGGCCCTCGCGAGCGGAGTCGCGGGGGGTCTGCTCCTGATGGCGGTCTTCACGATGTGGTGGGCGAGCGACACCACGGTCGGCTGGCCGGCACCGGCGGCGACGACCGCCGTGACCGTCTGCGCGCTCGCGGCCGTGGTCTTCGCCGTGCAGGCCGTCCGCCTCCTCGTCGCCCGGCGGAGGATGGCGGTGGAGCTCACCGACGCCGACCGCGCGGCGAAGCCGAACGGCGTGCTCTTCGGGGCGGTCTTCGCCGCGGAGGGCGTGCTGATCGGTGTCGCGGTGGGAGTCCTCACCGGCACCGGGCTCGAGCGGTTCCTCGTGCCGGCCATCGCCGTGATCGTGGGCCTGCACTTCTACCCGATGGCGAGGATCTTCGGCCGGACCCTCGACCTCTGGCTCGCCACCTGGACGACGCTGGTCGGAGCGATCGGAGTCGTCGTGGTTCTCGTCGACGGCTCCGCCTGGCCGCAGGTGTGGTCCTGGGTCGGCGCGGGGGCCGCAGCGGCAACGGTGACCTACGGCGTCTACATGAGCCGGATCGCCCAGCGCCTGCTCGCGAGCGTCTGAGGTCCGGGCCGCGGGGCCCTCCTCCTCGGGCGGCCGCGTCTCCGCCCGGCCGGTCCGGTCTCCGTCCTCGCCGCTCCCGCCGGTGCGTCGACCCGTGCAACGTCGTGCAACCCCCCGCGACGTAGCGTCAGGACCGGGCGCCCACCCCGCGCCCACGACAACGACGTCGATGGAGGTCCACATGACGCTGTACGCCGACCAGGTCGCCGAGCAGGCACCGCAGGAGCCGGGTTCCACGGTCTACGCGAATCCAGGCACGGAGGGATCCGTCGCCTCCTTCCGCTCGCGCTACGACCACTACATCGGAGGCGAGCACGTCGCCCCCGCGAGCGGCCAGTACTTCGAGAACATCACCCCGATCACCGGGAAGCCCTTCTGCGAGATCGCCCGCGGCACCGCCGCCGACGTCGACCGCGCCGTCGAGGCGGGCTGGAAGGCGTTCGCGAGCTGGGGGAAGACCAGCCCCGCCGAGCGCTCGAACATGCTCCTGAAGATCGCCGACCGCATGGAGGCGAACCTCGAGCTGCTCGCCGTCGCCGAGACGTGGGAGAACGGCAAGCCCGTGCGCGAGACCCTCGCCGCCGACATCCCCCTCGCGATCGACCACTTCCGCTACTTCGCCGGAGCGATCCGCGCGCAGGAGGGAGGCGTCTCCGAGATCGACCACGACACGATCGCATACCACTTCCACGAGCCGCTGGGCGTGGTCGGGCAGATCATCCCCTGGAACTTCCCGATCCTGATGGCCGTGTGGAAGCTCGCGCCGGCGCTCGCCGCGGGCAACTGCGTGGTGCTGAAGCCGGCCGAGCAGACGCCGGCGTCCATCCACGTGCTGCTCGACCTGATCGGCGACCTCATCCCCGCCGGCGTGCTCAACGTCGTCAACGGATTCGGGTTCGAAGCGGGCGCCCCGCTCGCCTCCCACCCGCGCATCCGCAAGATCGCCTTCACCGGCGAGACGACCACCGGCCGCCTGATCATGCAGTACGCCAGCGAGAACCTCATCCCGGTGACGCTGGAGCTGGGCGGCAAGAGCCCCAACGTGTTCTTCGCCGACGTCGCCGCGGAACGCGACTCCTTCTACGACAAGGCGCTCGAGGGCTTCTCGTTCTTCGCCCTCAACCAGGGCGAGGTCTGCACCTGCCCGTCGCGGGCGCTCGTGCAGCGCTCGATCTACGACGACTTCGTCGGAGACGGCCTCGAGCGGGTCAAGCGGATCAAGCAGGGCAACCCGCTCGACACCGCGACGATGATCGGCGCCCAGGCCTCGAACGACCAGCTCGAGAAGATCCTCTCCTACATGGACATCGGCAAGCAGGAGGGAGCGAAGCTGCTCATCGGCGGCGACCGCGCCGACCTCGGCGGCGAGCTCAGCGGCGGGTACTACGTCAACCCGACCGTGTTCGAGGGCCGCAACTCGATGCGCATCTTCCAGGAGGAGATCTTCGGCCCCGTCCTCGCCCTCACCTCCTTCGACGACTTCGACGACGCGATCGGCATCGCCAACGACACCCTCTACGGCCTCGGCGCCGGAGTGTGGAGCCGCAACGGCGCTCAGCTCTACCGCGCAGGCCGGGCCATCGAAGCAGGCCGCGTCTGGTCGAACACCTACCACCAGTACCCTGCGCACGCGGCGTTCGGCGGCTACAAGCAGTCGGGCATCGGACGCGAGAACCACAAGGTGATGCTCGACCACTACCAGCAGACGAAGAACCTCCTCGTCTCCTACGCGGAAGGACCGATGGGCTTCTTCTGAGCTGGTTGGCACGGACTCCTCGTTCCTCGTCGCCCGTGCCGCGGTCGGCTCGCCGATGTGGCCGGGTGGGGAGGAGCGGGGAGCGTCCGCACCGAGACGGATCCGCTGGCACGCGGATCCGCCGTTCGGTGCTGGTGTGCACGGGCTCCTCGTTCCTCGTCGCCCGTGCCGCGGTCGGCTCGCCGAGGTGGCCGGGTGGGGAGGAGCGGGGAGCGTCCGCACCGAGACGGATCCGCTGGCACGCGGATCCGCCGTTCGGTGCTCGGCCCTTCGGGCGAGGCACCTGACGGCGCGCGGAAGGACGGTGCTCGGCCCTGCGGGCGAGGCACCTGACGACGCGCGGGAGAACGGTGCTCGGCCCTTTCGGGCGAGGCATCTGGCGGCGCGCGGGAGAACGGTGCTCGGCCCTTCGGGCGAGGCACCTGGCGACGGGCCGCCCGCTCGTGCTGATCGAGTAGTCCGCGCAGCGGCGTATCGAGACGCCGCCCGGAGGAGTGTCCGGCGTCAGCGGTCGGGCGCACACAGACATTCCGCACCACGAGCGAAGGAGCACCACTCATGACCTCCACGAGGGTCGACGTCACTGCGGAGGCGGCCGGCATGCTCCGCCGGATGACGGCGCTGCACGGGCCGCTCATGTTCCACCAGTCGGGCGGATGCTGCGACGGCAGCTCCCCGATGTGCTTCCCCGCCGGGATGTTCCGCACCGGCGCCTCGGACGTGCTCGTCGAATCGCTCCGGCTCGACGGCCTGGACCCGATCGACTTCTGGATGTCCCGCTCCCAGTTCGAGTACTGGAAGCACACCCACCTCACCGTCGACCTCGTCGACGGGCGGGGCAGCGGATTCAGCGTCGAAGCCCCCGAGGGCAAGCGCTTCATGATCCGCAGCCGACTGCTCACCGACGACGAGCTCGTCGAGTTCGGACTGCTCCCCGCCGGAGCCGTCGAGCCCTGAGCCGGCTTCCCTGACCCGTTCCCCCCCGGACCCGTTCCCGTCGCAGATCCTCGCCGACCGGCGACATCCCGGTCCAGCGGTGTCAGCCGCCCGGAGCAGGAGCGGGCGGCGCCTTCCCCGTGCTCAGCTGCACGCCCACCACCGATCCCTTGTCCACGCGGGTGCCCGCGGCCGGACCGGTGCCGGCCACGGTGTTCATCGGCTGCGTCGAGTCGACCTGCGACGTCGCTCCGGGAGTGAGCCCTGCTGCGGTCAGCGCCTGTGCGGCGGAGTCGCTGGTCCGGCCCGACAGGTCCGGCACGGTGACCTGCGGCGCCGCGATGAGCGACTGGTCGGCCTGCGGGAAGTCGGAGCCGCCGTAGCGGGAGTCGATCGCCGTCATCAACGGCTTCCAGATCCGGTGGCGTGCCGAGGGCGCCCAGCCGCTGTCGAAGTCGATCGAGTCGAGGTTCACCCTCGAGCCGTCCGCGCGTGCCGAGATGCTGCCGACCCAGACCGCGAGGGAGGTCTCGGTCGAGGCGCCGATGGCCCAGGTGTCGGCGGAGTTGTCGGTGGTGCCCGTCTTGGTGATGTGCTGGATGCCGTTCTTCGGATCGTCCTCGACACCCGTGCCCTCGGCGGTCACCTTGAGCATCGTGTACTGCATCGCCGAGGCGACCCTCGACGACACCGCCCGGCTGCAGGTCGTCTCCACCGGCTCGATCTCGCGGCCGTCCGCTCCGACGATCGCCGTGATCGCGACGGGGGTGCAGGTCGTGCCGTTCGCGGCGATGCCGGAATAGGCGGTCGCCATGGTGAGCGGTGCGATCTCGTTGGTGCCGAGGACCGCTCCCGGCGACTGCACGAGCGCGGTCCCGTCCGCGCGGTGCACTCCGAAGGCCTCGGCCTGCTTGCGGATCTCGCACTGGTCGAGCAGGTGCGACATCCCGGTGAAGCCCGTGTTCAGCGAGTAGATCGTCGAGTACAGCGCCGTCTGGGTGTCGGTGTAGCCGCCGTCGCCGGCGTTCTTGGGGTTGTAGGAGTCGTAGTCCCAGGTGCCCTCGCAGCTGTCGGCGAAGCCGGTCCAGTTCTTCTGCTTCGAGTCGAACTGCTCGAGCAGGGTGTGCCCGCGGTCGAGCCACTCGGCGAGCGTGAACACCTTGTAGGCGGAGCCGGTCTGGAAGCCGTTGCCGCCGCCCGCGGACGCGTCGACGTTGAGGTTGATCGCCGAGAACTCCGGCCCGCTCGCGATCACGTCCGGGTCCTGGCTGTAGCGCTTGTTCTGCACCATCGTGAGGATGCGCCCGGTGCCGTTCTGGACGGCGACCGCCGTCGCCCCGACGTCGAAGCGCGGATCGGAGGAGGGGACCTGCTCGTCCATCAGCTCCTGCGCGGTCCTCTGCAGATCGAGATCGATCGTCGTGTAGACCTTGATCCCGCCCTGCTTGATCGCCGCGTAGCGCTCGTCGTCGGTCGCTCCGAGCGCCGGGTCGTCTCGGAGGACGTGGGTCACGTAGTCGCAGAAGTAGGCCGCGCTGCCGGCCGTCTGGCATCCGGTGGACGGCGGGGTGATGTCGGGGGTGATCGCCTCGGCGGCCGCGGCGTCGTGCGCAGCCGGGTCGATGCTCCCCGTCTCGAGCATCCGGTCGAGGATGTAGTCGCGCCGCTCCCGGGTCTGCGCGTAGCCGGTCGCTTCGCCGTTGGCCGTGTCGTCCGGCCGGTCGAAGCGGAACTTCTCGGGGTTGTTCACGATCGCCAGGAGCGAGGCGGACTGCGCGAGGGAGAGGTCGGCCGCCGGGATGCCGTAGTAGTACTCCGCCGCGGCCTCGATGCCGTAGACGGTGCCTCCGAACAGGGCGATGTTGAGGTAGCCGAGGAGGATGTCGTCCTTCGAGGACACCTTCTCGAGCCCGATCGCGAGCCGCATCTCCTTGAGCTTGCGCTCGGCCGTGGTCGCCGTCGCCTCCGCGTACGCGCGGTCGCGGTCCGCCTCGTCCGGGATCGATTCGGCCTTCTGCACCAGCACGTTCTTCACGTACTGCTGCGTGATCGACGAGCCGCCCTGGGTGTCGCCGTCGAGGAGGTAGGTGCTGGCGATGGCGCGGAGGGTGCCCTGCAGGTCGATCCCGCCGTGGTCGTAGAAGCGCGGGTCCTCGCTCGCGACGAGCGCGTCCTTCACGGAGTCGGCGATCCGGTCGGCCGGGACCTCGATCCGGTTCTGGTCGTAGAAGGAGGCCAGCAGCGTCGGATCGTCCGGGTCGCCCGCGTAGACGTCGCTCTTCTGCATCAGGCGCCCGACCTCGAGGTAGCTCGGGAGGGACTGGAACGCCGAGATGGTGCCGGAGGTCGCCGCGCCGGTGAGCGCGGCGGCGGGGGCGACCACGAGCGAGGCGAGCAGACCCGCCAGGACGCTGACGATCACGAATCCGAACAGCGCGCCGAGAGCCCCGTGGACGGTTCGACGGGGCTGGAAGACGGGGACGTTCGGTCGCTTCAGGATGGATCCTCTCGCTGCACCAGCACCCTAGGCGAGGCCTGCGACATCCCCGACGAGGCGCGCCACGGCCGCGCCGGACGCCCGTCCGCCCGGAGTCGGCGCGACGGCGCCCGCGCAGGCTCGGCGCCACGACAGCAGAGGGGGCCGACCCCCGGAGGGATCGGCCCCTTCACGGGACGGGCGACGTCTCTACTCGATCAGGTCGCCGTTCAGGTCCGAGATGTCGTTCGGATTGGCCGGAGCCTTGCCCGTGCTCACCTGGAGGGGGATCACCCCGCCGGCGACCGCCGTCTCCTCCGCGCTCGGCGTCGTCGACACGACGGAGCCCTCAGGGATCGTCGCGGAGTCGACCGACTCGTGCATCCCGACGACGAAACCGGCGGCGGTGAGGATCGCCGTGGCGCTCTCGACCGTCTCGCCCGTGACGTCGGGGACCTCGGAGTTCGCCGCCGATCGCGGCGAGTACGCGAGCATCGAGGCCGGCGGTGCCGTGAAGTCGTCGCCGCCGTACTTCTCGTCGAGCGCCGTCATGATCGGCTTCCAGATGGCGTGCCGGGCGTTGGAGGCGCGGATGGTGCCCTTCTCGCCCGTCAGGCTGATGAAGCGCAGGTTCTGCTTGGTGTTGTCGGCGAAGCCGTTGATGCTGCCGACCCAGACCGCCAGGGAGGCGGCCTTGCTGGCGCCCGCCGTCCACACGTCGGCGGCCTCGTCGGTGGTGCCCGTCTTGCCGATGTGCTCGATCCCGTCGAAGGGGTTCGAGGCGTAGGCCGTTCCGGAGGTCATCACCCGCTGCATCGCGTACTGCATCCCTCGGGCGACCTCGGGCGACACGGAGGGCGTGCACGCCGATGCCGGGGCGGCGACGGCGTTGCCCTCGCTGTCGGTGATCCGGTCGATGACGATCGCCGAGCAGGTCGTGCCGTCGTTCGCGATCCCCGCGTAGGCGTTGGCCACCGTCAGCGGCGCGATCTCGTTCGTCCCGAGGACCGAGGCCGGCCCGTTGGCGAGCTCGCGGCCGTCGGCGCGGTGCATCCCGAACGACTCGGCGGTGGTGCGGATGTCGCAGAGGTCGAGCTGCTGCGCCATTCCCATGAAGCCGGTGTTGATCGAGTTCGTGGTCGCGCCGAGCGCGCTCATCGAGCTCGCGTCCTCCGACGGGTCGTCGTTGCGAGGCGAGAACCTGCCGTAGTAGCCGCCGTCGCCCTCGACGTTGCACTTCTGGGGGTAGGAGCTGAAGCCGGAGGTGGGGGAGGCGAACGACTCGTTGACGGTGTGCCCCGCCTTCAGCCACTGCGCCAGCGTGAACACCTTGTAGGTCGATCCGGTCTGCACGCCGGAGCCGCCGCCCATGCTGAGGTCGACGTTGAGGTTGATCGCGCTGTAGCCGGGGTTCGCGGCGAGGAACTGCTCGTCCTGGCTGTACTGCGTGTTCTGCACCATGGAGAGCACGCGGCCCGTCTTCGCCTCGACGGAGGCGGCCGTCGCGCCGACCTGGAAGCGCGGGTCGACGGAGGGGATGTAGGCGTTGAGCGCCGCCTGCGAGACCTGCTGGATGTCGAGGTCGAGGGTCGTCACGACGTCGAAGCCCCCCTGGCGGATGCGCTGGTAGCGCTCGTCGTCGGTCGCCCCGAAGACGGAGTCGTTGCGGAGGACGTTCAGCACGTAGTCGCAGAAGTACGCGGCGTTGCCGGCGGTGGTGCAGCCGGTCGAGGGCTCCGTGATGTTCGGGGTGATCGGCTCGGCGACGGCGGCGTCGTGCGCGGCCTGGTCGATCCGGCCGTGCTTGAGCTCCTCCGAGAGGATGTAGTCGCGGCGCTCCTTGGTGGCGGCGTAGCCGTTGGCGGCGCCGTTCGCCTCGTCGCCCGGGTTGTCGAAGCGGAACTTCGCCGGGTTGTTCACGATCGCCAGCAGCGCGGCCGCCTGCGAGGTCGAGAGCTGGCTCGCGGGGATGCCGTAGTAGTAGTTCGCCGCGGCCTCGATGCCGTAGACGGTGCCCCCGAAGAGGGCGATGTTGAGGTAGCCGAGCAGGATGTCGTCCTTCGACGCCTCCTTCTCGAGTCCGATCGCGAGGCGCATCTCCTTGAGCTTGCGCTCGGGGGTCGGGTCCGTCGCCTCCTGGTAGGCCTTGTCGCGCGCGGCCTCGTCGGTGATCGACTCCGCCTTCTGCACCAGGACGTTCTTGACGTACTGCTGCGTGATCGACGACCCGCCCTGCAGGTCGTCGCCCGTCAGCGTGACGGCGATGGCCCGGAGCGTGCCCTGGAGGTCGATGCCGCCGTGCTCGTAGAAGCGCGGGTCCTCGCCGGCGACGGCGGCGTCCTTCGCGGACTGCGCGACGTCGTCCCAGCCGACCTCCACGCGGTTCTGGTCGTAGACGGAGGCGAGGAGGGTCGTCCCGTCGCTCGCGTAGACGTTGGTGCGCTGCATCAGCTGGCCCACGTCGAGGTAGCCCGGCAGGTTCTGGAACATGCCGATCGTGTTGCTCGTCGCCAGGCCCGTCAGCGCGAGAGCCGGCGTGACGCCGACGGTGATCAGGACGCCCGCCACGGCGCTCATCCCGATGAACCCCATGACCGCCCGCAGCGACATCCCGAGCGGCCGGACGGAGCGGCGGGATGCAGTGGGAAGTGCCATGGAGCGGTCGTCCTTTCGACGCGGCGCGGGGCCGCGGAGATGTGAGGGAGGGTGGCGAGAAGCCTCGCGAGCAGTCGCGCGATCCCCCGGGTTCATGGTACGTGACGGGTGCGCCCGCGGGGCGTCCTCCTCCCGGTGGAGATGAGGAGCTGGCGGGTGATGCGCAGGAGCGGGCGCGTCCGGGGTGCTGACCTCGGGTCGATGCATCCGTATCGTGGGGGGAGCGCCGCTCCGAGGGGCGCTGCAGCACCCGTTCCACCCACCGCTCCGGGGCCCCGGGCGGCCGGCCCCGGCAGAAAGCGCACACCATGGCACGCATCCACGACGACGTGACCCAGCTCGTCGGCAGGACCCCTCTCGTCCGCATCAACCGGCTGGAGGGCGCCGACCAGGCGACGGTCCTCGCCAAGCTCGAGTTCTACAACCCCGCGAACAGCGTGAAGGACCGCATCGGCGTCGCCATCATCGACGCGGCCGAGGCCTCCGGCGAGCTGCACCCCGGCGGGACGATCGTCGAGGGCACGAGCGGCAACACCGGCATCGCGCTCGCGATGGTGGGCGCCGCCCGCGGCTACAAGGTCGTCCTCACGATGCCCGAGACGATGTCCGTCGAGCGCCGGGTCCTCCTCCGCGCCTACGGAGCCGAGATCGTGCTCACCCCCGGCAGCGAGGGCATGCGCGGAGCGGTCGAGCGCGCCCGCGCGATCGTCGACGAGACCCCCGGCGCGATCCTCGCCCGCCAGTTCGAGAACGCCGCCAACCCCGAGGTGCACCGCCGCACCACCGCGGAGGAGGTCTGGGAGGACACCGACGGCGCGGTCGACGTCTTCGTGGCCGGCATCGGAACCGGCGGCACCATCACCGGAGTCGGCCAGGTGCTCAAGGAGCGCAAGCCCGGCGTGCAGATCATCGGAGTGGAGCCGATCGACTCCCCGCTCCTCACCCAGGGCACCGCCGGTCCGCACAAGATCCAGGGCATCGGCGCCAACTTCGTCCCCGCGATCCTCGACCGCGAGGTCTACGACGAGATCATCGACGTGACGCTCGACGACTCCGTGCGGGTGGCTCGCGAGATGGCCGCGCAGGAGGGGATCCTCGGCGGCATCTCCTCCGGCTCGATCATGTGGGCCGCGCTCGAGGTCGCGAAGCGCCCCGAGAACGCGGGGAAGACCATCGTCGCCATCGTCTGCGACTTCGGCGAGCGGTACATCTCGACCGTCCTGTACGAGGACCTCCGCAGCTGAGCCCCTCGAGACGAGGCGGGACGCCCCGCTCCGGACGCGACGGTCGGCCGGAGCGCCGCGTCCCGTCCGGACCGGAGCGTCCCGGGCTCCTCGCCCTGCTCCGCGAGGACGTCCGCACCGCCCGGGAGCGCGACCCCGCCGCCCGGAGCGTGGTGGAGGTCGTCCTCTCCTACCCGGGAGTGCACGCGGTCTGGGTGCACCGCGTCGCGCACGCCTGGTGGCGGCGCGGCCTCCGTCTGCCCGCCCGGCTGCTCAGCCAGGCGGCGCGCGCGGCGACCGGAGTGGAGATCCACCCCGGTGCGACCATCGGCCGGCGTCTGTTCATCGACCACGGCATGGGCGTCGTCATCGGCGAGACCGCGCGGATCGGCGACGACTGCATGCTCTACCACTCCGTCACGCTGGGCGGGAGGTCGGCCCGGCGCGAGCGTCGGCACCCCACGCTCGGCGACCGGGTGGTCGTCGGCGCCGGCGCGGTCGTCCTGGGCCCGCTCGTGCTCGGATCGGACGTCAGCGTGGGCGCGAACGCCGTCGTGGTGAAGGACGCGCCCGACGGGGCGGTGCTCGTCGGCATCCCGGCCCGCGATCTGCGCGATCAGGGCGGGGAGGAGGACCCGCTCGCCGGGTCCGGCCGCTCCACCGGACCGGCGGGACGCGTCTAGCCGGCGACGCTCAGTCGTCGCCCCGCGGCGAGATGTCGCGCGGGGCGCTCTTGATCTGCGCGAAGGCGTCCAGCGCGTGCGCCCGCGTCTCCTTGAGGTCGACGAGGGGCGCCGGGTAGCCGTCCGCGCCTCCGGTCAGCGTGTCCTCGAGCGTCCACGGCTCGTGCACGGCGGCGCCCTCGACTCCGCCGAGCTCCGGCACGTTGTGGCGGATGTACTCGCCGGCCGGGTCGAACTTCCTCGACTGCGTGACCGGGTTGAAGACCCGGAAGAACGGCGACGCATCGGCTCCCGAGCCCGCGACCCACTGCCAGTTCGCGGCGTTGCTCGCCGGGTCCGCGTCGACCAGGGTGTCCCAGAACCACTCCTCGCCCACCCGCCAGTCGACCAGCAGGTTCTTGATCAGGAACGACGCGGTCACCATCCGGACCCGGTTGTGCATGTAGCCGGTGCTCCAGAGCTCGCGCATGCCGGCGTCCACCAGGGGGTAGCCGGTGCGCCCCTGGTGCCAGGCGTCGATCGCCTCCTGGCCGGGGCGTCCCCACGGGAAGGAGTCGAACCGGGTGTCGAAGTTCGCGGTCGCCAGATCCGGCCAGTGGAACAGCAGGTGGTAGCAGAACTCGCGCCAGAGCACCTCGGAGAGGAACCGGTCGCTGCCGTCGCCGCGGTGCAGGCCCTTCGCGTGCGCCTCCTCCAGGGCGTGCCACACCTGGAAGGGGCTGATCTCGCCCCACCTCAGGTGCGGGGAGAGGTTCGAGGTGGCGTCCTCCGCCGGCCGGTCGCGGCCGTCGGCGTAGTCGTCGAGCTGCTCCGCGAGGAACGCGCGCAGCCGGTCGGCCGCCGCCTTCTCGCCGGGGACCCAGCGCTCGCGCAGCCCTCCCGCCCAGTCGGGACGCGTGGGCAGCAGCTCCCAGTCGTCGAGGGAGTCGGAGGCGATCTCTCCCGTGACGCCGTCGAGCGAGCGGGGGCGGGGGAGCGGCGCGCGCGGCGTCGGCTTGGCGCGGCAGGCGCGGGCGAAGGGCGTGTAGACGGAGTAGGGGCCGCCCGCGCCGGTCTGCACGGTCCACGGCTCGAACATCAGCGAGCCCTGGTGGCTCTCGGCCTCGAGGCCGCCGTTGCGGAGCGATTCCTTCACCGCCGCGTCGACGGTGCGCTCGGCCCTCCCGTAGCGGCGGTTCCAGTGCACGGCTCCGGCGCCGATCTCCTCGGCGAGCTGGAGGACGACGGCCTCGGCCGGCCCGCGGCGCAGGATCAGCGGGGCGCCGTGCTCGCGCAGGTCGGCGGCGAGGGCTGCGAGGCTGCCGTGCAGCCACCAGCGGGAGGCGCCCCCGAGCGGACGGATGCCCGCCGATTCCTCGTCGAGCACGTAGCAGACCGCGACGGGGCCGCCACGGTCGATCGCGGCGCGCAGAGCGGGGTTGTCGGCCAGGCGCAGGTCGTCGCGGAGCCAGACGAGGGTGGGGGAGGTGTCACTCATGGTGACCACCATGATCCGCGAGTCCCGCGCCGCGGCGAAGACCTGGCCGGTCGCTGCGGCCCGTGCTAGCGGGGACGGATCAGGAGGAGGCGATGCCGTCGCGGAGCTTGTCGCAGAGCGCGGTCAGCTGCTTCAGCTCGTCCTCGTCGAGGACGCCGCCGACCTGCTCCGAGATGGTCCTCATGTGGGTGAGCGCGACGCGGCGGAAGAGCGCGTAGCCCTCGTCGGTGATCGCGATGATCGTGCCGCGGGCGTCCGCCGGATCCTCGCTCTTCTCGACGCAGCCGCGAGCGGCGAGCCGGTCGATCAGCCTGCTGACGCTGGGCTGCGTCAGGAGGACGTGCCGGTTCAGGTCGCGCAGCCGTGCGCGCCGACCGGGCTGCCGGGTGAGGTTGAAGAGCACGTCGTACTCGTTCATCGAGATCTCCCGCGAGGGGAACTCGGTGCTCAGGGTGCGCATCACCTGGACCTGGGCGCGGAAGAGCGACTCCCAGGCGGCGACGGCCTCTCTCGACCCCACTGGTCCTCCTTCTCGGCGCTCAGGAAGCGGTTCCCTGACATCCAGACGCCGTACAGCCTACGCCGGGGTGCTGGGAGGAGGGGAGCCGGAGGAGGGTGGCCGGGGGAACGACAGAAGGCCGGCCGCTGAGGCGAGCGGCCGGCCTTCATTCCCTTGCACCAAGAGTGTCCTGCAATCACTTCTCGCGCTTCCCGCCACAGCAAACGGTCGACGCACTTGAACTATATAACGACCCGGTAACGACGCAACCCTCTCTTTCCTGAATCCTCCCTGAGCCGCCCCGCCCCGCCCGTCGCCGCGCCCGCCCGCGCTCCGCACGACTCTCTCCTGACCCAGGACGCCCCGTCTGCTGCCTCCGACGTCCGCACCGAACCGCAGCCCATCCCTGAC
>NZ_PSVF01000059.1:0-5114 GCF_002931975.1 Rathayibacter sp. AY1F3 | reverse complement strand
GGGCAGGCGGGGTCGGTGCCGTGCCGTCAGCGGCGGCCGGAGGCGTGGGCATGGTGCCGTCGGCCGGAGGCGTGGGCATCGTGCCGTCGGCGGCGGCGGGAGGCGTGGGCATCGTGCCGTCGGCCGGCGGCGTCGGCGCGTCGGTGGGCGGGGTCGGCGCATCCGTCGGGGGCGTCGGCGCCGAGCCGTCGCTCGGGGGCGTCGGCGCCGTGCCCTCGGCGGGCGCATCGGTGGACGGCGCGTCGGTCGAGGTGGAGTGCAGCGGTGTGGCGCTGGAGGTCGGCGTGCTCGACGGCGTCGCGGCGAACGCGGCGGTCGAGCCGAGCGCGACGAGTCCGAGGGCGCCGACGGCGATGCCGATGGTCAGGGCGCGCTTCTTCGGACGGCGCGGCCCGAAGCTCGAGCCCTTCTCGGCGGGGGTGGTCGACTCGGTCATGGGTGTCTCCTCGTTCCGGCCCGGTGCCGACCCCGTTCGGGATCGGTTGCGGCCGGTTCCATCTCAGATTCGAAGGCGAATCTGAAGCCGGACTTAAGAACAGACCCTCCACAGCAGACGCCGGGTGCGCCCCGATCCGCGGCCCCTAGGTTCGAGCACATGCCCTCCTCCGCCCGTGTGCTCCTCATCGAGGACGACGACGCCATCCGCTCCTCCGTCGAGACCGCGCTGCGCAGCGAGCGCTTCACGGTCCGCGGTCTCGTCTCCGGCGAGGACCTCGTCCGCGAGCTGAGCACCTTCGCTCCGGACCTGGTGATCCTCGACTGGATGCTCCCCGGCCCGAGCGGCATCGTGCTCGCCGAGCGGATCCGCCGCAGCAGCGACGCGGCGGTGATCATGCTCACCGCCCGCGACGCCGTCGACGACCGCCTCCGCGGCTTCGACGAGGGCGTCGACGACTACGTGGTGAAGCCGTTCGTGCTCGCCGAGCTCGTCAAGCGCGTGACCGCCGTGCTGCGCCGCCGCGGCCGCATCCCGTCCGTCGTCGAGATCGGAGACCTCGTCGTCGACCCGGAGTCGGGCCGCGCCCGCCGCGGCGGCGTCGCCCTCGACCTCACCGCGACCGAGTTCCGCCTCCTCGCCTTCCTCGCCGGGAACCGCGGCCGCACCCTCACCAAGACCCAGATCCTCACGCAGGTCTGGGGCTACGACCACGTCGACCCGAACCTCGTCGAGGTGCACCTCAGCTCCCTCCGCAAGAAGATGGAGGCGCACGGCGACCGGCTCGTGCACACCGTGCGCGGCCTCGGCTACCGGGTGGAGGCGTGAGCCGCTCCCAGCCGGGCGCCCTGCGGACCGGCTCCCTCCGCCTCCGCACCGTCCTGGCCGTGCTCGCGCTGCTGGCCGTGCTGCTCCTGGCCCTCTCGGCGACGGTGCAGGCGGTGCTCGGCGAGCGCCTCCGCGACCAGATCGAGGAGCGGCTGCAGGACCGCGCCTCCGCCGCCGCCGCGCTGGTCGGCACGATCGCCGACGACGCCCTCGCCTCCCGCCTCTCGGCGCAGGGCGTCTCGGTGCGGATCACGAGCCCCGAGGGCGAGGACGTCGTGGCCGGGCCGAGCCCGGAGCAGCTGCGACTGGGCCCAGGAGCCGCCGACCAGCTCGGAGAGCCGCCGTCGCCTCCCGGCACGAGCTCCTCCTCCGGAGCCGTCCCGCCCCGAGCCGCGTCCGCCGCCGTCACCGTCGTCTCGAGCAGCGTCGCCGCCGACGACGAGCTGATCACCCTCGAGTCGACCCTCAGCGACGGCACCCGCCTCGAGCTCACCAGCGAGGCCGGATCGGTGGGCAGCACCCTCGCGCAGCTGAACGGGATCCTGCTCGCCGCGTCGGCCGTGTTCCTCCTGCTGGCCGCCCTCGCGCTGATCGTCGTGGTCCGCGCGACCCTCCGGCCCCTCGAGCGGATGACCGACGTGGCCCGCGACATCGCGCACGGCGACCGCGGGCGGCGGCTGCGCCCCTCCCGTCCGCGGACCGAGCTCGGCCGCACCGCGACCGCGTTCGACGAGATGCTCGACGACCTCGAGCAGGCCGAGCGCAGCGCCCTCGCCGCCGAGGCGACGGCCCTCGCGGCGGAGCAGCGGATGCGCGCGTTCGTCTCGGACGCCGCGCACGAGCTGCGGACGCCGGTCGCCGGCATCCAGGCCGCCGCCGACGCGCTCGTCCGCGCCGACGGCGGCGAGCAGGAGCGCGAGCGCCTCTCGGTGCACGTCGTGCGGGAGTCGCTGCGCGCGGGCCGCCTCATCCAGGACATGCTGCTGATGGCGCGGCTGGACGAGGGCCTGGCTCTGGAGTCGCGTCCGCTGGACCCCGCGGTCGTCGCCGAGGCCGCGATCGAGCGCCAGGAGCTGCGCCGCCCGGGCCTCGCCATCGAGCTGCACCGGCCCGCCGAGCCGCTCCTGGTCAGCGCCGACGCCGACCGGCTGGCCCAGGTGCTCGGCAACCTCCTCGAGAACGGCGCCCGCTTCGCCCGCTCCCGGATCGACGTCGCCGTCGAGGCGGCCGCCGACTCCGTCACGATCACCGTCGACGACGACGGCCCCGGCGTCGCCGAGGCCGACCTCGAGCGCGTCTTCGACCGCCTCGTCCGCCTCGACGACGCCCGCAACCGCGCCGACGGCGGCTCGGGCCTCGGCCTGCCGATCGCGCGCGGGCTGGCCCGGGCCCTCGGCGGCGACCTCGTGGCGGAGGCGGGGCCCGTCGGCGCCCGCTTCCGGGTGACGCTGCCTCGCGCGGGGTGACGCCGTCCCGCTCCCCCTAGGCTCGACGGGCGCGCGGGCCCCGCTCCGCCCGAACGGCAGGAGTGGCTCCATGGACAGGGACGACGCGGAGCAGCGTGTCCGGCAGGCCCGCGACGAGGCCTCGAGATTCGGGAGCGGTCCCCTGCTCGCCACCTTCACCGTCCGGCACCGCCGCGGACTCGACGTCGCCTTCGTGCTCGACGGCGCCGACGGCGACTTCCAGATCGGCATGGGCGCCGCGTCCGACGACTTCCGGAGCGTCCTCACCGTCGGCGTCGACCGCGAGGACGGCCGCATCCGCGGCGTCTCCAGCTGGACCGTCGACGGCCGCGAGAGCCGCGTGCCCGTGCGGATCCTGCACCGCTCCGCCACCGTGATCATCGTGGAGGCCGCTCCCCTCCCCCTCGACCGGCGCCCGTCCTCGCTCAAGTGCTGGTCCTTCCTCCGCCGGGCCTCCGCCGACCACCACTCCGACGTGCTCGGCTTCGTGTCCCCCGAACTGGCCGACCTCCCCCCGGTCCGGCTCCTCACCGATCCGCGGGCGCGGCGCGGGCGCTGAGCCGGCCTCGCGCGCGAGGGGACGGATCCCCGCCCGACCCGCAGGCGCCGGTGCGATCATGCGCTGACGTGATCCCGCCCGGAGGTCCGCCCGACCCGGAGGAGCGCTCGTGACGCAGGAGGTGCAGTCGACCCGGCTGCGGTCGCTCGGGAGCGAGGCGTTCTTCGGAGCGACGGTGGTCGTGGCGGCGGCGTGGTCGGGCGCCCGGGCGTTCCAGCTCTACGGAGGGTGGGGCGTGGTGCTCGCGGTGGCCGCGGTGATCGTCGCGGGGCTCGGCTTCGGGATCCGACGGCGCGTCGAGGAGCGGTGGTCCCGACCGATCCTCGAGAAGCTGCGGGCCGAGCATCCGGACGGCGGCGTCACCGCGGTGCTGAACACTCCGGAGACACTGGCCTCGCTGCGGACGCTCGCGGTCGCCGGAGCCGCGGTCGACCTCCCGGCGCTGCGCGCGGCGAAGCCGGACCCCGTGCTGCTGGCCGTCGTCACCTCGATGGCGCTCTCGCTGTTCCGCGCCGACGCGGACCTCTCGCCGATAGCGTTCCTACCCCTCACCGCTGCGGACGCCCCCGAGTCGGTGACGGGCTACCACCACGGTCACGCGCTCGCGGCTCCCGTTCTCACGGTCCGGCAGCAGGGGACGGAGCAGCGGCTCGCCCTCTTCCCCGCGCGAGCCTGAGACGCGGCTCAGCCCGCACCCATGCCTACGATCACCGATCGCGCAAGCACCTGCTCGCGGGGCGCCCGCACGTCAGCATGAGCGGGATGGACACGATCGAGGAGGCGGGCGCCTGGGCGCACGATCTGGTGCGCCGCGAGTTCGGCGTCGGCCTCGTCGACCTGGAGCCCGTCGTCGGCGGACTCGACCACGGAGCGCGCGTCTGGTGCGCGGCCGACGGCTCCGGAGCGCTCTGGAGCGTCAAGGCGTCGGCCCGCGACGGGCGCTTCGGACTCGCGCTCTCGGCGTCGCTGGGCGAGTCGGGGGTGCCGGGCGTCGCGGCGCCGCACCGCGCCTCCGACGGGCGCCCCTGGGCGGAGGACCGGGGGCTGCGGGTCTCGGTCGCGCCGTGGATCCTCGGCGAGGACGCGGTCGACTCCGGCGAGGACGCCCTCGACTGGGAGGGGTTCGGCGCGGTCCTGCGCTCCGTGCACGACGCCGAGCCGCCGACCCTCGCGCCTCCCGTGCGGCGGGGCATCCGCCGCGTCCGCCGTCCGCTCGCCGACCTCCTCGCCGAGACCGACGAGAGGATCGACGCGCAGCCGGAGTCCCGCCCCCTCCTCACCGCGCTCTGGCGCGGTAACCGCTCCCGCCTCGACGCCCTCGCCGGCGCTGAGCGGCGGCTGAAGCGCGCCCGCACGCCCACCTCCCGCGTGCCCCTCCACGGCGACCCGCATCCCGGCAACGTCGTCATCGACGAGAGCGGCCGCCCCTGGCTGATCGACTTCGACGAGGCCACCGTCGCCCCGCGGGAGGCCGACCTGCTCCTGATCGAGCTGGGCGTCATCTACTCGCGGCCGATCAGCGACGTGCAGCGCTCGGCGTTCCGCGCGGGCTACGGCGAGGCCCTGATCGACGACGAGCGGATCATCCGCTTCGGCTGCGTCCGCGCGGTCGAGGACGTGGCCGCCACTGTCGCGCTGGCCCTCGCCGACCCGGAGCCGGAGGAGCGCGAGGCCGCCCCCGTGCCCGCCTCCCGCCTCGGCCGCGCCGCCTCGGCGCTGCCCGTCCCCACTCCGCTCGACCTGCTCGTCGGCCAGCTCGGCCCGCACGGCCTCGTCTCGCTCGTCGAGACCGCCCTCCGCCGCCCCGCCTGACGCGGCCCTCCGA
>NZ_PSVF01000058.1:3886-5244 GCF_002931975.1 Rathayibacter sp. AY1F3 | reverse complement strand
TCAAGTTATCGGCTTATTAGTACCGGTCAGCTCCGACAGTCTTTAGTCCTGTCTTCCACATCCGGCCTATCAACCCAGTCGTCTGGCTGGGAGCCTCTCCCCCGAAGGGATGGAAATCTCATCTCGAAGCCGGCTTCCCGCTTAGATGCTTTCAGCGGTTATCCGTTCCGAACGTAGCTAATCAGCGGTGCTCCTGGCGGAACAACTGACACACCAGAGGTTCGTCCATCCCGGTCCTCTCGTACTAGGGATAGATCTTCTCAAATTTCCTGCGCGCGCAGCGGATAGGGACCGAACTGTCTCACGACGTTCTAAACCCAGCTCGCGTACCGCTTTAATGGGCGAACAGCCCAACCCTTGGGACCTACTCCAGCCCCAGGATGCGACGAGCCGACATCGAGGTGCCAAACCATGCCGTCGATATGGACTCTTGGGCAAGATCAGCCTGTTATCCCCGAGGTACCTTTTATCCGTTGAGCGACAGCGCTTCCACAAGCCACTGCCGGATCACTAGTCCCGACTTTCGTCCCTGCTCGACTTGTCAGTCTCACAGTCAAGCTCCCTTGTGCACTTACACTCGCCACCTGATTGCCAACCAGGTTGAGGGAACCTTTGGGCGCCTCCGTTACTCTTTGGGAGGCAACCGCCCCAGTTAAACTACCCATCAGGCACTGTCCCTGAACCCGATTAGGGTCCGAAGTTAGATATCCAGAGTGACCAGAGTGGTATTTCAACAATGACTCCACGAACACTAGCGTGCCCGCTTCAACGTCTCCCACCTATCCTACACAAGCCACACCGAACACCAATACCAAACTATAGTAAAGGTCACGGGGTCTTTCCGTCCTGCTGCGCGTAACGAGCATCTTTACTCGTAATGCAATTTCGCCGAGTTCGCGGTTGAGACAGCTGGGAAGTCGTTACGCCATTCGTGCAGGTCGGAACTTACCCGACAAGGAATTTCGCTACCTTAGGATGGTTATAGTTACCACCGCCGTTTACTGGGGCTTAAATTCTCAGCTTCGCCTTGCGGCTAACCGTTCCTCTTAACCTTCCAGCACCGGGCAGGCGTCAGTCCGTATACATCGTCTTGCGACTTAGCACGGACCTGTGTTTTTAGTAAACAGTCGCTTCCCACTGGTCTCTGCGGCCATCGAACGCTCCCGGAGCAAGTCCGTTCACGCCTCAGGCCCCCCTTCTCCCGAAGTTACGGGGGCATTTTGCCGAGTTCCTTAACCACGATTCTCTCGATCTCCTTAGTATTCTCTACCTGACCACCTGAGTCGGTTTGGGGTACGGGCAGCTAGAACCTCGCGTCGATGCTTTTCTTGGCAGCATAGGATCACCGATTTCGACTT
>NZ_PSVF01000058.1:2436-3792 GCF_002931975.1 Rathayibacter sp. AY1F3 | reverse complement strand
GACTTGCGTCTACCCATCAGATCTCAGGCTATATGAACGACGGATTTGCCTATCGTTCGCCCTACATCCTTAGACCGGGACAACCATCGCCCGGCTCGGCTACCTTCCTGCGTCACACCTGTTAATACGCTAAACGCACCAGCACGGGGTCGTACGCTAGGCCCAACGCTTCACCCCGAAGGGATCCATCAAAGGGATTCAGATACTTAGCACTACTGGATTGTCTTGGGCGGTTCTTCGCCGGTACGGGAATATCAACCCGTTGTCCATCGACTACGCCTGTCGGCCTCGCCTTAGGTCCCGACTTACCCAGGGAAGATTAGCTTGACCCTGGAACCCTTGGTCTTCCGGAGGACGGGTTTCTCACCCGTCTTTCGCTACTCATGCCTGCATTCTCACTCGTGTGGCATCCACGGCTGGTTCACACCGCCGCTTCACTCGCCACACGACGCTCTCCTACCCATCAACACGGCTGGACCACGAAGGCCTACCACTAATGTCAATGCCACAACTTCGGTGGCGTGCTTGAGCCCCGTTACATTGTCGGCGCGGAATCACTTGACCAGTGAGCTATTACGCACTCTTTCAAGGGTGGCTGCTTCTAAGCCAACCTCCTGGTTGTCTGTGCAACTCCACATCCTTTCCCACTTAGCACGCGCTTAGGGACCTTAGTTGGTGGTCTGGGTTGTTTCCCTCTCGACTATGAAGCTTATCCCCCACAGTCTCACTGCTGCGCTCTCACTTACCGGCATTCGGAGTTTGGCTGACGTCAGTAAGCTTTTGGGCCCCATCGGCCATCCAGTAGCTCTACCTCCGGCAAGAAACACGCAACGCTGCACCTAAATGCATTTCGGAGAGAACCAGCTATCACGAAGTTTGATTGGCCTTTCACCCCTATCCACAGCTCATCCCCTCCATTTTCAACTGAAGTGGGTTCGGTCCTCCACGACGTCTTACCGTCGCTTCAACCTGGCCATGGATAGATCACTTCGCTTCGGGTCTAGACCCTGCGACTGAATCGCCCTATTCGGACTCGCTTTCGCTACGGCTGCCCCACACGGGTTAACCTCGCCACAGAGCACTAACTCGCAGGCTCATTCTTCAAAAGGCACGCCGTCACCCCTACAAGGAGGCTCCGACGGTTTGTAAGCAAACGGTTTCAGGTACTATTTCACTCCCCTCCCGGGGTACTTTTCACCTTTCCCTCACGGTACTTGTCCGCTATCGGTCATCTGGGAGTATTTAGGCTTATCAGGTGGTCCTGACAGATTCACACGGGATTTCTCGGGCCCCGTGCTACTTGGGATACTCTTCACGCCATAACACCATTTCGACTACGGGGCTCGCACCCGCTCT
>NZ_PSVF01000058.1:0-2340 GCF_002931975.1 Rathayibacter sp. AY1F3 | reverse complement strand
CGAACGTTCACCGGCCGGCAGACCGGAACGAAAAGTCCCACAACCCCGGCCATGCAACCCCTGCCGGGTATCACACATGACTCGGTTTAGCCTCTTCCGCGTTCGCTCGCCACTACTGACGGAATCACTGTTGTTTTCTCTTCCTGTGGGTACTGAGATGTTTCACTTCCCCACGTTCCCTCTACCCGCCCTATATATTCAGGCGGGAGTCACCAGGTCACCACAAGGGGCCTGGCGGGGTTTCCCCATTCGGAAATCCTCGGATCACAGCTCGTTTATCAGCTCCCCGAGGCTTATCGCAGATTACGACGTCCTTCTTCGGCTCCAGATGCCAAGGCATTCACCGTTTGCTCTTATGAACTTGCTAATCACATGAGTTAAGAAACTACAACTCGAAAAGTTGCAGATCCAATGATTTGCATGACCGCAGCCCGAAAGCCGCGCCATGCGAATCTTGTCGATCCACGACCGAAGCCGTGAATCTAAGATGCTCGCGTCCACTGTGTAGTTCTCAAAATACGGGCGGTATCCCTCTCCCACACACCCAGGCGTGAGAAAAGGATCCGGAGAGTCGACCCCGCCACCCGAAGGCAGCCGGCCCGGTCCCTCAGGACCCAACAGCGTGCATGTACCCGACTCCACCGCCCCGACGCGTTCCCAACCCGAAGGCTGTACTGACGCGAGACGATCTCACCGAGCACCTAGTTCAATGTTCCACCCATGAGCTACCAGCAAAGACATTCGCTTTGATCTGGCGCCTGGAACACCCTGCGGTGTCCAGATGCTCCTTAGAAAGGAGGTGATCCAGCCGCACCTTCCGGTACGGCTACCTTGTTACGACTTAGTCCTAATCACCGATCCCACCTTCGACAGCTCCCTCCTTGCGGTTAGGCCACTGGCTTCGGGTGTTACCGACTTTCATGACTTGACGGGCGGTGTGTACAAGGCCCGGGAACGTATTCACCGCAGCGTTGCTGATCTGCGATTACTAGCGACTCCGACTTCATGAGGTCGAGTTGCAGACCTCAATCCGAACTGAGACCGGCTTTTTGGGATTCGCTCCACCTTACGGTATCGCAGCCCTTTGTACCGGCCATTGTAGCATGCGTGAAGCCCAAGACATAAGGGGCATGATGATTTGACGTCATCCCCACCTTCCTCCGAGTTGACCCCGGCAGTCTCCTATGAGTTCCCACCATGACGTGCTGGCAACATAGAACGAGGGTTGCGCTCGTTGCGGGACTTAACCCAACATCTCACGACACGAGCTGACGACAACCATGCACCACCTGTATACCGACCTTGCGGGGCAACCATTTCTGGAAGTTTCCGGTATATGTCAAGCCTTGGTAAGGTTCTTCGCGTTGCATCGAATTAATCCGCATGCTCCGCCGCTTGTGCGGGCCCCCGTCAATTCCTTTGAGTTTTAGCCTTGCGGCCGTACTCCCCAGGCGGGGAACTTAATGCGTTAGCTGCGACACGGAGACCGTGGAAAGGTCCCCACATCTAGTTCCCAACGTTTACGGCGTGGACTACCAGGGTATCTAATCCTGTTCGCTCCCCACGCTTTCGCTCCTCAGCGTCAGTAACGGCCCAGAGAACTGCCTTCGCCATCGGTGTTCCTCCTGATATCTGCGCATTCCACCGCTACACCAGGAATTCCATTCTCCCCTACCGCACTCTAGTCTGCCCGTACCCACTGCAGGCCCGAGGTTGAGCCTCGGGTTTTCACAGCAGACGCGACAAACCGCCTACGAGCTCTTTACGCCCAATAATTCCGGACAACGCTTGCACCCTACGTATTACCGCGGCTGCTGGCACGTAGTTAGCCGGTGCTTTTTCTGCAGGTACCGTCAAGCCGAAGCCCTTCTTCCCTACTAAAAGAGGTTTACAACCCGAAGGCCGTCATCCCCCACGCGGCGTTGCTGCATCAGGCTTTCGCCCATTGTGCAATATTCCCCACTGCTGCCTCCCGTAGGAGTCTGGGCCGTGTCTCAGTCCCAGTGTGGCCGGTCACCCTCTCAGGCCGGCTACCCGTCGTCGCCTTGGTGAGCCATTACCTCACCAACTAGCTGATAGGCCGCGAGTCCATCCTTGACCGAAAAACTTTCCACCCGCACCCGATGCCGGGGCAGGTCGTATCCGGTATTAGACGCCGTTTCCAGCGCTTATCCCAGAGTCAAGGGCAGGTTACTCACGTGTTACTCACCCGTTCGCCACTAATCCACCCAGCAAGCTGGGCTTCATCGTTCGACTTGCATGTGTTAAGCACGCCGCCAGCGTTCGTCCTGAGCCAGGATCAAACTCTCCGTAAAAAAATTACGACCCCCAACCCCGAAG
>NZ_PSVF01000057.1:0-5409 GCF_002931975.1 Rathayibacter sp. AY1F3 | reverse complement strand
GTCCGCCAGCGCGGCCGTGACTCCCGTGGCGACCAGGTCGTGGGGGCCGAGCGGCAGCAGCTTCCCCGTGCGGATGCGCACCACCTCCCACCCGGCGGAAGGGGCGGAGGGAGGGGCGGAGGGGAGCGCGGCCGGAGCGGCGGCAGCTGGAGGACTCGATCGAGCGGGCCGAGGAGTCGACGACGCGGCGGGCGCGGATCCGCTCGGGCCGGTGGGCGACACGGACCCGCGGCCGGTGGGCGACGCGGACGTCGGGAGCCCCCGCGCGATCACGGCGGGCGGCGCCAGGAGGACGAAGGAGCCGTCGTCGGGGGCGGACGTCGGCGCGAGCACCTCGGCGAGCCGACCGCCGATCATCGGCGCGGCCCGGGGCAGGCGCGGCGAGGCGAGCTCGGCGCAGTCGGGGCACCAGGAGGAGCGGCGCCGCTCCCGGCCGGGACGGTGGCGCTGCTCCTCGGGGGTGGCGACGAAGACATGCCCGGCGTCGCAGAGCCAGCACAGGTAGACGTCGGCCGCGGGCGGGATCTGGCTGAGCACGATGCCCTCGTTGTACTCGGGCCGGTACTGCCGCACCAGGACGGGGTAGGACGCCCACGCCTCCCGGTAGGTGCCGACCGCGTAGGGGACGTCGGCGCCGCGCGAGAACCGCCGCCGCTGCCACCACCGCCCGATCGCCTCCGCCACCCTCCGCACGCTACGCGCGACCACCGACGCGGAAGCGGCGCCCGCGTGCGCAGGCGGGATCTCGAGACGCCCTGCGGGCTGCTCGATCAGCATGCGCGGCGGGAAAGACTATCCGCCCGCGCGGCGTGCTCCCGGCCGACTGGGAGCGGCGGAGCCGTCCCTCGCCTAGTGAGCGGAGTCCTGCTCGTCGATGTCCGCGATCTCGGCCTCGTCCGGCTTGAAGGTCAGCGAGAACATGGCGATCGCGACGAGCACGACGATGAAGGCGACGCCGAACGAGATGAGCGCGACGACAGGCTCGCGGGTCGAGAGCATGACGACCAGGCCGACGAAGGCCGCCATCACCGCGGAGAAGCCGATGAGCTCGAGCGGGCGCAAGCGGTCCTTGCGGGTCGGCTGGAACGTGCGGGGCGTGAACTCGCCGGGGTCGCGCGCCGGGGCGGAGTCGGCCGCCGAGGCGCGGTCGGCGGGAGAGGCGGGGTCGGGCTGCTGGCCTTCGGCGGTCATCGGTCTCCTCCGGAGGTCGGTGTCGTGGGGGCGACGGGATCGTGTCCGGTGGCTGCGTCGGCGCCGGCGGCCCATTTGAGCGAGAACGCCGCGATGGCGAGGAACACGGCGACCATCACGGCGTAGGCGCCGAGGAGGCCGACGGTGACGACGGGGTGGGGCGGGAGGAGTCCGAAGGCGGCGCCGAGCAGCATCGTGCCGACGCCGACGATCACGGAGTCGCGGGCGGCGAGGCCCTGACCGCGGCGGCCGCTCGAGAACTCGAGGAAGCCGGAGAGCAGCGCCCAGCCGGCGACGAGGGCGACGAAGGAGAGCAGGTTGGCGACCGGGAGCGCGACGAGCGCCGCGACTCCGGCGACCAGGGTGAGCACCGCGGAGCCGAGGGCGAGCGGGCGGGCCCGGCCGCTCCAGCTGCGGAGCCCGAGGGCGAGCGAGACGGCGCCGGTCGCGATCGCGAAGCCGCCGAAGACGGCGAGGCCGAAGGAGGGCCCGTGGTCGGGTGAGAAGGTGACGACGCAGCCGGCGACCGCCGCGATCACGGCGCGCGCGAGGGGCAGGGTCCACAGGCGGCGGTCGGAGTCGGCGGCGATGGCCACGGTCGAGCCTCTCTGGGATGGAGGGAGAAGGCGTCCGGGAGCGGACGGCTGGGCGCGCGACGGCACGGCGACGCGGACTCCACCGATTTTACGCTCCCGCGGCTCCGCCCAGGCCCGGAGCGGGGCCCGGGGCGCGATCCGGGGCGAAGTCGCAGGCGGCTCAGCCGAGCCAGACCTCCTCCACCCGCGGGAACACGGCGTCGGCGGAGAAGCGCTCGCGGAAGCGCGCCCCGGCCTTCTCGACGACCTCGGCACGGGCGTCCTCGTCGGTGATGAGCTCGGTCAGCGCGGCGGCGAGGCCCTCCACGTCTCCGGGCGCGACCACGCGGCCGCAGCCGTCGCCGAGGACCTCGGGGATGCCGCCGACCGCGGTCGAGACGACGGCGGCGTCGCGGGCGAGGGCTTCGAGGATGAAGATCGGCATCGCCTCGTCGCGCGAGGGCAGGACGGCGATGGACGCCTCGTCGAGCAGGGCGAGCAGGCGGGCGTTCTCGAGCGAGCCGAGGAACTCGATCCCCGGGACGCCGCGGTCGACGACCTCCGGCTCGCGGATCGGACCGGCGACCAGCAGGCGCCAGCCCTCCTTGCCCTCGACCTGCGCCCACGCCTTCTGCAGCACGTCGACGCCCTTGCGGTGGCTGACGACGCCGCCGAAGACGACGGTGCGTGTCTTCTCGCGCGGGGTGCCCTGCTCGAGCGCGTTCGGCACGAGGTGCACACGCTCGGCGGGGACGTAGCGGCGGCAGATCGCCGAGGTCTCCTCCGAGAGCGAGATGATCTCGTCCGCGCTGCGCAGCACGTCCTTCACCAGGCGCGGGTGCGCGGCGGTGAAGGCGGCGAACTCGCTGCCGTGCAGGTGGGCGACCGTGCGCAGGCCCAGGCGGTGCGCGAGGCGGAGGAGGGACCCCTCGCGGAGGAACGAGCCGCGCTCCGAGAGGTGGACGACGATCACGGCGCCGGGCTCGCGGCGCGCGATCGCGACGATGCGGGCGGCGGCGCCGGCGGCCAGGCGGGCCGCGGCGACGTGCTCGCCCGGAGCGGTGCGGGAGGAGATCACCCGGACGTCCGAGCGCTCGAACGGCCAGCGCAGGTACCCGTTGACGACCTGCGTCATGCCTCCGGGGACCTCTCCGCTGCGGCCGACGTGGTACACCCGCGTCTTCGGGCCGGCAGGGGCTGCCGCGGCGGCCGGGCGGCTGCGGGGCGGCACGGCGAGCAGCGCCTGGATGTCGTCGCGGACGCCGCGGAGGCGTCCGCGGGCGACGAGCAGCTTCTCGAGCAGCTCGCTCCGGCGGGCGACCACGGCGGAGAAGGTCTCGACGCCGGCGGCCGGGGTCGTCCGGGACATATCGACCGTGACGTCGTGGATCCCGATGGTCTCGAAGTGGCGCGAGGCCTTCGTCGATCCGTCCATCTGCAGGCTCACCGGGGCCGCGCCCTCGGTGAACGCCATGATGATCACGTGCAGCCGGTCGCTCATCGCGACGCGGGCCGTGCGGTAGAGCTCGCGCAGCAGGATCTCGTGCTCGTCGTGGGTGTGCGCCGGATCCCAGTCGAGGATGTCCGCGTCGAGGTCGGCGGCGAGACGGCGGGAGCGCTCGGCGTCGACGGCGACCTGCGTGACGACGACGATGTCGAGGTCCTCGCGCTCGGCGAAGCCCTTGATCGCGGCCAGCCACTCCTGCTCGGGGTAGGGGCGGGCGTCCACCTCGTGGTCCTCGCGGAGGGAGAGGACCAGAACGCGCCGCTCCTCGTCGGGCTGCGCGGCGAACGCGGTCAGCTCCGCGTCGCTCGAGCCCTCGCCGTAGCCGAGGTCGGGCATGGCGGCGCCGACGCGCATGTAGCCGGCCGTCTTGTCGTCGCGCCAGCGGGTGTAGCTCGAGAGCGCCATCGAGGGCCACATGATCGCGCGGGGCAGCGGGGCGAAGTTGCGGGTGCCCACGCCGGCGCGGATCACGCGGCCGCCGCCGAGGCGCACCAGGGCGATGCCCGGGAGCATCACGAGGTGCTCCTTCATCCCGATCAGGGTCAGCTGGATCTCTCCCGGCTTGAACACCGAGTTCGCCCGGCCGGCGAGGGCCTCGCGGGCGAGCGCCGCGTACCAGCGCAGGAGCGAGCGGTACACCGTGTCGTCCGGGCCCAGGCGCAGGCCGTCGTCGTAGCCCCACGGCGAGTGGCCCACGTAGACGTGGAGCGGACCCGACTCGCGGAGCCAGTCGAGGAGCTGGCGGCGCAGGATGATGTCGCCGATGTTCTCGTACTGGCCGCGGCCGACGGCGAAGATCGATCGGGCAGGTGTCACGGGCGGGCCTTTCGGAGGGGTTCGCGTGGGGGTGACCGGTGCGGAGCGGGGAGCGTCGCGGGTCTCCCCGGTCGATCCTCCTGCCGCGCTGCCGTCGTGGGCCGGGCCGGCCGGGCTCCGCAGGAGCGGGCTCGGGGCCGATGGCGCCCCGGGCAGACTAGCGCAGGCGGGCTCGGCGGCTCGAGGAGGAGTGCTCGCGTCAACAGCCGTTGGTGACCAGGAAGGCCTTGAGGAAGGCGCCGGTCTGGTAGACGTACTGGTTCACCAGGTAGTCCAGGCCCATCGGCTCTCCCGAGGGCACCATCGAGAGCTCGCCGGAGTAGCAGCGCTCGATGATCATCTCGGCGCGCACGAGGTGGGAGGCGTTGGTGATCACGATGACGTGGTCCCAGCCGTACTGCTCGGCCATGTCGCGCAGCTGCCGGGCCTCTCCCTGGGTCGTGAGCGGGTCGGCGGAGTAGCAGAGGACGTCGCCGCCGGGCTCGTTGCACTTCTTGTACTTCTTGGCCTCATAGGGAGCGTTCATCTCGCCGGGGCCGACCGAGAGCACCATCGTGTCCGTCGCTCCGGAGGTGATGATCCGGCGGGCGAACTCGACGCGCGCCCTCGTGGACGGGCCGAGCACGAAGACCGCGTCCGCCTGCTCGGGGATCGGGTCGATCGGGGGCGTGACGTAGAGCGGGATCCCGGCGCCGAAGAGGGCGAGCACCACGAGGGGGACGAGCAGGAGCCGTCCGATCACGGTGCGAGCGCGGCTCCGGTGGCGTCTCGGGCGCTCCCGGGACGGCGGGGTGGACGGGCGGTCGCCGGTCGCGGTCGTGGCCGTGTCCATCGCGTCCTCCCTCTCGTCGGGACCGCCGCTCGCCCGCGGCGGGTGATCCGCGACGCGGGTGCGACGGCGATCACCAGTGGACAGCCCATCATCGCAGTGTTTCGGCGCGGGGTCGGCCCGGTGAACGCCCGGTCAATTCTCTCGCCCAGCGGCCCGGCCCGGGGCCGTGTCCAGAGTCGCCGGATAGGGTCGCCGTTCCTCGACCGAGCAGCACTCCCCCTCGTCCATTCCGCGGACGGACATTCCCGGCGTCTCCTCCCGATCCGACATCCGCCCTCCGATCCGTCGTCGACAGCGCGTGTGACCGTTCCGTGTACACGCATGCGCGGCGGTTCGCCAGTCCTTCAGCGGAATCGCTGATACAAGCCCGACCACCACGCCCGAATGGGGTACTACAACCTGAATCCGTCTCATCCAGCCATCAGTCGCAAGGCCCGTCTATAGCGTCGGGAGGACCAGCACCACCCCCTTGAGCAGCCCCCTCGAAC
>NZ_PSVF01000056.1:0-5686 GCF_002931975.1 Rathayibacter sp. AY1F3 | reverse complement strand
CCTCCGGAGCCCGCGGCCGCGTCCCCGCGCACGCCCACCCCTCCGGACGGAACCCCTCATGCCTCACCAGCCCCTGCCCGCCGATCAGTCCCCCCACTCGATCTGGCGGGGACTCCGCCAGACCCTCCAGAAGGACACGGTCGGCGGAGCGTTCCTGCTCACCGCGACCCTCCTCGCCCTGATCGTCGCCAACAGCCCCGCGTCCGCGCTCTACAGCGCGGTCCGCGACTTCCGCTTCGGCCCCGAGGCCCTGCACCTCGAGCTGAGCGTCGGGTCGTGGGCGGCCGACGGCCTGCTCGCGATCTTCTTCTTCGTCGTCGGGCTCGAGCTCAAGGAGGAGTTCGTCGCCGGCAAGCTCCGCGACCCGAAGACGGCGCTCGTGCCGATCGTCGCGGCCGTCGGCGGCGTGGCCGTCCCCGCCCTGATCTTCACCGCGGTGAACCTGCCCCGCGGAGGAGCCGCGCTGGACGGCTGGGCGATCCCCGCCGCCACCGACATCGCCTTCGCCGTCGCGGTGATCGCCGTGGTCGGCCGGTTCCTCCCGCCGGCGCTGCGGACGTTCCTCCTCACGCTCGCCGTGGTGGACGACCTCATCGCGATCACGATCATCGCCGTCTTCTACACCGCCGGCATCGACGTGCTGATGCTCCTGCTCGCGCTGGTGCCGCTGGCGGTCTTCGCGGTCTGCGTGCAGCGCGGCGTGCGCGCCTGGTGGGTGCTGATCCCGCTCGGAGTGGCGACGTGGGCGCTCGTGCACGCCTCGGGCATCCACGCCACGGTCGCGGGCGTGCTGCTCGGCTTCACCGTGCCGGTCGTCGCGTCGAGGCGCGCCCGGGTGCAGGTGGGGTCGGATGCGGAGGGGCGCCCGGTCTACGACGGCCTCGCCGCGCACTTCGCCGATCGCTGGAGCGTCCTCTCGACCGCGGTCGCGGTGCCGGTCTTCGCGTTCTTCTCGGCCGGAGTGACGGTCGGCGGAGTCGCGGGCCTGGTCGACTCGTTCCAGGACTCGATCGCCGTGGGCATCATCGCGGGCCTCGTGCTCGGCAAGCCGCTCGGCATCGCCGGGAGCACCTTCCTCCTGACCCGGTTCCGCGGCATCGGCCTGGATACGTCGCTGCGCTGGGTGGACGTGATCGGCATGGCGTTCGTGGCCGGCATCGGATTCACGGTGTCGCTGCTGGTCGGCGAGCTCTCGTTCGGCGCGGGCAGCGAGTCCGACGACCACGTGAAGGTCGGCGTCCTGGCCGGCTCGTTCCTCGCGGCGGTGATCGGAGGCGCGATCCTCTCGGTCCGCAACCGCCACTACCGCCGCCTGCAGGGCTGACGCCCGGCGGGATCTCGCGGCGCCCGCTGCTCGATCAGCACGCGCCTCCTGCTGGTCGAGCAGCCGCCGCAGGCGCCCTGTCGAGGCCCGCGCGGCTCAGCCGTGCAGGCCGTGGACGACCGCGTGGCCGCGGCCGCGGGAGATGAGCAGGCGGTTCACCGGGGTCGTGACGACGAAGGCCAGGGCCAGGGCGCCGGCGAGCGAGCCCCAGAAGAGGCCGGACGAGAGGCCCGCGTCCATCGCTCCGGGGATCGCGAGCACCACCGTGTTGTCGACGACCTCCATCACGGCGATCGAGACGGTGTCGGCCGCCAGAGCGATGCCGACGGCGGCGCGCCACGTCACTCCGGAGCGGAGCACGCCCCGCAGCGTGAGCGCGTAGCCGAACACGAAGGCGAGGACGATCGAGAGGGCGACCGTCGCCAGGGCGGGCAGACCCAGGGCGGAGCCGATCACCATGCCGAGGACCTCGCCGATCGCGCAGCCGGTCAGGCAGTGCAGGGTCGCGAGGGCGGCGGCGCGCCAGGTGGTCGGGTGGTGGTGGGCGTGGTCGGTCATGGTGTCTCCTCCGGTTCGGTCCAGGGGAGTGCAACATACCCCAGGGGGGTATATTCCCGACCCGGCCGTCGGAGTCTCCTCCGGCTCCGCAGGCGCGCGAGCCGTTAGCCCGGGCGCGCTACCCTCGCCCCGTGCTCCTCCGAGCACCGCCCCTCGACACCAGGAGCCCCGATGGCCGCCCCCACCGTCCTCTTCGTCTGCATCCACAACGCCGGCCGCTCGCAGATGGCCGCCGGCTACCTCCGCGCCCTCTCCGGCGGCGCCGTCGAGGTCCGCTCCGGCGGCTCCGAGCCCGGCGACAGCATCAACCCGATCGCGATCGAGGCGATGGCGGAGGAGGGCATCGACATCTCGCAGGCCGTCCCGCAGCTGATGACCACCGAGCAGGTCCAGACCTCCGACGTCGTGATCACGATGGGCTGCGGCGACGTCTGCCCCGTCTTCCCCGGCAAGCGCTACGAGGACTGGGACCTCGCCGACCCGAAGGGCCGACCGCTCGAGGAGGTCCGCTCGATCCGCGACGACATCAGGGCCCGCGTGCAGGCGCTCGTCGCGGAGCTGCTGCCCGCCTGAGCCGGTCGATCCCGTCCGGCCGCGTCAGCGTTCGGCGGGAGGCGGGAACGTCCGCCCGACCGGAGGCGAGCCCGCAGGGAGCGCCGCTCGCGCCCGGTGCAGGAAGACGGCGGTCATGACGACCCGGGCGCGGGCCGGCGACGAGTCGAGCGGGCCGATCAGCTCCTCGATCCGCGCGAGCCGGTCGTAGAGGGTCTGCCGGCCGATGCCGAGCGCGGCCGCCGTCGCCGTCTTGCTCCCCCACAGCGACGCGAAGGCCTCGAGGGTGGCGAGCAGCTCGCCGCGCTGGGCGCGCAGGGGCCCGAGCACCTCCTCGACGAGGTCGTCCGCCTCCGGATCGTCCTGCAGAGAGCTCGCGAACCGCTCCAGGCGGTACTGGCGCGAGTCGACGACTCCGCCCGCGGGCGCCCACTCGAGCGCGCCGCGCACCTCCGCCAGCTCCCGCGGCACCCGCTCCTGCCCGCCGAGCCCGCTGCCGACGCAGAGCAGAGCGTCCGAGTCGAGGGCGGCGCCGAGGCGCAGCAGCTCCGCGCGGCCCTCCTCCATCGCGGCGGCGGTGGCGAACGGCAGCAGCGCCAGCAGCTCGGAGCCGACCACGCAGAGCACCGGGCCGGGATCCGCTCCTGCGCCCGTCAGGAGGCGGAGCAGAGCGCGGAGCCGCCGGTCGTCGTGACCGGTGTCGGCCCGGACGCCGAGGTAGCGCTCCCGGGAGCCGGCGCCGAGGCGGCCGAGGAAGGCGTCGATCTGGAGGTCGGCCGCCGGGTCCGCACGCTCGACGGACGCGATCGCGAAGAGCTGGGCGGTCAGCCGCTCGGTGACCGACGGCGGGCGGTGCCGGAGCACGGCGATCGCGAGGACGTCCGGCGCCCGGTCGAGCGCGACGGCGACGGCGTGGAGGTCGGCGTCGGCGTGGGCCCGCAGATGCAGGGTGCCCAGGAGGGAGTCGCCCGCGTGCAGCACGTTCGAGAACGTCCCGGCCGTCGGCTCCGTGTCGACGCCCGGCCCGGGCGAGGCGCGGGCGATCTCGTCGCCCGTGAGCGAGACGAGCGAGGCGGAGGCGCCCGTCGCGGAGGCGACGACCTGCAGGAGCTCGTCGACGCCGGCGTCCCCGGAGGCCGCGTCGGCCAGCAGACCGGACACTCTGTCCGCCAGTCGGATGCTCCGGAACTTCTGCTCGGTGAGGTGGGTGTTGATGCTCTCGCAGACCTGCACGAACGGGACGCGCCGGGGCAGGGCGAGCACGGGGAGGCCGAGCTCGTCGGCCGCCGCGACGATCGGCGGCGGCACCGCGGGCAGGCGCGGCGAGAGCTCGAGAGCGAGGGCGCCGACTCCCGCGTCGACCAGAGACCGCACGTACTCGCGGCACTCCGCAGGGTCCTGGTCGGTCGAGAGGAGCGCGCCCTCCATCAGGAGCAGCTCGCCTCCGAGGAGGAGGGGCGCGATGTCGAGCTGCTCGCTCGTGTGGGCCCAGCGGATCACGGCGCGCTCGGCGGCCGCGTGCCCGGCGGCGACCACCGGGAGCATGGCGGCGAGGCGCGGATCCCGCATCGCGTCCGACAGCAGGTAGGCCATACAGAACGTCCTCTCGCGTCACGGCGAATTTACACGCGGACGCGCCGCCCGAAACGGGTCCGCACGAGAGTGGAGCCTCACCGGGCGCCCCGCCCTCCCCTTCATCCCCCTCCCCGAGAGGATCCGCCATGAGCACCGACACCCTGCACGGCACCGCCGACGCCGAGGACGCGCTGAGTCCCCTGCCCGACTCCCGGCGCACCGCCCGGCTCGACGGGCAGTTCTGGATCTGGGCCGGCGCCAACATCGCCCCCATCAACTGGGTGCTCGGCGCCCTCGGCGTGAACATGGGCCTCGGCCTGGCGGACACCGTCACCGTCCTCGTGCTCGGCAACGTCGTCGGGATGGCGGTGTTCGGCTTCTTCGTCCTCCTCGGCCAGCGGACGGGGGCGACCGGGATGCTCGTGGGACGGGCGATCTTCGGCCGGCGCGGCAACTACGTCCCGGCCGCCATCCAGGCCGGGGTCGTGATCGGCTGGTGCGCCATCAACACCTGGATCGTCCTCGACCTCGTCATCGCGCTCCTCGGCTCCGTCGGCGTCGTCGACCCGGAGCAGGCGAACGTCGGCTGGAAGATCGCGGTGGCGGCGGTGATCATGGCGGTGCAGGTCGCGATCTCCTTCCTCGGCTACCGCGCGATCGCCGCCTTCGAGCGCTGGACCGTCCCGCCGACCCTCCTGGTGCTGGCGATCATGTCGGTCGTCGCCTGGTTCTTCCTCGACATCGACTGGTCCTACGCCGGCCCCGCGGAGGGCGCGCTCACCGGAGGCGACCGCATCGCGGCCATGTCCATCGTGATGACCGCCATCGGCATCGGCTGGGGCCTCACCTGGCTCGCCTACGCCGGCGACTACTCCCGCTTCGTCGGGCCCCGCTCCTCGAAGCGGGGGCTCTACCTCGCCAGCGTCCTCGGCCAGTTCATCCCGGTGGTCTGGCTCGGCGTCCTCGGCGCGACCCTCGCGACGAAGAACGGCTCCGTGGACCCCGGGGAGCTGATCGTCGAGAACTTCGGCGCCCTCGCGATCCCCGTGCTGCTCCTGGTGGTGCACGGCCCGATCGCGACCAACGTCCTCAACATCTACTCGTTCGGCATGGCGACCCAGGCCCTCGACATCCGGCTCGGGCGCCGCGCGCTCAGCCTCATCGTCGGCGTGCTGGCCTTCGCGGCCGCGGTGTTCTTCGTCTTCCAGGACGACCTCGCCACCACGCTCGACGCGTGGCTGGTCGGCCTCGTCGGCTGGGTCGCCCCGTGGGGTGCGATCGTGCTGGTGCACTACACGGTGTTCGAGCCGCGCGTCCGCTCGTTCGGGCACCTGTTCGCCCCGGTCGGCTCGCCGCTGCTGCCGGACGTCCGCTGGCGGGCGCTGCTCTCCTTCGCGATCGGCGCGACCCTGACCTGGCTGTTCATGAACGGCTCGGTGCCCGCCCTGCAGGGTCCGGCCGCGACCGCCCTCGGCGGCGTCGACGTCTCGTGGCTCGCGGGCGGAGTCTCGGCCGGCATCGCCTACCTCCTGCTCGGCCGGGACGCTCCCGCCTGGGTCGAGCGCCGGGAGTCGGCCGCGCCGGTCGCCGCGGAGCCCGAGCCCGTCCGCGGCTGAGCCCGAGCCCCTCCGCGGGCCGGCCCCCTCGCGAGCCGGCCCGCCCCGTCCCACCCCGCAC
>NZ_PSVF01000055.1:0-5923 GCF_002931975.1 Rathayibacter sp. AY1F3 | reverse complement strand
CCGCCTCCCTCTCGAGGACGCCGCCGACGCACTCGCGGACGTCATGCTCACCGCATGGCGCCGCGTAGGCGCCCTTCCCCGCACCGCGGAGGAGTCGCGGATGTGGCTTTTCGGCATCGCCCGGAACGTCCTCTCGAACAGCACCCGCACTGAGAACAGGCGAGCCGACCTCTCCGGCCGGCTCCGCGGCGTTCTGGCGACCGCTCCTACCGAAGGACGCCCCGCCGACGAAGGAGTCGACGTGCGCGATGCGATCGCCAGGCTCGCGCCAGAACAGGCCGAGCTCGTCCGCCTCATCCACTGGGACGGCTTCTCCATCACCGAAGCAGGACAACTCCTCGGCGTCCCCGCGTCCACGGCACGCACCCGCTACCAACGAGCACGAGAAGACCTGCGGTCGACCCTGGCGGCATCACCAGCAAGCGACGACGACGCCAAGCCCCTCCGAGCGGTCCGCTGAAAGCGTCCCGCAGATCGATCCCCATACGGAACACGCTGCAGCGAATGCCGGTAAGCGACCTGGGGCACGGGCGACGTCGGCTGCGGCGGGAACCGCGGGCAGCGGTCGTGTGTACCGGGATGACGCCTTCCCCAGCCGAGGTCGATACGCTCGCCACTCCGAGGAATGAGGTGGTCGTATGTACGGATCGAAGAGGCTCATCGATTTTGCCGTGGCCGAGGAGCAGGCACGGCGGCAGCGCATGGAAGCCGACCGCGAGACCGCGGATCACGGAGACGATCGCCCTGAGGGGTTCGATGCGAGCTCCACCCCTCTGCCCAGCTACAGACCTCTTGCAAGCGGCCGGGGCGACACTGCTAGCGACGACGCGGAGTAGCCCAGTCGCACAGTGCCGCGAGAACACACGCGCTGAGGAGCGCAACGACGCCGCGAGAAACGCCGCTATAGGTGACCGGTTTAGGATCCCGATACGGGACGCGCGCCAGCACTGTGATACCTCGCGCCACGGTGACCGAACGACGTCGGAACCGACGAGGATCCGAGGCGTGAAGAACAGCAGTGACGGTGAGCACTACCTCCTCCTCAGGACAGCCCTCTGGGCAGACGCCACCGACGTCGTTGGAATCTATGGCAGCGAGCAGCGCGCTCGGGAAGCAGCAGGTTCCTCTACGGGACCCGATCGGTGGACGCTCGAGGAGTGGAGAGGAGACGTGCGCCGCAGCAGTCTCCAGCTCCAGGCCGCTACGCGCTCACGCTGACGCAATGGAGTTGCACGGCTACAGTCACGAAGGAGGGTCGCGATGCGGCGACCGCTGGGGAGGTCGCTGTGGGCGAATCGAATGATGGCCGCTTCAAGAAGCTGCCCGATCGGATCGAGCCGGCTCAGCAGACCGTGAGCGTCCCGGCCAGCGAAGACGACTCCACGACGCCACCGCAACCGCCGGCCGGCGTTCCTGACCTCGTGATCGCGACTCGCGTGGCGGACGCCGCCACGATGACCGGCCTTCTCCGCCGTACGGCGGGGCGCGTTGCACTGACGGTCGTCGTCGTCGCGGCCGGCCTCGTCACCGTCCTCGCCGCGCTCAACCTGCGCTTGTAACCAGACCGATCAGCCGTGAGCGAGGACGGCGCGTCCGACAGCGGCGCCTCTCGACTCGCCCACCGAACATTCCGGGGATCCCATGCTCAGAGCACTTTCGTCCACTTCCATGTTCTGGATCGGTGTCGCCGGGATTCTCCTGGGCATCGTCTTCGGCACGATCGTGCCGTTCTGGATCGCCCCCTACCAAGCCAACGGATCACCCACCGTCGAACAGATCATCAGCACCATCCCGGTCCTCACACGAATCGCGGAGGGCATCGGCTACTCGTTCGTCGCAGGAGCCTTCGTCGTTCGCCACTTCGAGAAGCGCGAACTCGTCGACGCTCGACGGTCCGTGCACTTCGTCGGCCGAGCAGCCCGGAAAGACGAGCAGTAGCCCCTCCGAGCAGTCCGCTGAAAGCGTCCCGCGGATCGATCCCCTTACAGGACACTCTCGGTCGCGAGTCGGTAGCTCCTCGTGGTGAGAGCCGCGTCACGCCTACTGTTCTCCCGTGGGAGAACTCAAGGTAACGAGCTCGGCGGCGATCGAGGCCGCTTCACGTCGCGCCGAGGGGTGGATACGCCGTGGTTGAACGCCTGGACAGCTGGGACCCGAGCAGACTCTCGCCGGACCGGCAGACACCACCCCGCCAACGACGGTTGGTGAGACTGTCGATCGCGCTGGGAGCTCTAGCCGTCGTGGCGGCCGCGGTTCTGTGGGTGGGTGATCTGCTGTTCGGAGTGCATGGCCCTTCCCACTACGTCAGCATCACCAACGACACCGGAGCCTCACTCACCTGGTCCTGCTCCTGGTCCGATCTTCACCTCGCCGCCGGGGAGACAGGTCAGCTGCGAATCCTCGACCAGCCCGACCAGGACTACGGCTGCGTCCCACAAGCAGCGACCCCCTTCGTAGCGGCGGCGCACAACAACGACATCTGCCCGTCACTGACCTCTATGACCGAGGGAAGGCAGTTCACGGCAACCGACTTCGCGAAGACCTACCGCTGCCCGTAGCTGGATACGCGACCGGTGAACGATCCCCTAACGGGACGACCCAAGTCCGATCGAAGGTCAGTAGGCGACGTCAGCGGGCGCTGGCTTCCCGACTCGGCTGTGATCGGGCCGACGGGCTCGGTAGGAAGATCCGGCCAGGAGGACACCTGCAGTCACAGCAGCTAGCGACGTGGCGACGCCGGTAAAGGGCAAGGTGTCCGCGACATCCCACGGGAGAAAGAACGCTCCAGGGTCGGTGAGGGGGTTGATGACCATGAGGAGCCCAACACCAATCAGCGTGACGGGTCGTCCTGGCGAGAGTACGAAGGCCCCGAATATCACGAGCGGGAAGGCGACGGCCCAGACGATCGTTGTGGCGATCCACGTGAAGTCTGACTGTGTGGCGCTGTAGCAACCCTCGTTCAGGCCACCGAGGCACGAGCTCCAGTGCACCAGGAACGCGGCGGCACCAGCAGCCCCGAGCAAGGCGATTGTCCATCCAACCAACTGGCCTGACGTCGCGAGTCGCTTCATGGGCTCAACATAGAACTCGAAGGTGAACCTGAGCTAGATCCACACGGTCGAAGCGAAGGCCACCGCCCCCCTCGCCCCGATGAACGATCTCCATACGGAACAAGCGGTCGTTCGACCGTGCCGTGGGCTGCTCAACCGATGATCATGGCGGTACGCAGAGCGAGAACCCAGCTGGTGACGGCGCCGACCACGCCCAAGGCGAGCAACAGCCACCTCCATCGAGCGTGAGAGCGCCTGCTGGCGCGCATCGCTACGACCAGGAGAACAAGGGTCGCGAGGGCGACAGAGCACAGAGCCGGCCACGCGACGTCAAACCCCGTGCACTGAGGCGGAAGGGACTCGTTGCACGCGAACGAGAATCCGTCGAGGAAGACGCCCGCGACGAGGGCGAGGAGAGTGATTGCGCCCGCGATCGCTGCGGAAGCCTTGAGCGACAGCGTCTGCACAACATCACTATCGGACCAACGGGTGAACGGCAGGAGCGCGCTGGACCACTCGGGTCAGATCCGCATCGGTGAACGATCCTCTTACGGGACGGCCATTGCGCTGACCGGGAGACTCTCCGGCTAACGTGGCTACATGCGGCAGATCGTCCATCTTCATCGGAGGGCCGCTCTCTGTGCTGTACCCGTCGGCGTGGTGCTGGGTGCGCTGCTCGGTCTGGGATTGGTCCTTACGGGTAACTCCGACTTCCGCGAACAGGGCGGGTGGGGCGCCTTCGCCTACTTGATTATGGTGGGCGCCATTATCGGTGGGGTCAGTGCCCTGGCTGCCGTCGCCGGAGGATTCGTGGCGATTCTGATCACTCTGCGGTCGGGACGAGCCACCGAGTCGTCCCCGCTGATCAGCCCTATTGGGCCGGCCGTAGGGTCGAGCGTTCCGTGGGTTGTTGCGGCCGGCGTAGCTGCCGTCGTGGGTGATCCGATGACGGCGGGGATCGCTGTCGGTCTCGGTGTCGTGGCGGCTGTAGTCGGCGGGGTGAGTGCTGCACTACTTCTTCGAGGGGTGAAGTACTCGAGCATCACTACTGCGGCTGACGATTCCGGCGCGCTCACGTCGGTTGTGCAGACGAACTCGAAGACCTGAACGTTCACGGTCATCTGCACGAGGTTTGGGACGCAGCGACGAGCTGTGCAGGCGACCGTGAGGAACGACAGGCGCTCGGTGTCGCGTCTGCGTGCACCGATGAACGATCGTCCACCGGGACGGTCGGCGGACTAGCATTTTCAGCATGGGGCGACGCCAGCACACTAAGGCTCTAGTCCGGTTGGCGTGCGCGGGTACGCTCATGGGCATCTCACTGTGGGTGACCTGGACGACGTCGTCCTACTGGCAGCCATGCACAGGCGCTAGATGGAATGAAATGAACCCGTCCTGCGCTGAGGCCATGTCGTCATACGACCTCATGCCCCTTCTGTATCTCTGGGGCGCCCTCGCTCTCGTCGTTGTAGCTCTGGTGGTCGCACGCCTCGTTCCCTGGGTTCCCGCAGGGGTAGCGACGGTTGCAGCAGTTGTTATCGCCTGCCCTGTGGCAGACCCAGGATTCTTCTGGGTCGAATGGGGCAGCGCCGACAGCACTCCCGGACACGGCCTCTGGACAGCGTGCTGGATTGCAGCAGCCGGTCTAGCCCTCGTCTACCCGTCACGCACCCGGAACCCGAGTATTCGCACAAACACGCCGGATGGAGCAGCTACTACACCGTCCGTCGCTATCTGATCGTTCGGCCCGGTGCACTCCGGGCTGAACACTGCGACGCGATTCGCTTGCGGTGACGCGCTTGCCAGTGGGTCAGGGCAGGCAGCGGAAGGGACGGCGACGGCGCGCGAGAACGAGCAGTGGCCCAAAACGTCGGACCGTCGAACGATTCCCGCACGAGACGTCTCCCGTAGCGATGCCGGTGAGAGCGGCACACCTAGACTCCTGCGCATGACCGCTTCGTCATCCGTGGACGTGTCGCGGCGCCGACGCCGTTCGGCTCGTCGCCGCCTGTCCTTCTTCGGCGTCCTCGGCGAGCTGCTGATGACCGCAGGGGTCCTCGTTCTGCTGTTCCTCGCCTGGCAGCTGTGGTGGAACGACGCCGTGATCGCGGGCCGGCAGGAAGATCAAGCGGCCGAGCTGCGCCAGAGCTGGGGTGATGACGCCCCGTCCGCTGAGGCGCCGTCCGAGCCGAGTGCTGAGCCGGCCGCCCCCGGCGACCCAGTGATCGCGCCAGTCGCAGCTCTAGACACCACGTTCGGCAACCTCTATATCCCCCGGTACGGCGAGGGGTGGGTGCGCACGATCGCTGAGGGCGTCGACGCGGAGAACGTGCTCGACGTGGGCAGTATCGGCCACTACCCGGGAACGCAGATGCCCGGCGAAGTGGGGAACTTCGCGATCGCCGCGCACCGCTCCGCCGCCGGCGGAGGAATGCACCTCATCGATGAGCTGCAACTGGGTGATGCGATCTACATCGAGACCGCCGACGGCTGGTACACCTACCGGTTCCGGAACCTCGAATACGTGCAGCCCTCCGAAGTGCAGGTCATCGATCCGGTCCCCTGGACGAGCGACGTCGCTCCGACCGACCGCCTCATCACGATGACGAGCTGCAATCCGCTGCTGTCGACCGCGGAGCGGATCATCGCCTACGGCGTCTTCGAGTCGTGGCAGCCCCGCTCCGCCGGAGCGCCCGCCGAGCTCGCCGCGTCCCTCGCGACCTGACGTCCGGCGTGGTCGCCGGCGCCCTGACGAGGGCGGCGAGCCGATTTCGTGCTGCGGCAGACGTTTGCGGGTCGGGTGGACATGTACAGGATGAACCCGCTTTCGAAGGAGCCCGTCATGACTGCCGCCCCTGACCGAGACCCCCTGG
>NZ_PSVF01000054.1:0-6050 GCF_002931975.1 Rathayibacter sp. AY1F3 | reverse complement strand
GCTCCAACCCGCCCCGACCCCGCCGCCCCCGGCTCCGCCGGACGCTCCGCTCCCGCCGTCTCAGGCCGCGAGTCCGCCGAACAGCAGTGACACCGTCATCGCGATGACGACCGAGTCGAAGGCGGACGCGATGACGACGTTCGCGCGCACCAGGCGCCAGCCCTCTCTCGAGCGGATCTCGGCCGAGACCGTGGCCGCCATCGTGGACAGCAGGAGCGCGAGGGTCGCGTCGTCACTGAAGTGCGGCGCCTCCTCGAAGGCGAAGCGCACCTGCGACCGCCGGGGCGACCGCGACTCGAGGCGCAGGCAGGCCTGTGCGACCGAGAAGACCATCAGCACCCACGAGCTCGCGACGGCGAGCAGGGCGGCGGCGAGGGAGAGGGGCTCGCTGCGGGACTCCGTCCTCTGCGCGATCGCCACCGTGACCACGATCGCCGGCACCGCCGCCGGCACCGCCGCCGGCACCGCCGCCGGCACCGCCGCCGGCACCGCCGCCGGCAGCGTCGTGCCGGTCGCCCCGGTCGCTCCCGCCATCCGCGAGAGGAGGCGCCGCTCGCCGCGCGCCTCCTCCTCGGCGGTGCTCCGCAGCGCCTGCTCGTCGAGGCGCGAGAAGGAGGCGGTGCTCCGCAGCGCCTGCTCGTCGAGGCGCGAGGAGGAGGCGGCGCTCCAGCCCACGGAGAGGGCGGTGGAGAGCGGCCGGCCGAGCAGATGGACCGGAACGAGGGTCGCCGTCGCATCGACGGCCCCGTCGCCAGGACGAGCAGCACCACCACGATCGTGACCAGGAGGCTCACGCACACCCGGAACAGATCGGAGCGGGGTCGTCTGCGCGCGGTCAGCGCCGTCCTCCCCGTCAGGGGCTCGAAGCGCGCCCCGAACAATCTCCACGCCGTTCCGTCCTGCGGTGTCCCCGTGCACCACCGGGCCATTCGTTGCAACCAACAACAAATCCCCCGCGCACCCGGCAGAATGGATCCATGACCTCACGGAGCAACTGGGCGGGCACCTACGAGTACCGCGCCGCCGCCATCATCGAGCCGGAGTCCGTCGAGGAGGTGCAGCGCCTCGTCCGCGAGAACGAGCGCGTCCGCGCCCTCGGCAGCCGCCACTCCTTCAACTCCCTGCCCGACACCCCCGGCGCACTGCTGCACCTGGGGCGCCTCGCCTCCGACCCCGTGATCGACGCGGAGGCGAGCACCGTCACCGTCGGCGGCGCCACCCGCTACGGCGTCGTCGCCGCACACCTGCACAGCAACGGCTACGCCCTGCACAACATGGGCTCGCTCCCGCACATCTCGGTCGCCGGCGCCATCGCGACCGGCACCCACGGCTCGGGCGACCGCAACGCGAACCTCTCCTCCGCCGTCTCGGCGCTCGAGCTCGTCACCGCCGACGGCTCGCTGCGCACGATCCGCCGCGGGGAGCCGGGCTTCGAGGGCGTCGTCGTCGGCCTCGGCGCCTTCGGCATCGTCACCCGCGTGACCCTCGACATCCAGCCGACCTTCGACGTCCGCCAGGACGCGTTCGTCGACCTGCCCTGGGAGCGCGTGCTCGACGACTTCGACGCGATCACCTCCTCCGCCTACAGCGTCAGCCTCATGACCCACTGGTCCTCGCCGACGGTGGAGCAGCTGTGGCTGAAGACCAAGGTGGCGGCGGGATCCGTCGCCGACGTCGACGCGACGCACCTGGGCGCGGTCGCCGCCTCCGCGAGCCTCTTCGCCGTCTCGGAGGGTGTCGACTCCAACCTGAACCCGTTCGGCGGCTCCGTCGGACCGTGGTCCGAGCGCCTGCCGCACTTCCGCCTCGACCGCGAGCCGAGCGCGGGCGACGAGATCCAGAGCGAGTACATGGTGCCGCGTGCGAACGTCCGCGAGGCGATCGTGGCGCTGCGCGCGATCGGCGAGCGGATCGACGACGTCCTGCTCATCACGGAGCTGCGGACCATGGCGGGCGACGACCAGTGGCTCTCCCCCGCCGGAGGCCGCGACAGCGTCGGCGTGCACTTCACCTTCAAGAAGGACCGCGCCGGCGTCGACGCCGTGCTCCCCGCCGTCGAGGGCGCGCTGCTGCCGCTCGGCGCCCGGCCGCACTGGGGCAAGCACTTCCTCGCCGGAGCCGACGAGATCGCGCCGCTCTACCCGCACCTCGAGGAGTGGCGCACCCTCCGCTCCGAGTGGGACCCCTCGGGCCGCTTCGCGAGCGACTTCCTCCGCGACCGCCTGCTCGGCTGAGCGGCACCCGCCCCGCGGGACCAGGCAGGTTCCGCGGGACGGGGCTCACAGGACGTGGGTCGCGGGACGGGGCTCACAGGACGCGGCTCGCGGGACGCGGCCTACAGGACGCGGCTCGCAGGACGGGGCTCACGAAACGCAGCTCAGAACAGGCGGGCCGCGTCGGCGGGCTCGACGAGGTCGCGCACCAGCACCGGGATCCGCTTCCGGAACGGGAAGAACCCCCGCGACGCCGACGGCCACGCCGCACCGTCCCAGCGGCGGCGCACGGTGACGAGCGCGACCCCCTCGTCGGCGAGAGCCGAGCGGAGCGCCTCCACCCGCTCGCCGACGGGCCCGACCGGCGCGTACGGAACGACCACGGTGTCGATCCGCTCGGAGACCGCCCAGTCGACGACCGTCGCGGCACGCGCGTCCGCCAGCACCCGCGCCGGCCGACCGCTGGAGTCGGAGGTGCGCTCGGCGGCGTCGGCGAGCGCCGCGGCGGTGAAGGCGGCGACCGCGTCGGAGACTCCGGACGGCGAGCGCCCGCCCGCGTCCCCGGCGACGAGGCACGCGACGAGGCGCTCGGCCAGACCCGGCTGCTCGGCGAGCAGGCTCTCCGCCTCGAGGTCCTCCTCGTGCAGCAGGAGGCCGGGGCGGGCGCCGACGGTCCCCACGACGTCGTCCTGCTCGAGCGGTGCCCGCGGCGGGAAGGGCTCCTCGGTGAGCGCGCGGGCCGTGGTGGCGAGGCCGCTCGGCGAGAAGCGCCCCTCCGTGTAGCGGGCGATGTTGGACGCGGAGGCGAGGTAGGTCTTGCCCGGAGTCTGCAGGCCGGCGACCCATCGCCACGACAGGGTGTTGGACGCGGCGTCGCCGTCCAGCAGGTGCCGGTAGAAGAAGTCGGCGCCGAGCTGCCAGGGCAGTCCGAGGGTGAAGATCCAGATGCTCGCGAACCACATGCGGGTGTGGTTGTGGAGGTACCCGGTCTCGACGAGCTCGCTCACCCACGCATCCATCGCGTCGATGCCGCTGCGTCCGCCGATCGCGTCGAGGTAGCCGGGCGGAGGATCGCCCGCGGAGGAGTCCGCCACCTCGCGGCGGTAGCGGCGCCAGACGTCCGGGTTCTGCTCGAGCCAGCCCTTCCAGTAGGTGCGCCAGAACACCTCCTGGACGAACTTCTCCGCGGCGGTCAGGCGGTGCCGCGCGAGGACCGCGGCGACGACCTCCCGCTCGGTGACGAGGCGGTGGCGGAGGTAGGGCGAGAGTCCGGAGACGTTGTCCCGGGACGGTCCGAGGTCGTGGTTGCGGTCGCGGGCGTAGGCAGAGCAGGCGCGGGCGACGAAGTCGTCGAGCGCCTCGAGACCGGCGGCTCTGGTCGGGATGAACATCGCCCCATCATCGGCGTCGGCCCGGTGAGAACACCGGCGGCGGCCTCCCGAGTGCGCTCCGGGGACGGAGGCGCCCGCCGAGCGCTCGTCAACGGGGTGACCGGCGCCTCCGACCCGACGTAGCGTCGGAGGACGAGAGGGAGGCCGCCATGCCCCGCGAGGAACAGATCCCGTCCACCATCGAGCGCTCCGACGAGCACGCGCAGAAGCTCTGGTCGGCCGCGCACGACTCGGCCGTCGACAGCTACGGCGACGGCGAGCGCGCCCACCGCACGGCCTTCGCCGCGCTGAAGCACGAGTACGAGAAGGTCGGCGACCACTGGGAGCGCAAGGCCGAGAGCGGCCCCTCCGACTCCCGCGCCGAGGGCCACGGCCGCTCCCCCGGGGGCGAGACGGCGGGCGGAGTGGACGCGAACGCCACGAAGGCGCACCTGATGGACCTCGCCAAGCGCCTGGACGTCTCCGGCCGCTCGCGCATGACGAAGGCCGAGCTCGTCGAGGCCCTGCAGAAGGAGAGCACCCGCCGGACGCGCGACGCGCGGTGAGGCCAGGGGTGGGGCCGGGAACAGCCGCCTCGCCGAGCCCCGGCCCGCTCAGTCCAGCGCGTCCCGGACGGCCGCCATGCCCAGCTCCAGCTCGGCGAAGGTGGTCGACAGCGGCGAGAGGCCGATCCGGATGCCGTCGGGTCGGCGGAAGTCCGGCACTATCCCCTCCGCCTGCAGCCGCGGGACGAGGCCGGCGAACGACTCGTGCGCGATCGTCACGTGCGAGCCGCGCCGGGCGGGATCGAGCGGAGTCGCCACCCGCACCCCGCGCGGCACCAGCCACGCGTCGGCCAGCTCCAGCGCGTACGCCGTCATCGCCTCCGATTTCGCGCGCACCGCGGGCATGCCGACCGAGGCGATCAGCGCGATCATGTCCTGCATCGCGAGCATCCCCGTGATCGGCGGGGTGCCGCTGAGGAAGCGCCGCATCCCCTCGGCCGGACGGTAGCCGGGTCCCATCTCGAACATGTCGGCGACGCCCATCCAGCCCTGCACCGGCTGCGCGAGCGAGTCCTGGTGCCGCGACGCGACGTACGCCCACGCGGGCGCCCCCGGGCCTCCGTTCAGGTACTTGTAGGAGCAGCCGACCGCGAGGTCCGCGCCCCACTCGTCGAGCTCGAGCGGCACCGAGCCGACGGAGTGGGAGGCGTCCCAGAGCACGAGCGCGCCGGCCTCGTGCGCCTGGGCGGTGATCGCCGCGGCGTCGGCGAGGAACCCCGAGCGGTACGCGACGTGGCTGAGCAGCACCAGCGCCGTCCGCTCGCCGAGCACCGGGGCGAGGTCGTCGGGGCCGACGCCGCTCCCGGGGTCGGAGTCGATCCAGCGGAGCGTGCTGCCGGTCTCGGCCGCGATGCCCTCCAGCACGTACCGGTCGGTGGGGAAGTTGTCGGTGTCCACGACGATCTCGTCGCGCCCCTGCTCCGCCTGGCGTGCGATCGCCGCGCGGGCGAGCTTGTAGAGCAGGACGGTCGTGGAGTCGGCGACGATCGTCTGCCCGGCCGCGGCTCCCAGCACCGCGGAGCCGAGGGCGTCGCCGACCTCGAGCGGCATGTCGAGCCAGCCCTCCTCCCAGCCGCGGATGAGGCGGCCGCCCCACTCCTCCTCCGCGAACCGCGCGAGCCGGGCGACGCTCGCGCGCAGCGGCCGGCCGAGCGAGTTGCCGTCGAGGTAGGAGCGGACCTCGGGGGTGCGGACGAACAGCTCGGGGCAGTGCGCGAGCGGGTCCTGGGCGTCGAGCGGATGCATTCCCTCACCCTAGGTCGCGGGTGCCGGGCGCGACGCGTGCCGCGGGCCCCCGGATGCGTGCCGCCGGGGTCCCTGACGGGTGCTGCCGGGGCCCCTGACGCTGCTCGGACGCCGCCCACTGTCCAGAAGTCGTCGCACTCGGCCGCGACTGCGACGACTCCTTAGCACTCGCGAGCCCTCACCCCGGAGCTCCTCCCCCCACTGTCCAGAAGTGGTCGCACTCGGCGTCGACTGCGACAACTCCTGAGCACTCGCGAGCCCTCACACCGGAGCCTCCCCCTCTGTCCAGAACTTGTCGCACTCGGCGTCGACTGCGACGACTCCCGAGCACTCGCGGACCCGCAGACTCGAGCCGGTCGCCACTCCTCCGAAGTCGCCGTGCTCGCGCTCCAGTACGGCGCTTCCGCGTGGTCGTGGAGCCGCCGGGCCCGTCCCAGCGGTCGTCGCCGAGTGCGCAGGAGTCGTCGCACTCGAGCTCGGGTGCGACGACTCCTGGACAGTCGCGGGAGCCGGAGGAGAACGGAGCAGGAGCCGGAGGAGAACGGACCTCGAGTCGGCGAACGCCCCCGGACCCGCGAGCACGGCCGCGCACCTGGGAAGTCAACGGGCGGACGTCGCGCCCCGCCCCGCCTAGCCTCCGAGGACGGCACTGGTGC
>NZ_PSVF01000053.1:0-6754 GCF_002931975.1 Rathayibacter sp. AY1F3 | reverse complement strand
GTCATCGGGTCTCCTTCGGGGCGGGGACGGGGCGCGGCACCTCGATGATCCGTCCTCGCGGAGCGCCTCGGGAGGCCGGGCGCGACCGCCCTGCTCCGCGCCGCTGGTCCTCATGGCGTCCGGAGGGGCCTCGAGGAGTTTCGCGCCCGCGCCGCGGCCCTCGGCGGAGGCCCGGGCGCGCGCGGATGCAGCGCTCCCGGCGTCCTCCCGGCCTGCCTGCGGGTCGTCGTCGGCGCCCTCCTCCTGCTGGCCGCCGGCCCGGCCTACACCGCGGCCGCCCTCGTCGCCGCAGCCCTCTGCGCACTCGCCCTCGCGCGCGCCGTCCGCCGCTTCGCCCAGGGCTCGGAGGGCGACCCGCCCGCCCCGGCCGCGGTCGCCGCCACGGCCGCGCTGCTCGCCTTCGCCACCGTCGCCGCGGCCCAGGGGATCCTCGGATTCACGGGCGTCCCGGCCCACCTCCGGGAGTTCGACCAGCAGGACCTGAGCTGGGCGGCCGCCCTCGTCGGAGTGGTCGCCGCGTGCGGCCTCCTGCAGCTGGCGGGACGCGCAGTGGAACCGATGGCCGCACCGGCGGCGGGCGTCAGGCGGCGCGGCTGATGCTCGGAGCTCCGACGCTCGATGCGCCTCCGCACCTCGTCCTCGACGGCAGCGCGGTGCGGCTCGCGCCCGCGCGCGGCTCCGTCGCCGTGATCACCTTCTGGATGCAGTTCCACAACTTTGGCACCGCCGCCCTGCACGACCTCGCCCTGTTCTGCGGCTCCTTCACCGACGGCTCGGGCGTCGAGCTCGACTACGACGAGGCCCCGGTCACCGTTGTCGGCCGGCCCGAGCGGGTCGCCCCGGGAGCGGGATTCGTGGCCGTCGCGCACTACACGATCGCGCCCCTGCGGGCACCGCGGACGCTCCGCCACTCCATCGTGCTGCGGGGCCGCACGAGCGACGACCGGCCCTTCACCGACGTCGCCGCGCTCGAGGTCCACGTCGATCCGAGGCGCACCCCGGAGGTGCGGTTCCGTCCCCCGATGGCGGGATCCGACACCTTGCGGTGGAGGTGAGCGACGATGCGATCGCATGAAGACTTCTCACCACCGGGCCGGATCGGCCAGGGTAGAGGGATCGCGTCGTACGGAGGACGCGCCAGAGGAAAGGACTCCGCCGTGAGGGGAATCGCAGAAGGCAGCCGACCGATCGTCGATCGCGGGGTGTCCCGTCGGGACACCGCGGCGGCCGCGTGGCTGGCGCAGAGCGGCGTCGACGTCCGCGCGAACGGCGCGTTCCGCATCGTGGCCGACACCCTCTGCAGCGACGGCGTCGACGTGCTCCGGATCTGGCACTCGCCGGCCCGCCTGCACCGCACCTCCGCCGCCGGCCCGGGCGTCCGCCTGATCATCCCGCTCGAGGGCGCGCTCGTGATCCAGCCGGACGATCCGGCGGCGCTCGAGGTCCGCGTCGCGCCGGGCGACATCGCCTTCCTCCACTGCGACTCCCCGTTCACGATCGTGACCGACACCCCGAGCGCCCGCACCGAGATCGCCCTCGACCGCCCGCTGCTGGGCCTGGTCGACTCGGCCGACCGTGGCGCCGTCGTCACCGAGGCCGACGCGGCCAGCCGCGGCATCCTGCTCTCGACCGTCAACGCGACCTTCGGCTCCACCCTCGACGCCGACTCCCCCGCCTTCCCCCTGGTGCGGGCCGCCGTCGAGCAGCTGGCGGGCGCTGTGCTGGCGACCTCGCTGCCGCGCGAGAGCAGCGAGGACGTCTACACGCGCGCCCTCGCCCTGATCGCCGCGATGTCCACCGACCCCCGCCTCTCGGTCCAGGAGATCTGCGAGCGCCTCGGCGTCCCGAAGCGGACGCTGCAGCGCACCTTCGCGCGGAACGGCACCACCGTGTTCGACGAGATCCGCCGCGCACGCCTCACGACCGCGCGCGCCCTCCTCGGCGGGAGCGACTCCCCGCCCTCGCCCGAGCACGTGCTGAGCAGCTACGTCCGCTCGCAGCGCCTGCGCCGCGACCTGCTCCACCTCGAGACGGTGCCCGCCTCGAAGCTGGGCTGACCGCGGGGCCGCAGCGCTCTCCGCGTCGACAGCCCCGTGGGCTAGGGAGGTCACCGCGCGGGCGCACGCCTCCCATCCGGACGCTCCAGCTCGGTCAAACCGTCTCCGCAGCCGCCCCGGGCTCAGCCCGGGTACGGCACCGACGCCGCCGGCCACCCCGAGGCCGCGAGCTCCGCGCGCAGACGGTGGTGGTGCTGCACGGCGCCGAGCGAGTCGGTGCGGAAGGCGATCGCGAGGGCCGCGTCGGCCCAGTAGGCGTCCCAGCCGGAGTAGCGCTCGAAGACTCGGTCGCCGACCGCGGCCAGCAGCTCCCAGGCGCGCGCCGCCGGGAGGTAGCCGGCGACGTAGGCGTAGCGGATCGCGCCGATCGTGCGCTCGGCGTCGCCCGCGAGCAGGAGCAGCGGCGGACGCCCGTCGACCGCCTGGGCGAGCTCGAGGAGGTGGAACTCGCTGCCGCCCGTGAGCGCGGCGACTCGGGAGCGCATCCGCTCGGCGTCGGCGGAGGCCGAGACCTCGGCGAAGCGGGTCGAGAGCGGCCCGCGGGTGAGCACGTCGGCGACCAGCAGCTCGACGTCGTCGGCCGAGGCGATGCGGAAGTCGCGGTCGAGCGCGACCCGGTGCTCGACGAGCGGATGCAGCGGCAGCTGCTGCCACGGCGCTCCCTTCGCTCCGTCGGCGTAGCGGCGCCGCAGCTCCTCCGGGAGCTCCGCCCACGAGGGCTGGAACGCGAGGGAGGAGTTCCAGCCGGCGAACGAGAAGTCGCTGACCGCGTCGAGCGCGAGCAGCTGCTGCTGGCGGAGGGACGGGGTCGGCGAGCCGGCCGCGCCGAGGTAGGCGAGCTGCTCGCGGCGCGGCGCGCGCGCATCCCACTGCTGGAAGCCGACCGTGGCGGCGAGCAGCCCGAAGGCCAGAGCGAACGCGAACGCCGTGAACGCGACGACGCTCTCGCCGCCGCCGAGCGCGAGCCCCCATGCGAAGCCGACCAGGCCCACCGGAGCCGCGAAGGCCGTCACCAGGAGGGCGCGGCGTCCGGCGCCCTGCCCGCGCCGGTGCGCATCGGCCGCCCGCGCGTAGCGCAGCCGGGGTCGGACGGGGAACTCGACGTCTCCGGGATGGTTCTGCAGCGGCACGGTCGCAGCCTAGGGGCGCGGGTCCCGTCGATGTGTGCTTGCCTGGTCGCATGACTCTCGCCGAAGCACTCCTCGAGCGGGCCGACCTGCAGAAGCGGATCGAGGCCCTCCAGTCGCGGATCGTCGCGAACGCCTCCTACCAGGAGGGGGAGGAGCCGACCGAGGACCCGGCCGAGCTGCTCGCCGACTGCACGCGCGCACTGGGCGAGCTCGAGCGGCTGGTCACGGCGATCAACCTCACCAACGCGACGGCGACCACTCCCACCGGAGAGGTGCTGACCGCGGCGCTCGCCCGGCGCGAGGCCCTGCGCGCCCGGCACAGCCTCCTGACCCGCGCGGCCGACGCGGCCGCCGGCGAGCGCGGCTACCGCCAGCTCCGGAGCGAGCTGCGCCGCCTGCCCGCGCTGCCGGTGCGGGAGCTGCGCGAGCAGGCCGACGCCGTGGCGCGCGAGCTGCGCGGGCTCGACGCCGATGTCCAGAGGACGAACTGGGGGGTCGAGCTGCAGAGCTGACACGAGACGCGGTGAGTCGGTAGGCGCACCGGAGCGAGCACGCACCGTCGGGCCGGCGGTTCATCCGGCCCTCTGTCACGCGGTGGGCAGCGTCCCGGCTCCGGCCGTCACTCACAGCCCAGCACCGAGGACCGGTGACCGCGCAGACAGGACACCTCATCACCATGTGCTGGCCGGTGCGCCGAGGGCGGGTTCGGGGACCTCACCGCGTCTCGGGCGTGCGCGGACGCACGTCGGGTCGGGCCGGGACCTTCCCGAGCGGGCGCGTGGGCGCACGCCGGGCTCGGGGCTGCGGCCCCTCGAACGGACACGTGGACGCCCGCCGGGTCCGGGCCGGCGTCCGGCCGCCCCCGCCAGGCCGCGCCCGCGCCTCCCCGCCGCTCAGTACTCGATGCGCCCGCGCCGGTCGTGGAACTCGCCCGTCGGCCCGTCGGAGCCGAGCAGGGCGAGCGCGACGGTCGCGTCCGTGCCCTCGGTGACGGTCTGGTGCCCGCCGTGCCCGTTGAAGTCGGTCGCGGTGTAGCCGGGGTCGCTCGCGTTGATCCGCATCGCCGGCAGGTTCTTCGCGTACTGCACGGTGAGCGCGACGACCGCCGCCTTCGACGCCGCGTAGGGGATCGCGGCGACGGGGAACTTGTCGTGACCCTCGGTGCTCAGCCAGCGCGGCCAGCCGACTCCGGACGCCACGTTCACGACGACCGGGGCCGCGGAGGCCCGCAGCAGCGGGAGCGCGGCCTGTGTGACGCGGACGATGCCGACGACGTTCGTCTCGAGGACGCCCGCCATCGCCTCCGGGGTGAGGTCGTCGACGCCGAACGAGGTGCCCAGCACTCCGGCGTTGTTGACGAGCACGTCGAGCCCGGGCAGGGAGGCGATCGCGGAGTCGACGCTCGCCTGATCGGTGACGTCGAGGCGGACGGGGCGGGCGCCGAGCGCGCGGGCGGCGTCGCCGTCGGCGGTGTCGCGCATGCCGGCGTAGACGGTGTGGCCCGCCTCGAGGAGTCGGCGGGCGGTCTCGAGGCCGAGGGAGCGGTTCGCTCCGGTGATGAGTGTCGTGGTCATGCGCCCATCCTGCGCGGGTCGTCGGGCCTCGACCAGGCCGCGCTCGACGGGGGGACCGTCAGTACCTGGCTCGGCGACGGCGGGCGGAGGAGGATGGGCGGCATGGAGGAGTTCGCCACGGTGCTGCGCTCGTGGCGCGACCGCATCCGTCCCGCCGACGTCGGCCTGCCCGCGGGCTCGAGCCGCCGCGCCACGGGCCTGCGCCGCGAGGAGCTGGCGGCGCTCTCGGGCGTGAGCGTCGACTACCTGGTGCGGCTCGAGCAGGGACGCGCGCGGAACCCGTCGCCGTCGATGCTCCGCTCTCTCGCGGTGGCGCTCCGGCTCACGGACAGCGAGCGCGACCACCTCTACCGGGTCGCCGGCGCCGCCGTCCCCTCGCCGGGCGTCGTGCCGCAGCACGTGAGCCCGGGCGTGCAGCGGATCGTCGACCGCCTGGGCGACGTGCCGCTCGCGGTGTTCACGGCGGCCCACGACATCCTGCTGTGGAACCCGCTCTGGGCCGCCCTCAACGGCGACCCCTCGGTGTTCACCGGGCTGGAGCGGAACCTCGTCTGGCGGCACTTCACCTCCGGACACGCGGGCACCGAGTTCGACGCGCAGCACGAGGAGGACTTCGCGAGCGACCTCGCGGCCGACCTGCGCGCGGCGACCGGGCGCTACCCGCGCGATCCGGCGCTCGCCGCCCTCGTCGCCCGGCTGCGCGAGGAGTCGCCCGAGTTCGAGCGGCGCTGGGCGGAGGCGCGCATCGCCGAGCACCGCGCGAGCCGGAAGACGGTGACGCGGACGCCCGTCGGACCGATCACGATCGACTGCGACGTGCTCACGGCTCCGGGCACCGACCTGCGGATCGTCGTCTACACGGTGGCGCCGGGCAGCGAGGACGAGGCGCGGCTCGACCTGCTGCGGGTGACGGGGCTGCAGGCGCTGAGCACGGCGCCGGCGTGAAGCGGACGGGCGCGGCTGGGGCGCGCACAGCGGAGCGGGGCGCTGGCTGAACCGGGCTGAGCTGAGTCGAGCGGGCTGAGCCGAGCCACCGGGCGGCGCAAGCCGGGCTCGTCCCACGGCGGGCGGGGCAGGCCGGGCTCGTCCCACGGCGGGCGGGACCGGCTCGGCGCGGCCGACGGCGCAACCTGCCGATGCGGGCGAGCGGCGGCGAGTGACGGCCGAGGTGGACGGCGAGACGCGTCCGCGGCGCCGACGTCCGCGTCCCCGGACCGCCCGCCACCCCTGCTCAGGACGAGCAGTACGCGGTGATGAACGCGTAGAGCTCGCCCTTCTGCTCGGGGGTCGCGGCGACGACGACGGTGCCCTGCCGGCCCGCGGTCTCGACGGTGACCGGCAGGCGCGTGCCGACCTTGTCCTCGGCGAGCGCGTGGGTGTCGCAGCGGGTGGGGACGGCGTCCAGGACCACGGAGTCGAGGGTCCCGGCGGGCACGGAGCGGTCGAGGGTCCAGGCGTCGGCGGCGTCGGGCGGCTGCAGCAGGATCGTGGCGTCGACGCTGCGGAGCACGAGGGGGGTGCCCCGGACGTCGGCGGTGATCGTGAGGCGCGCCGGCTCGTGCGCGGCGCCTCCGGACGTGTCGATCCGCAGGGCGAGGTCGGCGTCGACGGTGCGGGCGAAGCATCCGGACCGGGCGAGAGCGTCGACGAACGAGAACGGGTCGTCGGCGGGGTACGCGTGCTCGCCGTGGCCGTCGATGGCGAGGACGACCTCGAGCGCAGTGGGCGCCTCCGCGACCGGGCAGGCGGGCTCGGGCACGTCGACGCGGAGGTCGCGCGAGGTCCCGTCGGGGACGCCCGTGCCGCCGGTCCAGGTGAGCGGGACGGCGAGGCGCGGGTCCACGAGGCGGGCCGCGGTGACCTCGATCGGGGCGCCGCTGCCGTTGTGGACCTCGAAGGCCATGGTGCCGCCGGCGATGTCGGAGCGGTTCTGCTGGACGGAGACGGTGACCCCGGGAGCCGGGGCGGACGGGGCGGAGGAGCGGGCCGGGTC
>NZ_PSVF01000052.1:0-7287 GCF_002931975.1 Rathayibacter sp. AY1F3 | reverse complement strand
GGCGGACGCGACCCGCTCCACCCGCCCCGCCACCCCCGGAAGCCGACCGCGGCGAGCCGGGCGCGGACCGGCTCGCCACAAGCACAGCCGAACCAGTGATCCGCGTGCCAGCGGATCGCTGTAGGCGGACGCGACCCGCTCCGCCCGCCCCGCCATCTCCGGAAGCCGACCGCGGCGAGCCGGGCGAGGACCGGCTCGCTACTTGATCAGCCGCGACAGCAGCCGGTCGGCGAGGATCCTGCCGTCGGTCTGGCAGGTGGGGCAGTACTGGAGCGTGGAGTCGTGGAAGACCACTTGGCGGATCGTGTCGCCGCAGACGGGGCACGCCTCTCCTGTGCGGCCGTGGACGCGCATGCCGAGCTTCTTCTCGCGCTTGAGGTCGGCCGCGTGCAGGCCCTCGGCGCGGGCGAGCGCCTCCTCGAGTGTGTAGCGGAGGGCCGCGTAGAGGCGGTCCAGCTCGTCGGCGGTGAGCGCGGCGGGCTTGAAGGGCGACATGCGCGCCACGTGGAGGATCTCGTCCGAGTAGGCGTTGCCGATGCCGGCGATGCGGGACTGGTCGCGGAGGACGCCCTTCACCTGCGCCCGGCCCGCCGTGGCGAGGATCGCGCCGAGGATCTCCTCGGTGAACTCCGGGTCCAGCGGATCGGGACCCAGCCGGGCGACGCCCGGGACGTCGAGCGGATCGGCGACGATCGAGAGCGCGAGGCTCTTCTTCGTGCCGGCCTCCGTCACGTCGAACCCCGACCCGTCGTCGAGGACGAGCCGCGCGGCGAGCGGTCCCCGGCCGGGCTTCGCCGGCGCCGTCGGCCGCTCGGGCCGCCAGCGGACCCAGCCGGCGCGGGCGAGGTGCAGGAGGACGTGGGCCTCGCCGACTGCGAGGTCGAGGAACTTGCCGTGCCGCGACACTCCGTGGACGGTCTCGCCGGAGAGAGCCGACGGCGGGATGGCGACGGTCTTGAGGGCGGAGATCGCGAACACGTCGAGCCGCTCGAGGACGCGTCCGCCCAGGCGCGCGTCGAGATCGAGGGCGAGGGCCTGGACCTCGGGGAGTTCGGGCATGCGACCACCCTGGCCCGCGGGTCCCGCACCGTCCACCCCTGGCGGAGGGGACGGCAGCCGGTCAGTCGCCGAAGCGCGTCGCCGCGACCTTCCGCAGGAACAGCTCGTGGAACCGGTAGTCGCCGGTGATCTCGGGGTGGAACGCCGTCCCGAGGAGGTTGCCCTGCTCGACCGCGACCACCCGCCCGTCGGCGACGCTGGCGAGCGCGGTCGCCCGCTCCCCCAGCTCCTCCACGACCGGTGCGCGGATGAAGACCGCGTGCACCGGCGGATCGCCGATGGCCGGCACGTCGAGATCGGTCTCGAAGGAGTCGAGCTGGTTGCCGAACGCGTTCCTCCGGACCGACACGTCCAGGCCGCCGAAGCTGCTCTGGCCGTCGATGCGGTCGAGGACCCGGTCGGCGAGCATGATGAGCCCGGCGCAGGTCCCGTAGACGGGCATCCCCGCCCCGATCGCATCGACGACCGGCTCCGCGAGGTCGAAGAGGCGCGACAGCTTGTCCATCACCGTGGACTCGCCGCCCGGGATGACCAGCCCCGCGACGGTGGCGAGCTCCTCCGGGCGGCGCACCAGCACCACCTCGGCGCCCAGCTCGCGCAGGACGTGCGCGTGCTCGCGGAAGTCGCCCTGCAGCGCGAGGACCCCGACGCGGAGCCCCTCGAGGGACTCCCGCGTCGTTCCTGCGCCGGCGAGCGGCGCGTCGGCGCTACCAGCCACGCTCGGCGAGGCGGTGCGGCGCGGGCACGTCGGCCACGTTGATGCCGACCATCGCCTCGCCCAGGCCGCGCGAGGCCTCCGCGACGACCTTCGCGTCGTCGAAGAAGGTGGTCGCCTTCACGATCGCGGCCGCGCGCTTGGCGGGCTCGCCCGACTTGAAGACGCCGGAGCCGACGAACACGCCGTCGGCGCCCAGCTGCATCATCAGCGCCGCGTCGGCCGGGGTCGCGACCCCGCCGGCGGTGAAGAGGACGACGGGGAGCTTGCCGGTCCGGGCGATCTCGACGACCAGGTCGTAGGGGGCCTGCAGCTCCTTCGCGGCGACGTAGAGCTCGTCCTTGGTCATCGCCTTCAGGCGGTTGACCTCGCCGGAGATCGTGCGGATGTGCTTGGTCGCCTCGGAGACGTCGCCGGTGCCGGCCTCGCCCTTCGAGCGGATCATCGCTGCGCCCTCGGTGATGCGGCGCAGCGCCTCGCCGAGGTTGGTCGCTCCGCAGACGAAGGGGACGGTGAAGTTCCACTTGTCGATGTGGTTCACGTAGTCGGCGGGCGAGAGGACCTCGGACTCGTCGATGTAGTCGACGCCGAGCTCCTGCAGGATCTGCGCCTCGACGAAGTGGCCGATGCGCGCCTTCGCCATGACGGGGATCGACACGGCGGAGACGATGCCGTCGATCAGGTCGGGGTCGCTCATGCGTGCGACGCCGCCCTGCGAGCGGATGTCGGCGGGGACGCGCTCGAGCGCCATGACGGCGACCGCGCCTGCGTCCTCCGCGATGCGGGCCTGCTCGGCGTCGACGACGTCCATGATGACGCCGCCCTTGAGCATCTCGGCGAGACCGCGCTTGACGCGGCTCGAGCCGAACTGCTCGGGAGCGGACGAGGACGGAGTGGTGGTGTCGGTCATGTTCGCGAGTCCTGTTCTGTGCGGCGACTTCCGCCGACGGCAGCTCCGAGTCTACGAGACGGCGCCTACCGCCCGCGGCGCTGGACAGGGGGCCGGGCGGCGGTCTAGAGGCTCGGCCAGGCCGCCGCGAGGCTCGCCCGCACGTCGCCGAGCAGCTGCGGGAGCGCCTTGGTGCGGGCGATGATCGGGAAGAAGTTCGCATCGGTCGCCCAGCGCGGGACCACGTGCTGGTGCAGGTGCGCGGCGATCCCCGCTCCCGCGACCGCGCCCTGGTTCATCCCGAGGTTGAAGCCGTCGTTGTTCGAGACCGAGCGGACGACGCGCATCGCCGTCTGCGTGAGCGCTCCGATCTCGGCCACTTCCTCGGGAGTGGCCTCGTCGTAGAGCGGGATGTGCCGGTACGGGCAGACCAGGAGGTGGCCGGAGTTGTACGGGAACAGGTTCAGCAGGACGTAGGCGTGCTCCCCGCGGGCGACGATGAGGGCCTCCTCGTCGCTCAGCGTCGGCGCCACGCAGAAGGGGCAGTCGTCGGCTCCGGGCTGCCCCTTCTGGATGTAGACCATCCGGTGCGGCGTCCACAGGCGCTGGAACTCGTCGGGAACCCCGGCGAGGTGCGCCGAGCCCTCCGCTCCCTCGGGCACGCAGCCGTCGCTCACGCTCAGACCTGCGCCTTCGAGGCGACGGCCTCGCGGATGCGCGCGACGGCGTCGGCGACCGGGATCCCGTTCTCCTGCGTGCCGTCTCGGAAGCGGAAGCTGACGGCTCCGGCGTCGCGGTCCTTCTCCCCCACGATCATCTGGAAGGGCACCTTCTGCAGCGTGGCGTTGCGGATCTTCTTCTGCATCCGGTCGCTGGAGTAGTCGATCTCGGCGCGGATGCCCGACCGCTTGAGCTCGCCGACGACCTCCTCGAGGTAGGGCAGGTACTCGTCGGCGATCGGGATGCCCACGACCTGGACCGGCGACAGCCAGACCGGGAACGCCCCGGCGTAGTGCTCGGTGAGGATCGCGAAGAAGCGCTCGATGGAGCCGAAGAGCGCGCGGTGGATCATCACGGGCCGCTTCTTCGAGCCGTCCGAGGCCGTGTACTCGAGCTCGAAGCGCTCGGGCTGGTTGAAGTCGAGCTGGATGGTCGACATCTGCCAGGTGCGGCCGATGGCGTCGCGCGCCTGCACCGAGATCTTCGGACCGTAGAACGCCGCTCCTCCCGGATCCGGCACCAGCTCGAGACCGGAGGCGACGGCGACCGCGCGCAGCGACTCGATCGCCTCCTCCCACTGCTCGGGCGCACCGACGAACTTCGGGTTGCCCTCCTCGTTCGTGGACAGCTCGAGGTAGAAGTCGTCGAGGCCGTAATCGCGCAGCACCTGCAGCACGAACTCGAGGTTGCGGGTCAGCTCGGCCGACACGTCCTCCTGCGCGACGTAGATGTGGGCGTCGTCCTGGGTCAGGCCGCGCACGCGGGTGAGGCCCTGCAGGGTGCCGCTCTTCTCGTAGCGGTACACGGTGCCGAACTCGGCCAGGCGCAGCGGGAGCTCGCGGTAGCTGCGGCCGCGCGAGCGGAAGATCAGGTTGTGGAACGGGCAGTTCATGGGCTTGAGGTAGTAGTCCTGGCCCTGGCGGGTGACGTTGCCGTCCTCGTCCTGCAGCTCGTCGAGGTGCATCGGGGGGAACATCCCCTCGGAGTACCACTGCAGGTGCCCGCTCGTGAGGAACAGGTCGCCCTTGGTGATGTGCGGCGTGTAGACGAGCTCGTAGTCGTGGGCGAGCAGCTGCTCGCGCATGTACTGCTCGATCTCGTAGCGGATGATCCCGCCCTTGGGGTGGAAGACCGCGAGGCCGGAGCCGATCTCGTCCGGGAAGGAGAACAGGTCGAGCTCGTGGCCGAGCTTGCGGTGGTCGCGGCGCGCCGCCTCCTCGAGGCGGGCCTGGTGCTCGCGCAGCTCGTCCTTCGTGGGCCACGCGGTGCCGTAGACGCGCTGCAGCTGCGGGTTCTTCTCCGAGCCGCGCCAGTAGGCGGCAGCGTTGCGGGTCAGGGCGTAGCCGTTGCCGATCATGCGGGTGTTGGGCAGATGCGGGCCGCGGCAGAGGTCCTTCCAGACCGTCTCGCCGGAACGCGGGTCGACGTTGTCGTAGATGGTGAGCTCGGCGCCGCCGACCTCGACGCTCTCGTCCTCGGCTCCCCCGCCCTTGATCCCGATCAGCTCGAGCTTGTATGGCTCGCCGGCGAGCTCGGCGCGCGCCTCCTCCTCGGAGACGACGCGGCGCACGAACCGCTGGCCCTGGCGGACGATGCGGTCCATCGCCTTCTCGAGCGCCTTCATCGCCTCGGGCGTGAAGGGCTCCTCGACGTCGAAGTCGTAGTAGAAGCCGTCGGTGACGGGCGGGCCGATGCCCAGCTTCGCCTCCGGGTTGATCTGCTGCACCGCCTGTGCGAGCACGTGGGCCGCGGAGTGGCGGAGGATGTTCAGCCCGTCCGGCGAGGAGATGAGCACCGGCTCGATGCGGTCGCCCGGCACGACGTCGGCGGCGAGGTCCTTGAGCTCCCCGTTGACGCGGATCGCGACCACGGCCCGGTCGGTGAAGTGCGTGAATCCCGTGCCCGCCTCGGTGACGACCGAGTGGGACTCGTTCTCTGCGGGATTCAACGGTTCGTTCGACACGTGCGGGCACTCCTCGGGCTCGGTTGACCCCTCGACTGTAGTCGGCGGCGGCCTCTACCCGAGCGCGTCGCGCACGCGGACGCCGAGCGCGCGCAGAGCGGAGGCGAGCTCGTCCCGGTCGGCGCCGGGGAGCACGAGCGAGCTGCGCTCGAGCTGGTGCAGGAGGACCTCCTCCAGGCCGGGCGGCAGGGAGTCCACGGCGAGCGCCCCCTCGAGTGCGGCGAGCACGGCGACGACGGCCACCGCGTCGCGTGCCGCGAGTCTGCGTGCGCTGATCTCCATGCGTCTCCGTCCGTGTCGTCCGACCCCGTCACCCTGCCGACAGGACGTGCCCCGGAGAGGGGCGCGGGGGCGACCGGTGCGCAATCCGTCCAGGTGGCATCCTGGTCCGATGGGTGCCGGTCCTGCGCTGCAGCGCTTCACGCGCTCCGGGGCCGACCTGGAGGAGGCGCGGCGCTTCTACTCGGACGGCTACGGCGGGTCGGGATTCCGGACGGAACCGGTCGAGCGGCCCTTCTCCTTCCGCTACGACGTCTCCGGGAGCGAGGGCGTGAGCCTGCGGACGTCGGTGTTCCGGGGCTCCGTGTCCGGGGGGCTGCGTCCGGCGGGCGAGTACGTCGTCTCGTGGTTCCTCTCCGGCACGAGCGTGGTGGACCCGGAGGGCGATCGGATCGTCCACCTGCCGGGGCGGCCGGTCGTGTTCCCCAGCGCGCGTCCGTTCGAGTTCGTCAGCCGTGACTTCCAGCAGCGGCTCGTGCACGTGGCCGCCGGCCTCCTCGAGCAGGTCGCGTCCGAGGCCGGCGACGGCGTGCCGCTGCCGCTCGTCTTCGACCACCGCTCGATCGCCTCCGCGTCGGCACTCCCGGGCTGGTGGCGGGCGGTCGACGACTTCGCGGGCGTCCTCCGGTCGGGCCGCGAGGCGACAGCGCTGCAGCTCGTGGCGGCCGAGCGCGGCGTCGCTCTGCACCTGCTCGCGACCTTCGCGCACCGGCCGGTCGTCGTTCCGGCGCAGGTGCTGCGGCCGGGGCTCGAGCACCTGCTGCGTGCCGCCGAGTTCCTGCACGCGTTCGCCGCGTCGCCCGTCACCGTGTCCGACATCGCGACAGCGGCGGGGCTCACTCCGCGGGCGCTGCAGGCCGCGTTCCGGAGGCACTTCGGCGACACTCCGCTCGGCTACCTGCGCGGCGTGCGTCTCGACCGGGCGCGCGTCGAGCTGCGCGAGGGCGCTCCGGGCGAGGAGACCGTGCGCGCCGTCTCCGCGCGCTGGGGCTTCCTCAACCAGGGCCGCTTCTCGGGGGCGTACCACCGCCGCTTCGGCGAGTACCCGGTGGAGACCCTGCGCCGCTGACGCTCAGGCGCCGGGAGCGAGATCGCGGGCATAGCAGACCGAGTGCTCGGACCCGATGTAGGCGCCGAACGGCGGGATGGCGTGGTAGCCCTCCCGGAGGTAGAACCGCATCGCGTCGGGCTGGAGCGTCCCGGTCTCCAGCACCAGGCGCGTCGTGCCCAGAGCGGCCGCCCGCGCCTCGAGCGCGCGCAGGACGGCCGTGGCCGCTCCGGTGCCGCGGGCGGCGCGGTCGGCGAACATCCGCTTCACCTCGATCGCCCCCGGTCCGAGGACGTCGTCGTCGAGAGGCCGCAGTCCGCCGCAGGCCACCGCCGTGCCGCTCGCGTCGCGGGCGACGAGGAAGACGGGCACGTCGTCGGCCGAGGGCGGCGTGCCGGGCTCGTGGTCGTCGTTGCCGTAGCGCTCGTCGAGCTCGCGCCGCTGCGCGTCGCGCAGACGCTCGGCGTCCGGGTGGGTCCACGCCACCTCGTCGATGGTCCAGCTCATGAGGGCTCCTCCCGGCCGCGCGGCGGGCACGGCCGAGGCCATTCTGCCGGCCGCCCGCGGCCGGGAGGAGCCCTCATGAGCTGGACCATCGACGAGGTGGCGTGGAC
>NZ_PSVF01000051.1:0-8614 GCF_002931975.1 Rathayibacter sp. AY1F3 | reverse complement strand
GGCGGCGGGCGGGTCGGAGAGCGGGCGTCGGAGCGGACCCGCGCGGGCGTCCCCGGAGCGTCACTCCACCGCGTCGGCGACCGCGGTCACGACCGCGCGGAACCGGTCCGGCGCCTCGCGGATCCGCCGCCGGAGGAGGACCCCGGCGAGCGCCGACGAGGCGGGTGCGGCGACCAGCTCGCACTCGACCCGGGCCCCCTCCTCGTCCGCCAGGACCCGCCACTGCTCGACGCCGAGCACGGGGAGTCGGCGCTCGAGCCCGCTCCCCCGCCGCTCGTACGCGCCGTCGGCGGCGAGGACGTCCGCGAGGGCGGCGAGCACCGGGGCGGGGTCGGCGTGGAGGACGGAGGCGAGGGCGAGGAGGCTGCGCACGGCGGCAGTCTCGCACGCCCCCGCATCAGGAGCGGGCGTCGAGGACGCGCCGGAGCCAGTCGAACGACGCCTTGGGCACGCGGTCCCGGCTGCGCGTGTCGACGGCCACGAGCCCGTGCGGGCGGCTGTAGCCGTGCTGCCACTCGAACGCGTCGACCAGGGTCCAGAGCTGCACGGCCTCCACCGGCAGTCCGTCGTGGACGGCCTCGGCGAGAGCGGCCAGGTGCGCCCCGAGCCAGCGGATCCGCTCCGTGTCGACGATCGCACCCTCGCGATCGGGCTCGTCGGAGTAGCTCGCGCCGAGCGCGGTCACCACCAGCGGCGGCAGGGCGTCGCCGTAGCGCTCCACGAGGGACCGCAGCACCGAGACCACAGCCCAGGGTGCGACCGGCGAGCCGTCGCCCGTGCGGTCCAGCTCCGGCCAGGGCGCCGTGTGGAACGGGAGCGCGGGAGGAGCGCCCACCCCGGTCGGCAGCGCCGGGTCGCGGCCCGACACGATCCGCAGCGGCGGCAGCGGCGCGACCGCGTAGAAGTCGAGCGGAGCCGAGATGCGCGCGAGGTCGACCGGATCCGCCTGCGCGAGGGCGCCGAGGAACGGCGGCAGCTCCTCCGGTCCGACCGGGTAGGACCCGGTCAGCACGGCGTCGGCCACCAGGCGGTTCCGCAGGATGTCCGCCAGGGAGGCGAAGGCGCGGTCCCGGTCGTCGTCGGAGGCGGGCTCGACCGGCGCGAGCGCGTCGACGAGGCCGATCCTCCCGGTCACCTCCGCCGCTCGCAGCGCCTCCAGCGCCACGCCGTGCCCGAGGAGCTGGTGGTGCAGCGCCGGCAGGGCGCTGAACAGCCGGCCGGCGCCCGGCGCCTGCCGCGCGAGCGCGTAGCCCTCGAGCATCACCGTCGACGGCTGGTCGAGGGTGATCCAGTCGGCGACCCGGTCGCCGAACCGCCCGCCGAGCTCGAAGGCGAGATCGCCGAAGCGGAACGCGGTGTCGCGGTTCATCCAGCCGCCGCTGAGCGCCGACGGGGTGTCGCGGTGGTGCAGGGTCAGCGCGACCCGGATCCCCGTCTCGGCGAGCCCGTCGAGCAGGCGGTCGTAGAAGCCGAGCCCTCCGCGGTCGATCGGCCCGCGGCCGTCGGGCTGCAGCCGGGGCCACGAGACCGAGAGCCGGAGCTCGTCGACGCCGAGATCGACCAGCAGCGCGAGGTCCTCGCGCCAGCGCAGGAGGAAGTCCGTCGCGATCTCGGGAGTGGCCTCCTCGGCGATCGTCCCCCGTCGCAGCGCGAAGTCGTCCCACACCGACCGGCCCCGGCCGCCCGTCTCGAGGGAGCCCTCCGTCTGGAAGGCGCTCTGCGCCAGTCCGATGCGCAGCCCCGGCGGCAGGAGTGCGCCCAGCTCGCGCGGATCGTCGAAGCGCGCGGCCTCGACGCGCACCTCCCGCCGATCGCGCCCGCGGGCCTCGTCTTCGCGCATTCCACTGTCCTCCGGATCTGATCGACGGGTATATTCTCGCGGAAGCGCTCTCCCGGATCTCCCCGACTCCCCCGACCGGCTGAGACGCCTCCTCCGGATGGTGTACATCCGGGAACAGTGGTGCGGCGCGCTTGACAGCTCCCCCCTGCCCCCGTGCAATGGACGCATCGTGAAATCGGGCGTCGACGTGGCAGTACCGGGGGGTTCACCGGTCGTGCCGGTGCCCCGACTCCGCCGATCCCCGCGGCGCACGGCCGCCCTGCTGCTGGTGCTCCTCGCGGCCGTCGCCTCCGTCTCCGGCCTGGCCGCTCCGGCCGCGCAGGCCGCCGCTCTCGCGATCACCGCTCCCTCCTCCGGCGCGGTCCTCAGCACGGGAGCGACGACGGTCACCGGCACGGCGACGGCCGGGGACCAGGTGCAGATCGGGCTCCGCGGCGGCGGCGACCCCCTCTGCATCACCACCGCGGGCCCCGACGGCGGCTGGAGCTGCGCCGTCTCCCTCGACGACGGGCCGGCGACCCTGGTCGCGGTGGAGCTCCTCGCCGGCGGCGGGACCACCTCGGCCGCCGTCCCGATCGCCGTCCTCAGCGCCCCCGTCATCGAGTCGGTCGACGGCTCGGCGACCTCCGCGGGCTCGGTCCGCGGCACGGCCTACCCCGGCGCGAGCGTCGCCGCGGTCTCGAACGGCGGCGCCGCGTGCCTGGCCACCGCCGACTCCGGCGGCGCGTGGTTCTGCCAGCTCGCCCCCACTCCGGCGCCGGGCAGCTACCGCGTCACCGCGACGCAGACCGCCTCCTTCGCCGGCAGCGCCGCCTCGCCGGCCAGCGCGCCGGTGACCCTCGTGGTCGACACCGCTGCTCCTGCCGCCCCCGCCCTCACCTCGCCGTCGAACAACGCCGCCCTGCCGCTCAGCGGCGCGTCCTACTCCGGGACGGGCGTGGACGGCACCCGCGCCTACGTGTACGTCGACCGGGTCAACACCTGCGACGCGGCGGTCAGCGGAGGCGCCTGGAGCTGCACCGGCGGTACGATCACGGCGGGCGCGCACCGGGTCTCCGCCATCGCCGGGGACAGCGCCGGCAACTACAGCCCGCCGAGCCCCTGGATCGACGTGACCTTCGCGGCGGCGACGACCGCTCCCACCGGCACGCCCAGCGCGACGACGCCGGCCGCCCCCGGAGCCGCGCCCAGCGCGCCCGGGGCCGCCGCGTCTCCCGCACCGAGCAGCGCGGCGCCGACCGCGTCCCCGTCACCCGTCCGCCCCGGGGAGGCCGCGCCCACGCCCGAGGACGAGCCGACCGCCGAGCCCACGGCAGCGCCGGTCCCGGCTCCCGACCAGGACGGCGGTGACGTGCCGCCGCAGCCCGCCCCCGACGCCGGATCGGAGCCGGGCGGCTGGAGCGCGGCGACCGGGATGACCACCGCGCTGTCCGCCGGATCGCCGGTCGTCTCGATGGCCGACTGGATGCGCTCCCTCGCCCTCGCTCTGCTCTCGCTCGCCCTGGTCGTCGTGCCGGCCCGCCTCGCCGCGGCCGGGCGCGCGCCCCGTGCCGAACGCAGCTGGCACCTCACGGGCCGCAACCGCGCCGCCGTCGAGTACGACGACAAGCCGGACACCGGTCCCGCCTCGCCGCGCCTGATGGTCGTCGGGATGGTCGGCTGCGCAGCCGGCCTCGTCCTGCTCTCGGGACGCGTCGACGGCCAGCCCGCCTATCTGCGCCTGCTGATCGCCGTCATCGTGGCCGTCGCCGTGGTCAACGCGGTCGCCGCCGCCGTCCCCGCGCTGGTCGGCCGGCGGATCGGCGTCAGCGGGATCGGCGTCGTCGCCGCTCCGCGCGCGCTGCTCCTGGTCGCGGCGGCCGCTCTCGTCTCGCGCTTCGCGGGACTGGACCCGGCGCTCCTCTTCGGCGTGGTGATCGGCCTCGTCCTCCCCGAGGGCGCGTCCGCCGTCGACCGGGCGAAGCTCTCCACCGTCCGCGTCGTCTCGCTGCTGGGTCTCGCCGGACTCGCCTGGGGCGCCTCCGCCGTGGTCCCGCCCGACGGCTCGTTCGGCTCCGTGCTCGCCGCGGAGGTGCTCAGCGCGACCACGCTGATCTCGGTCGGCTCGAGCGTGGTGCTGCTGTTCCCGGTCGGGCGCCCCGCCGGCCGCAGCATCCTGCGCTGGTCCCCGCTGCTCTGGCTCGGGCTCACGCTCCTCGCGACGACCGTGCTGTTCGTGCTGCTCACCCCGACCATCGCGTCCTGGTCGACCGACGGCGGAGCGGGTCCGGTGCTCTTCGCCGTCGTCGCCTTCAGCGCGGTGTGCACGTCGATCTGGGCCTGGCGGCGCTTCGTCGAGTCGGAGTAGCCGGCCTCGGCCGCCCGCTCAGCCGATCGAGACGGGCCGGTCGAGGTCGTCGCCCGGCAGCACGTCGGCCACGGCGCCGACGGTCAGCTCGCGCAGCGTCGCGATGCCGCCGTAGATGCCGAGGAACGCGGTGTCGGCCGCGTCGCGTCCCGTCGCGATCCGCACGAGGCTCGACCGCGGCGCGAGCGTCGTCGCGTCGACCGCCCGCCACTCCCCCTCGATCCAGGCCTCCGCGACCGCGTGGAAGTCCATCGGCTGCAGTCCCGGCGCGTACACGGCCGCCAGTCGGGCGGGCACGTCCAGCGCCCGGAGGAGGGCGACGACGAGGTGCGCGAAGTCGCGGCAGACGCCGCGGCGGGCGAGCAGCGTCCGCTCGGCCCCGTCCGTCGGAAGGCTCGAGCCGGGGACGTACGCCAGCCGCGTGCCGACCCAGGAGCTCACCGCGTGCAGGAGGTCCGCCCCGGCGAGGCCGGCGAACTCGGCCCGGGCCGTCGCCCACAGCACGTCCGACTCGGCGTAGCGGCTCGGCCGCAGGTACCGCAGCCGGTCCACCTCGTCGCCCTCGAGCGGAGCGAGGCGTCCCAGGACGCGCGCGGAGTAGTCCACGACGAGGTGCCCGACCGGCGCGTCGAGCACGTGCAGCCGGGTGCCGTGCTGGTCGATCACCTCGCGAGCGGCGAGCGGGCGGCCGTCGACGGTGAGCGTCAGCGACTCCTCCGCCCCGTACGCGTCGGCCACCGCGATCGAGAGGACGAGGGCGGCCGGAGCCGCGACGTCGAGGGTCAGGTGGGCCGAGAGGTCGCGCTGCATGGGGCTGTTCTCCGGGGCGTGGCGGGTGGGGGTCAGGCGCCCTGCTCGCCCTTCGGCGGCGGGGTGGGGGCGGCGTCCGGCTCCTGCACGAGCTGCAGCCCGCCGGACGAGTTCGCCGAGACGGTCAGCAGGTCGATCCAGGTGCGGTTGATCGAGGGGACCCGTCCGCCGAAGTACTTGAAGTAGAGGGGCACGGAGGGGTCGAGCCAGATGCTCGAGCGGCCGTCGCCGACCGCGGGGTCGTCCCGCCAGGAGAAGAAGAAGCTCTCGCGGCGGCGCAGCTTGTTGGCGATGACGATCTGGACGTGCGTGAGCGTGCGGTCGTCGAACTCGATCTCGACTCCCGAGGCTCCGTAGAGCAGCTTCCCCATGGGGGCCTCCCGGCCGCCCGTCGCCGGGCGGTGCATGACGGTGCCCGCGGGCACGAGAAGCGGGACCGTTCCGGCGCCCGCCGTGGACCGGGCGGCTCGCATCCGGACGTGGGCGCCCGGGCGCGGAACCGCCCGGTGACGACTCTAGGCGAGGCGGCGCGGGCGCGCGGGATCCTCGTCCGATTCCCGAACACCGGGCTCCTCCGGCCGGAAGGACGACCGGTCCGGAGGCGCACCCGGCGCCCTGTCGGATCCGGGCGAGACGCGCCGGGGCGCTGCCGCGCGCATGTCGGAGGTCGGACGTACGGTACCCGCATGATCGAATGCGCACTCTGCGGAACCGACGCCGTCGTCCTCGACCGCTCCGGCGGCCGCGACACCGAGGAGGAGCTCGTCGTGCTCTGCGCCGACTGCACCCCGGGCGAGATCACCCAGGCCCTCGAGGCCGGGCTGCTCGAGCCCGCTCGACGCAGCGCGCACGCCCGCGCCGCCTAGGGAGCGGCGCGTCGGACGGAGTGCCCCCACTGGGACTCGAACCCAGACTGAGACGATTTTAAGTCGTCTGCCTCTGCCGATTGGGCTATGGGGGCGACCACCGGGAGGAGCGATCCTCCCGGCGGCGGTGTCAGGACTTGGCGGGCTCGCCGCCGACCGGGACCGGAGCACCGGCCTGGCCGGGGATCTGCGCCGGGGCCTGCGCGGCCGGAGCCTCGGCGGCCGGGGCCGCCGGACGCGGACGCGACGCGTAGGTCTCGAAGGACCCGCGGGGGTACTCGCGGGCCTCGATCGAGGCGATGTCGCGGCCGAGCCAGAGGTTGTTCCACCAGCCCCAGACCACGCGGAACTTGCGCTCCCACGAGGGCATGGCGAGACCGTGGTAGCCGCGGTGCATCACCCAGGCGGGGAAGCCCTTCACGGCGATCTTGCCGGACTGGAACACGCCGATGCCGATGCCCAGGCCCGCGACCGCGCCGAGGTTCTTGTGCACGTAGTCGACCGGCTCCTCGCCGCGGAGCACCGCGGTGATGTTCTTGGCCATGAGCTTGCCCTGGCGGACGGCGTGCTGGGCGTTCGGCACGCAGAAGCCGCCGACGCCGCCGCCGGTGAGGTCGGGGACGGCCGTCGCGTCGCCGGCGCCCCAGGCGCCCTCGACGAGCACGTCGTCGTGGCCGACGCGGAGGTCGGCGCGCACGCGCAGGCGGCCGCGCTCCTCGATGGGCAGGTCGGAGTTCTTGATCGACGGGTTCGCCATGACGCCCGCGGTCCAGATGATGAGGTCCGACTCGAAGCTCTCGCCCGTCGACAGCTGGATGACGCCGTTCTCGGCCGACTTGAGCTGCGTGTCGAGGTGCACGGTGGCGCCGCGCTGGTCGAGGTTCTTCAGCACCCAGTGGCTCGTCTCGAGGGCGACCTCGGGCATGATCCGGCCCATCGCCTCGATGAGGTGGAACTGCGTCTCCTCGAAGTCGATCTCGGGGTAGCGCTTGAGCAGCGCGCTCGCGAAGGAGCGCAGCTCGGCGAAGACCTCGATGCCCGCGAACCCGCCGCCGACGACCGTGACGGTCAGCAGGCGCGAGCGCTCGGGGCCGGCGGGCAGCGACGCGGCCTTGTCGAAGTTCGTGAGCATGCGGTCGCGGATCGCGGTCGCCTCCTCGATCGTCTTCAGGCCGATCGCGTTGTCGGCGACGCCCGGGATCGGGAAGGTGCGCGAGACGGAGCCGGCGGTGACGACGATCTGGTCGTACTCGAACTCGTAGGGCTCGCCCACGGTCGGGGTGATCGTCGCGGTGCGGTTCGCGTGGTCGATCTTCGTCACCTTGGCGGCGAGGATCGCGGTCTTCTTGAGGTGGCGGCGGAGCGAGACGATCGCGTGGCGCGGCTCGATCGACCCCGCGGCGACCTCGGGGAGGAAGGGCAGGTACGCCATGTAGGGCAGCGGGTCGACGATCGTGACCTCTGCCTCGTGCGGGCGGAGCTGCTTCTCGAGCTTCCACGCGGTGTAGAAGCCGGCGTAGCCGCCTCCGACGATCAGGATTCTGGGCACGGTTGACTCTCCAAGAGGGATGGACAATGCGAACACCCTCACGCAATGCGAAGTGCCCGCTCTCGATGCGGTGGGCAGCACTGACCCCGACTGGGAATCAGCTTAGCGAAGAGCGCGCCGGTGGTGGCGCCTCCGTGGCTCCGGTAGGAGCGGCTACGCGTCGAGCGGCCTGCAGGCGCAGCGCTCGGGAGACCAGTCGGCGCGGGCCAGGGCCAGATCGCCGATCGGATTGACGCCGGGGCCCGCCGCGAGGGCGTGCGCGGCGAGGGCGTGGAGGCACTTCACCCGCGAGGGCATGCCCCCGGAGGAGATGCCCGCGATCTCGGGGACGGAGCCGACGCTCTCGCGGTCGGCCAGGAACGCCCGGTGCGCAGCGGCGTACGCCTCGCGCAGCTCCTCGTCCTCGGCGAGCATCGCGTTGTACTCGACCATGACCTGGGTGGCCTCGAGCTGCGAGATCGCGGCCGTCGCGGCGGGGTGGGTCAGGTAGTAGAAGGTGGGGAACGGCGTGCCGTCGGACAGGCGGGGGCTCGTGGAGACCACCGTCGGGTCGCCGCAGACGCAGCGGGCGCTGATCCCGACGACGTCCCGGGCGGGACGGCCCAGCTGGGCGGAGACGACCGCGATGTCGCGCTCGGACGGCGGATCGAAGGGGGGCGTGGTCACGGGGGCTCCAGAGGACGGACGGCCGGGAGGACGCTCCAGTGTACGCGGGGCCGGGCGGGAGCGACGGGGTCGGGCGGGAGCTACGGAGTCGGTGTCAGCTCGTCGGCGGTCGGCTCGCCGAGGCCCGAGACCGCGATCGAGGACAGCAGGGAGCCGGCCCAGTCGCTCGGGGTCTCCTGCACCGTGTCGCTCGCGGGCTGCTGCGCCTGCTGGGCGAGCGTCACGTCGTCGAGCACGAGGTAGCTCACCTCGCCGGGCATCACGAAGTACAGCCGCTCGCGGGCTTGCGCGCGGATGAACGCCGGGTCGGACCAGCGGGTGCGCTGCTCGTCGAGGTTCTGCGCCTGGGTCTTGGCCGCGTCGACCGAGCGCTGCAGCTCGGCGATCTCGGCGCGCTGCTCGACGAAGTTCTTGATGCTCGGGGCGAGCACGACCACCGCGAGGATCATGATCCCCATCACCAGCAGCGTGAAGCCCGAGCCGCGGACGCCTGCGATCCACGCGGACGAGGGCGACTGGGCCGGCTGGACCCACCT
>NZ_PSVF01000050.1:0-12107 GCF_002931975.1 Rathayibacter sp. AY1F3 | reverse complement strand
ACCGCGAACCGCTCGACGACCCCCGCCTCCGACCGCTTCCGCGACTTCATCGCGTCCGGCTGGGCCGAGCGGGAGGAGCCGCTGCCTGCTCCGCGCGAGCAGGCGTCCTTCGCCGCCTCCCGCCGCGAGCGCCTCTCCGCGCTGCACACCGGCGTGCGCATCGTCGTCCCGGCGGGCCGCCTCAAGCAGCGCGCGAACGACACCGACTACCCGTTCCGTGCGCACTCGGCCTTCACCTGGCTCACCGGCTGGGGCTCCGACTCCGAGCCCGGCGCGGTCCTCGTCCTCGAGCCCGCCGGGTCCGGCCACAGCGCGACGCTCTACTTCCGCGAGCGCGCGGGCCGCGACTCCGACGAGTTCTACGCCAACCCCGAGATCGGCGAGTTCTGGATCGGGCCGCGTCCGTCGCTCGCGCAGGTCGCGAGCGATCTCGGCCTCGCCACCCGCGGGATCGCCGAGCTCGACGCGGTCCTCGACGCGCACGACGGCGTCCCCCTCGCCGTGCTGCGCGAGGCCGACCCGGCGGTGACCGTCCGTCTCGACGCGGTCGAGGCCGACGAGCGGGCGGACCGCGACGCGGCGCTCGAGCGCGACATCGCCGAGCTCCGCCTGGTCAAGGACGCCTACGAGATCGCCGAGCTGCGCGCCGCCGTCGACGCGACGGGCCGCGGCTTCGAGGACGTCCTCTCCGACCTGCCGCGCATCATCGCCCACGAGAAGGGCGAGCGCCTGATCGAGGGCGTCTTCAACGGACGCGCGCGCGCCGACGGCAACGCGGTCGGCTACGACACCATCGCCGCGGCGGGCCCCCACGCCTGCATCCTGCACTGGACGCGCAACGACGGGCCGGTGCGCCCCGGCCAGCTGGTGCTGCTGGACGCCGGCGTCGAGCAGGACAGCTACTACACCGCCGACATCACCCGCACCTTCCCGGTGGACGGCCGCTACACGGACGCCCAGCGCCGGGTGCACGAGACGGTGCGGGAGGCGGCCGACGCCGCGTTCGCGATCGTCCGCCCCGGCATCCGCTTCCGCGAGGTTCACGCCGCGGCGATGGCCGTCATCGCGCGGCGCACCGCCGAGTGGGGCCTGCTGCCGGTCAGCGCCGAGGAGGCGCTCGAGGCCGACAACCAGCAGCACCGCCGCTACATGGTCCACGGCACCAGCCACCACCTCGGACTCGACGTGCACGACTGCGCCCGCGCACGGCGCGAGATGTACCTCGACGGACTGGTCGAGGAGGGCATGGTCTTCACCATCGAGCCCGGCCTCTACTTCCAGCCCGACGACCTCACGGTCCCGGAGGAGCTGCGCGGCATCGGCGTCCGGATCGAGGACGACGTGCTCGTCACCGCCGACGGCGCCGAGAACCTCTCGGCCGGCATCCCGCGCTCGGCCGACGACATCGAGGCGTGGATGGCCCGACTGACCCGCTGAGCCCGGTCGCCCGCGGGGAGCCCCGGCCGCTCAGGCGGCGAGGGGCAGCGCGAACTCCCCGCGGGCGGCGGCGAGCGCCAGCCCGTCGAGCAGCGTCGCCAGCTGACCGGCGGGAGCGTCCGGGTCCTCGGGGTGCCACTGCACACCCACGAGGGGGGCCGCGACGTGCTCGACGGCCTCGATCACGCCGTCCTCCGCCCGGGCGACGACCCGCAGCCCCGGAGCGAGCAGGTCGACCGCCTGGTGGTGCGCGCTCTGCACCGCGAGCGCCTCGGATCCGAAGAGCCCGCCGAGCACGGAGCCCGCCGCGAGCCCGACCTCGTGCCGGTGCATGCGCTGGTGAGCAGGGGCCGCCGCGTTGACGTGCTCCGCCTCCGGACCCAGGTCCTGCACCAGCGTGCCGCCGAGCGCGACGTTGACGATCTGCAGGCCGCGGCAGATGCCGAGCAGCGGGGTCCGGCGGGCGAGCGCCCGGTGCACCAGCGCGATCTGGGCGGCGTCGGCGCGCTCCGCGTGGGGGCCCTCGGCCGGGTAGCCGCGGTCGGCGCCGTACTGCTCGGGAGCGATGTCCTCGCCGCCCGCGAGGACGAGGGCGTCCGCCCCCGCCGTGCGCGCCAGCAGCTCCTCCGTGCCCAGCTCCTCGGCGGCCAAGCGCTCCGCCCGCCAGCCGCGCTCGTGCGCGAGGGCGAGGATGCGGCCGTTCAGGATCTGCACGTAGGCGTGGTACTCCTCGCGGCCCGGTCGCACGCGGGCGACCTCGACGATGGCGAGCGAGCGGGTCATGGCTCCATCCTGGGCACACCGCCGCCGCCGGTCGAACCGCCGTGTCACGCGGTGTCACACTCCGGCCGTACGATCACGGAGTGACCTCGCCGAGCCCGTCCCTCCTGGAGCGCGTGCAGCAGGCGCGCTCCGAGGTCTCCGTCCTCGCCGGGACCACTCCCGAGCGCCGGGTCCGACCGCTGCGCGAGGCGGTCGAGCACGTCGCCGCCGGCGGCTCCCCCGATCCCGGTGCCCTGCTCGACGCGGTCGACTCGCTGGTCGGACTCGTGACCCGCGCCGAGGTGCAGCTGAGCGGCGTCGAGCGCTCCGTGCGGGACGACCTGGAGCGGGCCGCCACCCTCTCCGACCTGCGCACCTCGGCGCAGCTCGCCTCCGCCGCCGACGTGGCCGTCGCGTGCGCCGCGGCACGGTCGCTCCTCCTCGACGCCGACGACGCCCGGTCGGCCGGCGCCCGCCACGATCCGGCCGCGCTGCTGGTCCTGCTGCTCGACGCCGACTCCGCTCTGGACGCCGTCGTCTCCGGATACCGCGAGCCGCGCGCCCAGGCCGAGCGCCAGCTCCTGCTGTTCGAGGCGGCGCGCACCGCGGCCCGGCTCGGCGCCGAGTCGGTGCTGCTCCTGGCCGCCGTGCACGGCGAGCGCATCACCGCGGCACCCCGGATCCTCGCCGAGGAGACGCTCGGGCAGCTGGACACCGCGGTGCGCCGTGCGGCAGGCGATCCGGCCGGCGCTCTGGACGAGGCCCGCGCCGCCGCCGACCGCGCCCGCTCCGCACTCGACGAGGCCCTGGTCGACCTCGACGGCGCGCCCCCGTCGCTCCGCCCCGCGGCCGTCCCCGGAGGCCTGCCCGCGGCCTGAGGACGCAGGCACCCGCCAGCGGCGCGCGTGCCATAGTGAGGGACATGGCCTCCTTCCTCGTCGTCCCCCAGTGGCAGGGCTCGGCGTCGACGCGCGCGATGCGCCTCGTCGACGGAGCCGAGGCGATCCGGGGCGATCTGCCCTCCTCCGCCACCACGACCCTCGACATCCCCGCCGAGGCGGGCGACGCCCAGGACACCGGCATCCGCCGCTACGCCTCGGTCGCCACCGTCGCCGAGCGGGTGCGCGAGGCCCTCTCGGGCCGCACCGGTCCCGTGATCACGATCGGCGGCGACTGCGGCGTCGAGTTCGCGGCGATCGGGCACGCCGTGCGCTCGGCACCGGGCCCGGTCGCGCTGGTCTGGCTCGACGCCCACCCGGACGCGCACACTCCCGAGTCCTCCCCCAGCGGCGCCTTCTGCGGCATGGTCCTCTCGGCCGCGCTGGGACGCGGCGTCGGCCTCCTGAGCGCGGGCGCCGAGGAGCGGGTGGCCGACGAGCGCGTCGTCCTCGGAGGTGTCCGCTCCGCCGACGACGGCGAGCTCGAGCGGCTGGTCGAGCGGGGCGCCGCGGTGCTGCCCGCGGACGCCCTCGACCCGGAGTCGCTCGTCGCGGCGGTCGAGGCGACCGGTGCCGCCTCCGTCTACGTGCACCTCGATCTGGACGTGCTCGACCCCGCCGATCTCGCCGGGCTGTTCGACCCGGTGCCCTTCGGCGTTCCCGCCTCGCGCCTCGTCGCGAGCCTCGACGCCCTCCGGTCCCGCTTCCCGCTCGCGGGCGCCGGCGTCACCTCGTTCGCCCCGTCGTCGCCGACGGCGGCCGAGGACGACCTGCCCACGATCCTCCGCCTCCTCGGCGCTCTGTCCCGCGGGGCCTGAGAGAGCCCTGCCATCGGCGCGCAAGCCCGAGCGCGTGTCGGCGGCACCCGGCAAGATGGTCGGACGCGACCGAGCGGAGGAACGATGAGCGACGAGAGACCGCGCGTGCGCACCGAGCGGCGCGGGACCGTGCTCGCGATCGTGCTGGACCGGCCCGAGAAGCGCAACGCCGCCGATCTGCGGCTGCTCGCGGAGCTGGCGTCCGCGTACGGCGAGCTCGACCGCGACCCGGAGCTGCGCGCCGGCGTCGTCCTCGCCGAGGGCGGGCACTTCACGGCCGGGCTCGACCTCGCCGACATCGGGCCCCGCCTGGGCTCCGACGGCCTCGACTTCGTGCCCGAGGGCGGGCTCGACCCCTGGGGCCTGCGCACCCGCCCCGTGAGCAAGCCGGTGGTCATCGGCCTCCAGGGCACCTGCCTCACGCTCGGCATCGAGCTCGCGCTCGCGAGCGACGTCGTCCTCGCCGAGCGGTCCACCCGCTTCGGCCAGATCGAGGTCGCCCGCGGCATCCTGCCCTTCGGCGGAGCGACGCTGCGCTTCCCCCGCGCCGTCGGCTGGGGCGACGCGATGCGCTGGATCCTCACCGGCGACCTCTTCGACGCCGAGGAGGCCCACCGCATCGGCCTCGTGCAGCAGGTCGTCCCCGACGGGACGGTCGCCGAGGCGGCCTGGGCTCTGGCCGCCCGGATCGCCGCGCAGGCGCCGCTCGCCGTGCAGGCCGCCCTGGCCAGTGCCCGGCTCGCGGTCGCCGCGTCCGACGCCGAGGCCGCGGCCGCGCTCCCCGGGGCGCTCGCGCGTCTCGCGGCGTCCGAGGACGCGCGCATCGGCACCGAGGCCTTCCTCCAGCGCACGACGGCGGAGTTCACCGGACGATGAGCGACGAGAGCACCACCGTCACGGCGCCCGGCGGCTCCTCCCTCGAGGCGCAGCAGGAGCGCGCCGCGCAGCAGCTCGAGATCCGGCTCCGCTACGGCGACCAGGTGTGGGAGCTGCGCGAGGTCGACCACTTCGCCGTCTTCTCCCGCCGCAGCACCGCACGGCGCGCCGGGCGCGTCCTCGTGGCCTCCGGCTTCCAGATCGCGATCTCGCGGCTTCGGCTGAGGCAGGTCCTCGTCGCGAGCCACCACGCCGCGGTCGACGAGGAGTCGACCACCGCGTTCCTCCGCCAGGTGATCGAGGCGGTCGAGAGCCACGGCGGCCGCTACGACGGCTGGCGGGCCGAGATCGTGCCGGCGCATTGAGCGCCGGGCACCCACCGACGACGGGGCTCGACGCCTCCGGGAACCCCAGGGAGACAGCATGAGCAGCACGACGGACGAGTTCGACGTCATCGTCATCGGAGCAGGGCCGGTGGGCGAGAACCTCGCGGACCGCGCGGTCCAGGGCGGCCTCACCGCGGCCGTCGTCGAGAGCGAGCTCGTCGGGGGCGAGTGCTCCTACTGGGCGTGCATGCCCTCGAAGGCGCTGCTGCGGCCGCCGATGGCGCTCCGCGCCGCCCGTGATCTCCCCGGCGCGGCGCAGGCGGTGAGCGGAGGAGTCGACGTGCCCGCGCTCCTGGCCCGCCGCGACTCCTTCACCAGCCACTTCGACGACCACGGCCAGGTGCAGTGGCTCGAGGGCGCCGGCATCGAGCTCGTCCGCGGGCACGGCCGCCTGAGCGGCGAGCGCGAGGTGACCGTGACCGGACCCGACGGCGAGGTGCGCGTGCTCCGCGCCCGCTCCGCCGTCGCCGTCGCGACCGGCACCACCGCCGTCGTCCCCGACATCCCGGGCCTGCGCGCGGCATCCCCCTGGACGAGCCGCGAGGCCACCTCGGCCGAGGAGGTGCCGCCGCGCCTCGTCGTCATCGGCGGCGGAGTCGTCGCGACCGAGATGGCGACCGCCTACGCCGGCATGGGCTCCTCCGTCACGCTCGTCGCCCGCAGCGGACTCCTCGCGCCGTTCGAGCCCTTCGCCGGCGAGCTCGTCGGCTCGGCGCTCCAGGAGCTCGGCGTCGACCTGCGCCTCGGCGACTCGCCCGTCTCGGTCGAGCGCCGGTCCGACGGCACCGTGGCCGTGACGCTCGAGGGCGGCGACGTCATCGAGGCCGACCAGGTGCTCGCCGCGACCGGCCGCGCCCCGCACACCCGCGACGTCGGCCTCGAGACGGTGGGCCTCGAGCCCGGCTCCTCGCTGACGGTCGACGACACGATGCTCGTGCTGGGCGGCGACGGTGCTCCCCTCGGCGGCGGGCGTCCGTGGCTCTACGGGGTCGGCGACGTGAACCACCGCGCACTGCTCACGCACCAGGGCAAGTACCAGGCCCGTGCGGCCGGCGACGTGATCGTCGCGCGCGCCACCGGTGCCGAGGTCCACGACGCCCCCTGGGGAGCGCACGTCGCGACCGCCGACCACGAGGCCGTGCCGCAGGTCGTCTTCACCGACCCCGAGGTCGCGTCGGTCGGCCTGACCGCCGCGGCCGCCGAGAAGGCCGGCTACCGCACCCGCGCCGTCGACTACGAGATCGGCTCGGTCGCCGGCGCCGCCCTCGCCGCCGACGGCTACACGGGCACCGCGCGGATGGTCGTGGACGAGGACCGGAAGGTCGTCCTCGGCGTCACCTTCGTCGGCAAGGAGGTCGGCGAGCTGATCCACTCCGCGACGATCGCCGTCGTCGGCGAGGTGCCGCTCTCGCGCCTCTGGCACGCGGTCCCCTCCTATCCGACGATCAGCGAGGTCTGGCTGCGGCTGCTCGAGACCTACGGACGCGACAGCGCGTGAGCGCGCTCCGTCGAGCCGTCGCGACGGTGGCCCTGGATCCGGCGATCACCCGGCCGGGCTACCTCTTCGCGTGCGCGGTCGGACTCGCCTGGGGCGCGCTGTGGAGCACGGGCCCGATCCGGCGCAGCCACGGCCTCGTCGTCTTCACCGGTCTGCCCTCCTGGGCGTTCGGCCGCGGAGGGTCCTGCGTCGGCACGAGCTACCTCACGGGCACCAACGTCTCCGACAGCGTCCTCGAGCACGAGGCCGTGCACAAGGAGCAGTGGCGGCTCTACGGGATGTGGTTCCCGTTCGCGTACACGGTGGCGGGTCGCGATCCGCTGCGCAATCGATTCGAGATCGAAGCCGGTCTCGAGAAGGGCGGATATCTCCGTGGTCACTGACATGACGGGGCGCGTCGTCGTCCTCACCGGAGCGAGCTCCGGCATCGGCCGGGTCGCGGCGGGAGCGCTGGCGTCCGCCGGTGCCCGCGTCGCCGTGGTCGGGCGGAACCCCGAGCGCACCCGCGCGGTCGCCGCCGACGTGGGAGGGGACGCGTTCCTGGCCGACTTCGACCGGCTCGACGACGTCCGCGCCCTGGCCGACGGCCTCCTCGAGCGCTACGAGCGGATCGACGTGCTGGCGAACAACGCGGGCGGGCTCGTCTCCCACCGCGCCGAGACGGTCGACGGCCACGAGCGGACGATCCAGAGCAACCATCTCGCGCCGTTCCTGCTCACGCGGCTCCTGCTCCCGCGGATGATCGAGACCTCGAGGGAGCGGGCCGGCGTCCGCGTCGTCTCCACGGCGAGCCTCGCGAACCGCTTCGGTCGCCTGAGGCTCGACGACCTCGACAACCGCCGCGGTCCGTGGCTCGGCGGCTGGCGGGCGTACGGCACGTCGAAGCTGGTGACGATCCTCTTCATCCGCGAGCTGGCGGAGCGCCTGCTGACGACGTCGGTCGACGCGTACTCGTTCCACCCGGGCGTCGTCTCGACGAGCTTCGGTGCCGACAGCACGATGATGAAGCTGATGACGAGCCTCTCGGTCGGCTCCTTCGGCATCTCCGCCGAGGCGGGTGCGGTACCGCTGATCACCCTCGCCTCCGAGCCCGATGTAGGCGCCGCGAGCGGCACCTACTTCGACCAGCTGACGCCGCACGGCTCCCTGAACCCCCAGGCCCGCGACCGCGCTCTCGCCCACGACCTCTGGACCCTCTCCAGCCGCCTCGTGGGCGTCTCGCCCACCCTGTAGCCCGCTGCCGCTCCCCGCTGACTTCGACTCGACGCGGGGGCGGCGCGGAGCACCTGGCGCGCTCGTCGGGTGGATCTCGACACGCCCTCTCCGAGGGCTGCCCGATCAGCAGGTCTGCGCGCGGTCGTCGGGCTCGGTCTGTGCCGGCGAGCTGCTCGATCAGCCGAAGTCGGTCGGGGCTGGATCTCGATACTCCCTCTCCGAGTGCTATCCGATCAGCATGTCCGGGCACGGTCGCCCGACTCGCCAGGCACCCGAGAACCGCTCGATCACGCGCGAGGTCCGTCGGCAGTGACTCTCGAGACGCCCTCTGCGAGGTCCACTCGATCAGCATCGTCCCCCGCGGTCGCGCCCCTGGCGCGCTGTCCCCCGCGGTCGCGCCCCCGGCGCGCCGCACCCTCTGCGGTCGCGCCCCCGGCGCGCCGTCCCCCGCGGTCGCGCCCCCGGCGCGCCGCACCCCTACGAGCAGCGCCCGGAGCGTCGCAGGGCGACGTTCTGCAAGGCGGAGGAGGAAGCGATACCGGCGGTATCGCGCCCGACGACATTGCCGCAGAACGTCGCCCTGCGGCGCTCCGGGTCAGTTGGACTCTTGGCGGCCGAGGCGCCAGTACCCCATGAACGCCACGCGCTTCCGGTCGAGTCCGAGCTCGGTGACGAGGCAGCGGCGGATCAGCTTCACCGCGCCGGCTTCTCCGGCGATCCAGGCGTAGAGGCCGGGGTCGGTGCTCTCGTCGGGGACCTCCCAGAGCATCTCGTGGTCGACGTCGATGTCGCTGACGTCGACGCCGCGGTGGTGGGCGGTGAGGAAGCGGGTGGCCCAGGCGCGGACCGCGTCGCCGAGGGCCGCTCCGGGGGCTGCCGCGTCGGCGCGGACGATCCAGGTGACGTGGACGCCGGCGGGGTGGCGGAGCGGGAGGCGGTCGTGGGCGGTGGGGACCTCGAGGAACGCGGCTCCGGTGGCGTCGTCGTCGAGGCTCTCGAGGATCGCGGCGATGGCGGGGACGGCCGTCTCGTCGCCGGCGAGGAGGAGGGAGGTGGCGGCGCCGGGGTGGAACTCGACTCCGCCGCCGGGGAGGTCGGAGCGCGTGTCGGGCGCGATGATGACGATCTGGTCGCCGGCGCGGGCGCTCTCGACCCAGGCGGAGGCCGGTCCGGTGTCGCCGTGGGCGGCGAAGTCGATGTCGACCTCGGCGTCCTCGGGGCGGACGGCGCGGATGGTGTAGGTGCGGAGCGGGTTCCGGAGCTCGTCGGGGAGCTGTCGCCAGCGGCCGTACCAGTCGGGGTCGAGTCCGTCGGGTCCGTCGGGGTCCGAGACGGAGGCGAGGAAGGCGGGGGCGTCGGAGGCGTCGGTGGGGACGACGAGCTTGATGCGCTGGTCGGGGCCGGTGCAGCCGACGTGGTCGAGGCCGGTGCCGGTGAGGGTCACGCGGATGAAGTGCGGGGCGATCCGGGTCGCTGCGGCGACGGTCGCGAGGTACGGCCGGTAGGCCGGTCGGGCGGGGGCGGCGGTCGTCGGAGGCATCGCCTCAGTCTCGCACAGAAGGTAAGCCTTGCCTAACACTCAGCCGGGACGCCCGGCGGACGGTCAGCGCGCGGCGTGCTCGGCGGAGGTGCGCAGGCGCGCCTCCACGTCGGCGGCGAGCTCGGCGACGACGGGGCCGGCCCCGCCGATCCAGGCGCAGAAGTCGTGGCGGCCGTCGGCCCACGGGTAGTCGCCGTCGACGACCGACATCTCGCCGACCCAGGCCCGGACCGCGCGGTCGAGCGCGACTCCGCGGGAGCAGCGCTCACCGGTGCCGGGGGCGCCCGAGCGCTCGGAGCGGCCGAGCCAGGTGACGCAGACCCGTCCGGGGGCGGCGAGCGGCGGCAGTCCGCGCGCGTCGTCGACCTCGACGAAGACCTGGCCGCGGGCGTTCGCGGGGAGGGTGTCGAGGATGCTCTGGATCCACGGCACGACGGTCTCGTCGCCCGCGATCAGGAACTGCTTCACGTCGACCGGCGCGGAGCCGTCACGGTCCTCGAACATGCACATCGTGTTCGAGTATAGGCAAGGCTTACCTCAGTGACCAGAGCCGGACCTGACCATCCGCCGTGCGGCCGCACCCGGACCCGTCACGACTGCGGCCTGCCCCGTCACCACTGCGGCGGGTGCCGCCTCTGCCAGCGCGCCCGCCGCTCGAGCTGTGCGCCGATCGCCAGCAGCGTCGCCTCGCCGCCGGGTCGCCCGATCAGCTGGACTCCCATCGGCAGGCCCTCCTCCGTGGTGCTCAGCGGAAGGGTGATCGCGGGGAGGCCGCTCACGTTCACGAAGGACGTGTACGGCGTGTAGAGGCACTGCTGCTCGAAATTGCGCTCGGGATCCTCGAGGTCGTACCAGCCGACGGGGCGCGGCGTCATCGCCAGCGACGGCGTCAGGACCGCGTCGACGCCGGAGAACGCCGCGATCACCGCGCGCTCGTAGCCCGAGAGCCAGGACGCCGCCTCGACGATCTCGCGGGCGGAGCGCCGGCGTCCCTCCTCCACCAGCCAGCGGGTCAGCGTCTCCAGCAGATCGAGGTCCGCGCCCTCGACGGGCAGGGTCGCCGCGCCGCTCTGCCACAGCGTCCGGAACGCGGCGGGGTACGGGGCGCTCGGGGGCAGCGACGCCTCCTCGAGCCCGTGGCCGAGGGCGGCCAGCGCGGCGATCCCCTCGTCCAGCGCGGCGCGCGCCTCCGGAGCGAGAGCGATCTCGTACTCCTCGTCCCAGGGCGAGTCCGTCAGCACGCCGATCTGGAAGCGCCCCTCTCCGCGCACCGCGGCGCCGAGGAACGAGCCGTCGCCGTCGCCGGGCGCGCCGAGCGACCAGCGCTGCGGAAGGCGGCCGTTCGTCCGCTCCAGCATGCCCTCGAGCAGGAGGCCCGCGTCGGCGACCGAGCGGGTGATCGGCCCGGCGACCGTCAGGCCGCCGACCCCGCCGATGCCGGAGAGCGCGGCGACGCGTCCGCGGGAGGGCTTCAGTCCCACCAGACCGCAGGCCGCGGCGGGGATGCGGATGGACCCGCCGCCGTCCGAGGCGGGGGCGAACGGCAGCAGTCCCGCGGCGACGGCGACCGCCGCTCCTCCGCTGGATCCGCCGGCCCCGAGGCGGGTGTCCCAGGGCGTGACGGCGGGCGGGCCGATGCGCGTCTCGGTGTAGGAGGGCATCCCGAACTCGGGCGCCGCGGTCTTGCCGAGGCTGACCGCTCCCGCCGCGTCGAGCACCTCGACGATCTCGTCGGAGGCGGTGGGCACGTGGTGCTCGCGCAGCCGGGATCCGAATGCGGTCCGCACGCCCGCGCGCCGCCAGAGGTCCTTGTCGCCGCTCGGCAGGCCCCAGAGCGGAGCGGTTCCGGGCCCGGTGCCGAGCGCTGATGCCCGCTCCCGCGCCCGATCGGCGGTCACCGTGGCGAAGGCGCCCAGCTCCCCGTTCCACCGCTCGATCCGGGCGAGGTAGTGATCGGCGAGCTCGAGAGGCGTGACCTCTCCGCGCTGCAGCCAGTCCCACTGCTCCTGGGCGCTGAGGTGGTGGAGTTCGAACATGGAACGACCCTATTCCGCCGCTCCGGGGAGCCGGCGGAACAGGGTCGTGGGGGTCAGGCCGCGCGGCGGCCGCTCTCGCTCGCCTCGTCGATGCCCTTCCGGGCGCCGTCGGGCACCACGGTGTCGCGGTCGATGCGGGCGCCGGTCGCGATCACGGCCGAGCGTCCGATGCGGGAGTAGCTCCCGATCCGCGCCCCCGGTCCGATGATCGCCTCGGGCCCGACGTGCACGTTCGCGCCGATGAAGGCGCTGTGCCCGATCATGGCGTCGCGGTCGACCCAGCTGCCCGCGCCGATCCAGGCGCGCTCGCCCACGGTCGCGCCGGGCTCCACGTAGGCGCCGGTCTCCACGTACGCGGTCGCCGAGACGCGCGATCCGGGAGCGACCATGCCGCGTCCGTTCGCGTGGCGGCGGTAGACGATCTCGTCGTCACTGCCGCGCGCCCCTCGACCCTTGTTCATCCCTGTTCCTGCCATCTGCCTCTGGCTCCTCCGAGCTGTCCGGTGGGCGGGGCGCCGAGCCCCGTCCCGTCATCGGTAGACAACAGCGGCGAGCGCCCGCGCATTCCCCGTTCGGGGGGCGCTGGCGCTCGCCGCTGTTG